>CANGTR010000041.1 GCA_947456855.1 Sphingobacteriia bacterium | reverse complement strand
TGAAATCAGAAAAATGCCATTTAGATAAATACGATATCGATCTTGTAAAAATTTAGACAATCCAGCAGCTCTTGTAGTACCATAACTTTCGCCCGCTAAGAATTTGGGCGACCCCCATCTTTCATAGCGTGCTAAGAAATGACGAATAAAGGAGCCCATTGAAGAAATATCTTCTACATAGCCATGAAACTGTTTAGGCGATTCTCCAGGAGCAGCTCTACTATATCCTGTAGAGACTGGATCTATAAATACCAAATCTGTTTTATCTAACCAACTGTACTCATTATTGATGTATTGATATGGGGGGCCAACTGAAACCCCTTCATCATTCAATACTACTCTTTTAGGGCCCAAGCCTCCCATATGCAACCAAACTGAAGAAGAACCAGGTCCACCGTTAAATGTAAAAGTCAATGGTCTTTTTCCAGACTCTTCACCGTCTTTTTTGTAATAAGTAAAAAATACTTTTGCAATGGTTTTACCAGTATCATTTTTTAAAAAAAGATACCCTGTATTCGTAGTGTAATCTATTTTCTTACCACCAATGGTAACTGAATTTTTAGTAGTTGTAGTTGTTACCCCTGCTGGAACAAGCTCCGGTATTGATGGGGATGAAGTAGATTGCTTTTGTGCTTGGAGTTGAAGCAATAAAATGGACGAAACTAAAAATATAAAGCCTTTTCTCATATTCATTGATTTAAAAATTAAATATACTTAATTACGCATAAATCTCATATCTCTTATCTCATATCTCATATCTCTTAACACTTATCTCTTAACATCCACAACTTCAATATCAAATACAAGCACACTATTGGGCGGAATCAATTTGCTTCTACTTCTAATAGTATATGCCATTGCTGATGGGATTACAATTCTTACGGTTCCTCCTACTTTACACATAGGAACTCCTATTTGCCATCCTTTGATTAATCTATTTAAAGGAAATGTTGCAGGCTTGTCTTTTGTTTGATCAAAAATGGATCCATCAGATAACAAACTACCTTTATAATTTACTGTAACAGTGTCTGTAACTTTTACATTTGCACCTGACCCCTCTTTTAAAATTTCATAATAAACACCATCTTTTGAACCTGTGGGTTTCCAATTCGTTTTTTTAATAAAATCTTGAATAAGCTCATTATCCTTAATTGATTGAGCAATAGAATCTGCATTTTTAGACCAATCAATTAAAGGTCGTTGATTGGTTGCAGCTCTTTCAAATAAATCACCAAATTGTGCATTCGATTCCTTAAACCCTCCATTCCTCAAATAAAATTGTCCGTTCTCCACTCCTCCCCCATAATCAATTCTATCCTTGGCTTTTCCTGTTGCATCATAAGAGAAATGGGCTTTTGTGAGTTCCACCCATCTTCCATTCTCCTGTTGAATCCATTGATTTCCAAAAAAAGCTTTTCTTTCTAATTGACCATTTACTCCTACAAAATTTTCATTGAACGAATACAGTTTGCGTAATGTTTCTCCATCGTGTGGCGCTTTAAAACTGGCAATCAACTTCCACTTTTGCAATTCGGGCACGAAAAAATAACCTGTATAAATAGTTGAAGTACTATCAGGTAATGCAGTAACCATTAATTGATATTTTTCTCCTGCTCTCCAATTGTATACCAAATGACTATGGCCGCCAGTACCTTCATTTCCAAACCCATCAGCAAACACATTTTCTCCTTTGGCCAGTAATTGTACTTTGTTAGAATCAGCCACTTTATTTCTATCAATTGCTTCTTTACCAGCATCCCAAACAGAAAAAATAATTCTTCGCTCTGTTGGGCTATTAACTTGTATACCAAAATAGCCTCTAGAAAAGCCACATGCCATATAATAGCTGTGAACAATATCAGCGCCAATTGGAACCGTAATTTCATTGTAAAAAGTAGTGGCTTTAATGCTATCTTCTAAAGGATATTTTAAATGAACAGAAGCAGCATTTCTTCTTGGTTTCTGGTTGGCATGAATTTCTTTTGCAGCAGTTCCCAACAACTCAATGGATTGAATATCTGCAATGGTATTATTAGTTTGTTTGGTTCCAGAAATACTGATTTGATAAAATCCAGTGTCTTTAATTGAAAGAGACCCTACATTTAATAATCGAAATGTAGTTGATTTTGGTATGGCTACTTTAAAATCTTTTCCATTGATTGACAGATTGATTACCGAACCTGAAAATGCATTTTTGGCATTGATTTTTATTTGTAAAACACCCGGATTACGAACATGAAAAAAATAGTTGACTTGTTGTCTTGTATTGATCCAATTTTGCAAACCGTTTTCACTTGAAAACAACTTTTCACTATAAGATTCAGCTGGAATAGCATAACCAGTATTCCCAGGGACCAGAGAGGTTTGCGATTGAACAATGAAATAGAAGAAAAAAAACAATAAAGCCAAACCTAATTTTCGCATAGCAGTAATTTATACTCCCAAACTTAACGAAATGATCTCAGGTTTTTAAGAAATCCCTAAACCAATATCCAGAATCTTTAATTGTTCTGGATTGTGTTTCGATGTCTACATGTGTTAACCCAAATTTAGCTTCAAATCCTTCCGACCATTCAAAATTGTCAGTAAGCGTCCAAGCAAAATATCCACCTAGATTGACTCCTTCTTTTTTTGCCCTTAATGCTGCGGCAATATATTGCTTGAAATAGTCAGTCCGTTGATCGTCTGCTATCCTTCCTTTATACAAAACATCTTTAAATGCAGCTCCTCCCTCTGTTATAATGATTTCTTTGATACCGCCATAGTGCCAAAATCGTTTAATCATCCTATAAAAGCTATCTGCATTAATTTCCCAACCCAATGCCGTATGTGGCACTTTACGAGAAATGGCTTTTACTTCGGAAGCACTTAAATAAGGAATTAATGGATTGTGCTTTACAGTTAAAGCAAAATAATTTTGTATGCCAATAAAATCAAAATTAAACTGCATTCGCTCTTTGTACTTCCATGCTTTTGTATGTAAGTTTAATTTTTCTAAAAATGAAAATTGAGGATCTTCCGGATAACCTCTTCCCAAGACTGGTTCAACAAATAATCTATTCAATAATACATCAGCCCTCTTGGCTGCAGAAATATCCAGCGCAGTATCTTTATAGGGCATTACTTCGCTACAAGAAAAACAAGTTCCAATATGTGCATTTTTCACTTCAGACCTTACTATCCTTCCACCCTCTGCTGTACATAAAGCTGCATTATGAATGGCTGACATAAAAAGACTTAAACTGGTTTTTCCAGGTGCGTGTTTCCCTAGCAAATACCCCAAAGAAGTAAATCCCATCGGCTCATTCAACACCATCCAGTTCTTTACTTTATCGCCATATTCTTCGGCACAAACTTTAACAAATCTAGAAAACCATTTAAGCATTTGATGACTTGCCCATCCACCTTCTTTCTCTAAAGCATAGGGCAAATCCCAGTGATACAAAGTAACGTAAGGAGTTAAACCCAATAATAAACACTCATCAATTAATCGATGATAAAATGCAATACCCTCTTTATTGATTCTACCTGTACCCTCTGGCAGAATTCTACTCCAAGCAATTGAAAAGCGAAATACTTTAAATCCTAAAGCTTTCACCAACATTAAATCGTCTTTAAAACGGTAATAAAAATCGTTGGCAACAGAAGGTTTGGCACCAGCTTTTATTTTACCTGCTCGTCGGGAAAAAACATCCCAATTAGACAAGCCCTTTCCATCAGCCAAATAAGCTCCTTCATTTTGTAATGCAGAAATAGCTACACCCCATAAAAATGGGTTGCCAAATTCACTAGCTTTAAGTTCCTGTTTAAAAGACAATAGAGATATTTATACAAAGTTCTAGCGTTTCTCTATTAAGTCATTATTAAACAATTGTTATGTTTAAAGGAAATTATACCAATTCAAACCAAACAGGTGAATGTTCTTTTCCTTCGGGGTTGTAATTAATAAAAAGCTCATTTCCTGCTTCAACTTGCATGCACGTAATAATCGATATCGTTAATGCATCAAAATCCATTTCATATCTACAATTATATTGAATTGCATGATTATACATAGAAACATATCCCAAAGCAACAGCGGCCATAGAACCATCAGTTCCCCATTCAAAAATATAATCGTGCAACAATGTTTTTTCTACTTGAGTTCTTTCTCTGGCATCTAACACCAAAACTGGCGCTATTTCAATGGTGGTATTTGCTGGAATAGTTGCAGATGTAAATACCCCCCTTCCTTTATGAGGTGAATTTGCAATGTATAAAATGGGTAAAATCACTTAACTAAATTTAATTATATGCACAAAGTACAAGAATAAATCTCCTCATTTCTTACTAAATTCGCAATAATGTCAATAGAATTAGAGCAACCCAATTTATTTGAGCAATTCGACTTATTGATTGCAAAAGAAGACACCTTTGAGATTAGGGAGTTCTTAAACAATCAGAATATCAGCGATGTAGCCGATTTGATCAATGAATATCCCGAATATGAAGCAAGAATCATAGCCAATATGGCTATCCACAGAGCTGCCAGTGTATTTAAGATTTTAGACATATCCCAACAAAAAGATATTGTAAAAGAATTGCCTTCTTCGAAAACAGCCGAATTATTAAATGAATTACCAGCCGATGACCGAACGGACTTTTTAGAAGAATTACCTAAAGCGGCCATAAGAGATTTAATCAAATTATTAGACCCTGAAGAAAGAAAAATCACCCTCTCTTTATTGGGATATCCAGAAGATAGTGTGGGAAGGCTAATGACCCCTGATTATGTATATGTATATGCACATAATACTGTTGAAGAAGTATTTACTACTATTAGAAGATACGCAAGAAATAGTGAAACCATTGATGTCATTTATGTAATTGACGAAACAGGCTTATTGATAGATGATTTGAGAATTAGAGATGTTATTTTATCTACCCCCGACAAAAGAGTAGATGAAATCATTGATGGAAGAGTTGTATCGCTGAATGTAAATGATGATCAAGAAAATGCCCAGCAAGTTTTTAAAATGAACAATAGAGTTGCTTTGCCGGTTGTTGATGAGAACAATATTTTATTGGGCATTGTTACAATTGATGATATGTTGTGGGTGGCCAATGAAGAGTTTAGCGAAGACATGCAAAAAATGGGAGGAACTGAGGCTTTGAATGAGCCCTACCTAGATATTCCCATTTTAAAACTCTTTAAAAAAAGAGTGAGTTGGTTGGTTGTTTTGTTTTTAGGTGAAATGCTTACAGCTACTGCAATGGGTTATTTTGAAGATGAAATTGCAAAAGCCATCGTTTTGGCACTTTTTGTTCCTTTGATCATTTCTAGCGGAGGAAATAGTGGATCGCAAGCATCTACACTAATTATTCAAGCAATGGCTGTTGGTGAAATTACCATTGGTGATTGGTGGCGAGTATTTAGAAGAGAATTAATCAGTGGAATGTTATTAGGATCAGTTTTAGGTATTATTGGATTTATACGTGTTGCAGTATGGCATTCAATCGTACCAGCAATTTATGGGCCACATTGGATGATGATTGGTGCAACTGTAGGCTTTTCGTTAATTGGAGTTGTATTGTGGGGTACCATTACCGGCTCTATGCTGCCAATGTTTTTGAAGAAACTTGGTGCAGATCCCGCAGTATCTTCTGCTCCCTTTGTTGCAACCCTTGTGGATGTTACTGGATTAATTATTTATTTCAGTTTTGCTTATCTATTCTTACAAGGACTACTGCTATGATTTTTTACAGACTGTTTTAGGATACTATTTAAGTACCCATCAAGCGAGTCTTTCAAATTTTTCGCTACAGAGGCTTAAATTTGAAAGCCATTCTCGCTGTTCATTAAATAATAATCCCTATTTAACTTTATTGGCTATTGCGCAGTAGACTCTTTCTCCATCATTAAATAAGCCTTAATAAACCCATCAATATCTCCATCCATAACCGGCCCAACATTTCCAACTTCATAATCGGTTCGATGATCTTTGATCATTTTATATGGATGAAAAACATAACTCCTAATTTGGCTTCCCCATTCGATTTTTTTCTTGCCTGCATTGGTTGCATTTAGGGCTTCTTGACGTTTGCGCAATTCTTCTTCATAGAGTCTGCTCTTTAACATTTTCATTGCCAATTCTCGGTTTTCGCCCTGTGTTCTGGCTTGTTGGCATTCAACGATAAAGCCACTTGGTATATGCTTTAATCTTACTGCAGTTTCAACTTTATTTACGTTTTGCCCCCCACTACCTCCACTTCTATAAAATGCCCATTCAACATCGGCTGGATTGACATTGATTTCTATACTATCATCGATTAATGGATAAACAAATACAGAAGCAAATGAAGTATGTCTTCTTGCGTTGCTATCAAAAGGAGAAATTCTCACCAAACGATGTACGCCACTTTCTGCTTTTAAGAATCCATAGGCGAAATCTCCATCAAACTGAATGGTTGCAGATTTTATTCCAGCCCCATCTCCTTCTTGATAATCAATCTCTGTGAGCTTCCAACCTTGTTTTTCGCCATACATTCTATACATGCGCAACAACATTTCAGCCCAGTCTTGGCTTTCAGTTCCGCCTGCTCCTGGATTAATTTGAAGCACAGCTGGCAATTCATCTTCGGGTTTATTCAAAGTGCTTTTAAACTCCGCTTCTTCTATTAATTGAATAGCTTGATCATGCGCTAATTTGGTTTCTTCTTCTGAGGCATCTCCCAATTTCCAAAAATCAAATAGTAAAGCAAAATCTTCTACGGCGTTCTCTACTTGCTTAAATAGTTTTAACCAATATTCATTAACCTTAATATCCTTCATTACTGCTGTAGCTCTGGAATTGTCATCCCAAAATCCAGCCGAAAGAGAGAGTTGTCGATCTGTATCTACTTTATAATTGCGGTTATCAACGTCAAAGAAACCTCCTCAGGACCATAGTACGATCCCTCATACGCTTAATTTGCTCTTGTGTCATAGCAACAAAAATACGAAACCTGTGCGAAAACAGGAGATAAGTTGGTATGATAAATTGTATTGCTTTATCCGAAAAAAATACAAACCTCGTAAGCCGGATTCTGTTTCAACTCCATCATTTATCTAGTCAGGTCATTACTGAACTGATCTTGCTGCCTACCCTGGAATGTGTTTACTTTCGCAAAACTCGGGCGAGCAGCCCTCAACATTCCTTTACATGGCATTACAGTACCCAAGGTTTACCCCCTGCCCATGTTACCATTTGCAGCCGTAAGCTTTTACCTCACGTTTTCACCTTTTCCACGCCGAAGCGGGTAGTTATTTTCTGTGGCACTTTCTCTTTCCCAAAAAATTGGGAAGCCGGCGTTTAACCGGTGGGTTGCTCTGTACTGTCCGGACTTTCCTCCCCGAATTAATCGGAGCGATGGCTCGGGTTTGTAAGCTGCAAAGATACAACATTAGAAGGCTATGGAACGAAGAAAACTGTTGTTGATGATAGCAGAATCCTAAAATACCTTGCAGTTGGTAGGAAAAAACTACTTGTATTGAAAATAAACCTGAGTTGCTCCATACCCAAACCGAGGATCGTATTGATTGATAAAGTGTTTTACTTCTCGCCGAGTTTTGAGTATTTCGTGAATTTCCTCCCTCAATTTACCAGACCCAACGCCATGTATAATGGTTAATTCATGTTGATGATGTGCCGCAGAAATATCCAGCCATTTTTCCAATTCATTCAATTGCAGGGTTAGCATTTCGAAATTGCTCATCGAACTATATTCATTGCTTAATTTTTCAATATGCAAATCAATGACAGATCTTGCCGGAGGCAAATGTTCTCTAGATTTACCAGCATCATATATTTTATAGCCTTTGGCAGCTAAACTATCTAGTGGAAAGTATTCAGCTTCTTTTTCAGGATATTGATCGAACAATAAATAAGAAAAAGCGGGTTCATTGTTTTCTTTTAGCAATTCAACTTTTTGAAATACCTGTTTGGCCTTCAATTTTAAATTGGTTTCAAAATGAGTGGCTTTGTTTTTTTCAGGCTGCAAAAGACTAAAATCAACTGCAAAACTGGGGCTATCATTTACCGAAGCAAAGGAGATATCATGCAAATAAAAATCATGAAAAGCTTGAACATTATTCACCAAAGAAAAATTTTCTTCTCCATTGAATTGTTGCGTATATATAAATTTTAATGCATTGGATGTTTTGTTAACAAGATGAATTTTCAATACATCCACTACTTCATCATTAAAATCATCTAATTCAAATTTGGGAATAAAACTCAACCACACTCCGGTTGCCACTTTGATTTGATTGGGCCGTGGCTTCTCTTTTGGAATTTGATCTATGTATAATTTAGGCGCTGGTTTTTTAGAGGGAACTAATTTTTTTTCGGTAAACCTTTTGAAATAAGGAAAATCAATCTGATCCATATAAGCCGGAAATTTCACACCCCTTACTTCAATGAGCACCATTTTGTCGTTGATAATTTCAATTACTTTGCCTTCTTCGTTGCTGAGCAATACGAGAATATCGTCACCTATCTGATACTTCATTTTTCTATTTGTGCAAAATTAAGATTGAAACAACTGTTACCTTAATTTACTTTTATTTTTTCCGTAAAAGAAATAAATAACCAACCCAATACCCATCCAAACAAAAAACCATAACCAACTAACTGCAGGAATTTCGATCATTAAATAAAGACAACACAGGGCACCTGCTACTGGTATAAAAGAGTAAGACCTTATAAAACTTAATACAGCTGTAATAATAGCTATGAGCATAAAAACCAAGAACAGGATTTCTTGATAGCCTTCATTAGCTAGGTTGGCAAAAGCCTCATTGATTCTTTGGTTAAACAAGTATATAATGGCAATGACTATTGCTGGTATTACAAACTTGCCATTTATATAAGGTAGCTTAAATGCTTTGGTATTGTTTTTATCGAGCTTGGGTAGTACCAATACCCCGAAACAAACCAACACAAATGCAAAAAGCGTACCTATACTAGTAAGATCGGTCATTAATCCACTCCCTACAAATAATACTGGTATGGCACTCATCAATCCTGTAATAATAGTAGAGAAAGAAGGCGTTTGATATTTAGGATGTACTTGTGCAAATTTTTTAGGCAACAATCCATCTCTGCTCATACTCATCCAAATTCGTGGCTGACCCAATGTAAATACCAACAAAACACTTGTAGTAGCTACAACTGCACTTATAGAAATGATATAACTTACTTTACTCAACTTTATTTTATCAAACACATAAGCCAATGGATCGTCTACTTTTAACTCACTATAATTAACCATTCCTGTTAATACCAATGCAATGAGTATGTATAGTATAGTACAAATAAGCAATGAGTAAATCATTCCTTTTGGTAAATCTTTCTGTGGATTTTTACATTCTTCCGCTGTAGTAGATATGGCATCGAAACCTATATAGGCATAGAATACCGCTGAAACACCTGCCAATACGCCTCCAATTCCGTTGGGCATAAATGGAGTCCAGTTACTGGTATCTACATAAAAAAAGCCAACCGCAATTACAAATACAATCACTGCTATCTTAAAAACAACCATTGCATTGGTGGTTTTTTTACTTTCCCTTATGCCTATATATGCAAGGCTGGTAATTAATACAACAATGATAAAGGCAGGAATATTTAAAATCACCTTCCACCCTGCAATTACTGGTGCATTGTTAATAGCATCGTACCCCATGCGTGCATGGTTGGTTAGTGTTTCTAAAGTCTGTCCTGCTGCAAGGGCTTTAACTGCTTCTTCGTAGCCTAATTGCGCATTGCTTGCATTGGTTGCCAACCAGCCTGGCAAATTAATGTGAAAACCTGCCAATAGGTTATTAAAATAACCACTCCAACTTATGGCCACTACAATATTACCTATAGAATATTCGAGTATTAGTGCCCAGCCAATTATCCAAGCAACTACTTCTCCAAATGAAACATATGCATATGTATACGCACTGCCTGAAATAGGAATTCTACTGGCAAATTCCGCATAACAGAGTGCACTAAATCCGCAGGTAATGGCTGTAATTACAAATAAAATAGCTATGCCCGGACCACCATTGAATGCAGCAGTTCCGATAGTAGAAAATATACCTGCTCCAATAACAGCTGCAATTCCCATAAAGGTTAAATCGCGCACACCTAATACTTTATTAAGACCAGCTTCATGGCCATTTGCATTGCCAACTGCAGCATCTGCAACAATTTTATCTAATGATTTCTTTCTAAAAAGAGAAGACATATTTAGTGTATTGAACTTGAAAGATAGGGAAATAGGGAGATTAATAATAAATGGGTAGTATAGAATTACACATCTCTTTGAATTAAATAACCAGCCAATTCTACAAGTGGGGCTTTGCGTTTAGACAATACAGCAATATCATTGAGGTGTTTCAAGGCTGCTTGTAGATACTGATTTTTTAGTTGCTTCGCCCACTCATCAACTCCACAATCTTTATAAATGCGAAGAACTTGTTCTACTTTATTAGAAGGATTTTCATTTAATAAAGCAGCCAATTGAAGCTTTTGTTGAGAACTGGCAACTTCCAATGTATGTAAGAGTAAAAATGTTTTTTTATTCTGTTTGATATCTCCTCCTACTTCTTTCCCAAATTTTTCAGGGTCACCAAATGCATCTAAATAATCATCTTGAATTTGAAATGCAATACCCAAGTTTTTGCCAAACTCATATAAATGATTGCAATTGCCTTCGCCTGCTCCTCCCAAAATAGCACCCATCTTTAAACTAGCTGCTAATAAAACTGAAGTTTTAAGCGTAATCATATGAATGTATTCTTCTAAGCTTACATCATTTCTTTTCTCAAAATCCATATCCAATTGCTGACCCTCACAAACTTCTTTAGCCGTAGTATTGAATAATTGCAAAATGGGATGAAGATGATTTAAGTTGATGGTATTGAGGTATTCATAGGCTTTAATCATCATCACATCTCCTCCTAGCAAAGCTGTACTCGGATTGTATTTTACATGAACTGTTTCCATACCTCTTCTTAAAGAAGCATTGTCCATAATATCATCATGAATCAGCGTGAAATTGTGAAACAATTCAATGGCTGTTGCAACCTGGTATGCGTCCTGATGAATATTGTCGAATAATTCATTTCCCATCAAACACAAAATTGGTCGAATCCTTTTCCCCCCAATTCCTAAAAAATATTGACAAGGTTCATATAAGCTTGCGGGAGTTTCTGGGAAATGTCTACCAGCAAAACGATTGTTAAAATCGGCTACCAAATGATTGAATGATTGCATATTACAAACCTACTTATAAAACAAGTTATACCATAACTAGTCCTTAACAATTATTTCCAATTCAAGGAATTATTTTTGAATTCATTCTAAAATTCCATAAAACCAAATCAAATGAAATACCTAGTTACCCTATTGAGCTTTATTGCTTTTAGTAGTCTATCCACTGCTCAATCCAACTTGGGAACAGATTACAGAACAGCTGTTGGGGTAAAAGTTTATCCTGGAGCGATTTCTGTTAAACACTTTAAACAAAAAAACAAGGCTTTAGAAGGTCTTGGATATATTTCGAGTGATGGATTTAGATTAACAGGATTGTATGAAATGTATTACCCTTTAGGGTCAACTGAAGGTTTACAATGGTTTATAGGAGCCGGTGCTCATATTGGCGTTTGGAGCGAGAAATGGAAATTGAATAACCCAACAAGAGAAAGTGGAGGCGTTATGGGGGTAGATGGAATTATTGGAATTGACTATAAAGTTAAAGGAGCGCCACTCAATCTAAGTTTTGATTGGCAGCCCTCCTTTAATTTGATTGGATATAATTATTTTGAAAGTGGTTGGGGTGGCTTGGCCATCCGTTATACTTTTTAAATATTAAAAGAACAATGCTGATAATGGGTTAGAACTAGATGCTGATGCAGGCTTCAATCCCATGAATTTAGACATTTGGTCTTTTGCCAAAACCCCGCCTAATTTAGATTGTAATCCACTAAACAAACTTGATTGCTTCTTAGCATATTCAGCTGGGTTAGTTCCTGCTAATGGAACTATATCCGATTTCTTGGTTAAAAATCCGGTTACCAAATCAGTAACTTGAGTTTTTTGTGCGCCACTC
This sequence comes from Sphingobacteriia bacterium, assembly GCA_947456855.1. Classification (GTDB taxonomy): domain Bacteria; phylum Bacteroidota; class Bacteroidia; order Chitinophagales; family Chitinophagaceae; genus Sediminibacterium. The sequence continues at coordinate 9,766 of CANGTR010000041.1, read as the reverse complement.
AAATTAAGACCAGGTACTAATTTACCCATGATTCCACTTGTTAATTTGTTAACGTCGAAACCTGCAGCAGCAGCTGTTTTAGTTGCTTTGTCTACTAATCCGCCCAATTGCGCATTACTACTACTAGCAGCCAAGCATAAAATAGCTGCAGATAAAATGATCTTTTTCATTTCTAAATTTTTGGGCAAGATAAAAATTAATTGGACAAGTTAAACAACGTTTTTACAAATTCATGCTTGTCAAAAATCAATAAATCTTCTACTTTCTCTCCTACACCAATATATTTTACTGGAATTTTGAATTGATGAGATATTGCCAAAACCACTCCCCCTTTAGCTGTACCGTCTAATTTGGTAATTGCTAAAGCAGAAACTTCGGTTGTTGCAGTAAATTGTTTGGCTTGTTCAATTGCATTTTGGCCAGTAGATCCATCCAATACCAATAATACTTCGTGAGGCCCGTCTGGAATTATTTTCTGAATAACCCTTTTGATCTTATTCAATTCATCCATTAAATGCGCCTTATTGTGCAAACGTCCGGCAGTATCTATAATAACTACATCGGCATTTTTCGCAACCGCACTAGCTACTGTATCAAAAGCTACCGCACTAGGGTCGGAACCCATAGCTTGTTTTACAATTGGCACACCTACTCGCTCACTCCAAATGGTTAATTGATCTACAGCTGCTGCCCTAAAAGTGTCTGCTGCACCTAAAATCACCTGGTTTCCTGCTGCTTTAAAACGAGCAGCTAATTTTCCAATGGTGGTGGTTTTCCCTACACCATTTACACCAACCACTAAAATCACATAGGGTTTTTTTTCAGCCGGAATAGCGAATCCTGATAAAGTTTGGTCAGGAGCATCAACTAGAATTGATGCAATTTCTTGTTGAAGTAAGTTATTTAACTCACTGGTATTGAGATACTTATTATCTTTTACTTTTTTTTCAATTTGTTCAATTATTTGTAAAGTTGTAGTTACTCCTACATCGGAACCGATGAGCGCTTCTTCCAAATCATCCAACAGTTCATCATCAATCGTAGATTTACCTGCAATGGCTTTGGTAATCTTAGAAAGAAAGCCTTCTTTGGTTTTTTGCAAACCTTGATCGAGGTTTTCTTTGTCTTTTTTTCCGAATAATTTATCGAAGAAACCCATACAATAAGATTGAATATTAAAATAGAAAAAGCCTCCTACTGTTGAGAAGGAAGCTTTTCTGTACGTTGATACAAAGCACTATTTAGTAGACAAAAAGTCTTTTATTTTGTCCTTGTGTATGATTGCTTCTTTAAAAGTATACGCACCAGATTTTGGGCTGCGTACGGCTTTAATTACTTTAGTCCAGTTTTTAGCTTCGGCTGCTGCTTTCTGGTCTTTGGTTTTAATCGCGGTTTTAGCTGCTTTTGCCATGACTATTTGATTTCTTTATGAACGGTTACTTTTTTCATTAATGGGTTGAATTTCTTCAACTCAATACGCTCTGGCGTATTTTTCTTGTTCTTAGTGGTGATGTAGCGACTTGTACCTGCCAAACCACTTGTTTTGTGCTCTGTACACTCAAGTATTACTTGCACCCTGTTGCCTTTCTTTGCCATTTTATAAGCTAGTTTTCTTGTGTTTAATTAGATCTTCACTCCGTCAGCTCTCAATTGCTTGATTACTGTGCTCAAACCATTTTTATTAATTGTTCTGAGAGCATCAGTAGATACTTTCAATGAAACCCAACGATCTTCTTCAGCAAAGAAGAAACGCTTCTTCTGTAAATTGGGTAAAAAACGACGCTTGGTTTTGATGTTTGAGTGAGAAACACTGTTACCAACAATTGGTTTTTTACCTGTTACCTGACATACTCTTGCCATGACTATTAATTTTTTCCGATTTTTTCGGACGGCAAAGGTAAGCAAATGAAGCAAACTAACAAGACGAAAACGTATTTTTTTTCATTTTTTCTTCACATTCTTTAATAAATAGCCCGCAGCTCGTAAAAACCCATGGATTTTTCCACAAATCCCATTTAATCCAATAATTGGCAATTAGAGCAATTAACTTTGAAAAAAAATATCCAATGTATCCTAATTTGATTAAAAAGAACGGTTTTTTAATCCTTTCCTGCCTATTATTGGCCATTTCAGCTTGTAACGATGGAAAAGACAATAAAACCGATGCCGACTCTACCAAAACTCCAGTTGCCACTCAGTTAGTTCCAGGAACTCCAATGAAACATGATAGTTCTAAAAGGTATATTTATTTAACATGGGATGATTCTCCCCAACCACCCGGAACCACTATTTGTAAAAGAATTTTTGAAGAGGAAGGCGTAAAAGCCACTTTTTTTGCTGTTGGAATGCACCATGACATAGAACCAAGAAGAAAACGTACCATAGATTCTATCAGAAACGCTTACCCACAATTCTTATTGGCAAATCATAGCTATACACACGCTTTTAGAGATAATTATAATTTCTTTTATACCCATTTAGATACAGCCGTGAGTGATTTTTTAAAAGCAGAAAAAGCCATGAATATCCCGGTAAAAATCATTCGTATGCCAGGCAGAAATACTTGGGCAGTAAATGGCGAAGTGCACGGACCAAAATCATCTGAAATGGTTGCAAAACGTTTGGATTCTTTAGGCTATAAAATAATTGGATGGGATATAGAATGGCAGTTTATTAAGGGAAGCACCCCCAAGCAAAGCCCCACTGAATTGGTAAAATTGATCAATGACAAATTTGAATCTGGATATACAGAAAGGGAAAATTCAATTGTAATTCTTGCCCATGATCGAATGTTTCAAAAAGGAGCACATATCGATTCATTGAGAAGATTTATTCAATTGTTGAAAGAAGACAAACGCAATGCATTTGAAACCATCGATCATTATCCAAGTGTTCAAAATAAATAATTAAGCTCCGTTATCTAAAAAAAGACATTGCAAAAAGCAATGTCTTTTTTTATTCATACCATTTTAGCAAGCCATTGATAAAGCGTTAAAACAGCTTTAACAATTTTCATCCAAGCAATCTAGCTCTTTTGAAATAATCAAAAAAAATACTGAAACAATTGACTGCATTGGTTTTTAGCAGAATCCATTCACCGATAAATTAGTTAGCACTTACCATTCATCTATAAACACATACTGCCAATGTAACCTATCACAATGTTCTGCGTCTGATATATACAACATCTACTTTTACCAAGTAAATGAAACTATAACCAATTAAAAATAACAACATGAAACAAGTAATCATCGCAGTAGCAGCACTACTTTTCACTTTTAACAGTTTTGCAAACACAAACGTTAAGAAAAATGAAAAGCAAAATGAAAAAGTGTATTACAAGGAAGGGGAAGTAATCGGCACATCCACAAGTTATGATTTTGACAAACTTCCTAAAGATGCGATTTATCAAATTACTACAAAGTTTACATTCCCTACTTATTCATTAAAAGAATGCATTGAGTTTACTGATGTTTACGGAGAGAAGAAATATTATATTTCGATGCTTTCAGTGAAGGAAAATATTTATTTAGAAATAACACCCGATGGTGAGGTAAGTATTGCGTCTAGAATAAAAAAATAACCACTGAGCTTATACCTATCCTGGGAAACTAATCTTTCCCATGGATACGGCTGGAATATCTTTGTTTCCGCCACCAATTGGTGTTGTTCCACCTGCAATAGATTCATTGGCAAGAATGGCAAACAACACCGCCTCTTTTGCATCGGGGCTAATTTGCAAATCATTGGTAGTATGAAAACTGCACATAGGAAGTGCCGCTTGAATGGCGTTCATCAATACTGGGTTATGCATTCCACCTCCACTGCTATAAACGGAATAACTCAGGTCATTACTTAAAGACCGCTTGATCGCTTCTATAATTGTTACCGCACTAAATTGATTCAGCGTAGCCATCATATCATAATGATTCAAAGAATGGCTTCCCAGTTTAGCAAGGGCCGTATTTAAATATTCGAGATTAAAAAGTTCTGGGCCAGTTGTTTTTGGAAACGACTTTACAAAAAAGGAATCTGACAGCAAAGCAGCTAATAATTGCTGGTTGATTTTACCTTGTTTAGCGATAGCTCCATTTTCATCAAAAGCCTTATCGAAATATTTTTGTGCGTACGCATCCATCATTGTATTTCCAGGACCCGTATCGGTGCTGAATATTTTCGATACATCTAAATCGCCTGATAAATAAGTAAAGTTGGCTATTCCACCAATATTCAGCATTATTCTATCTTCACCTGCTTTACTAAAAATAAAATAATCTCCATATACAGCCAAAGGCGCCCCTTCTCCCCCAGCAGCAATATGCTTTTGCCTAAAATCACTCATTGTAATAATACCTGTTTTTACTGCTAAGTGATCTCCATCTCCCAATTGAAGTGTTGCATTGCCATATTCTGCATGGTTGTGTAAAATTTGAGGAGCATGATAAATGGTTTGTCCATGACTAGCAATCACGTCAATATCATTATTGGAAATACCCCAATTTTTAAGTGCTTGATTAATCATAGTTGCATGCTGTTCTGCTATCCAAGGATTCAACAAACAAACCATTTCTAAATCAACATTTCTTTTAGAAAAAATGCTTTTTATTTTGTCTTTAAAAGATTGATCGAATGGAATGGTTGTGAATTTAATTAACCTAATTTCTGTTTCTCTTCCACTACCCTTAATTCCACATAAAGCAATATCAAGCCCATCCAAGGATGTTCCACTCATTAATCCAATAATTTTCCGCTCTTCTTTATTGGCAATTTGATATAACTGTTTAACGTATTGATTCATAAAATGAGCTGGTTATAATTTTACGCGATTGAATACAAGCTACCGCCTTTTTCAAATAAACGATTGATTTTTTGCTCTACTATAGGATCTTTCTCAACTGGGGGTGCATGATGTGGTTTTATTCTAGCATCAATTACCAATGGACCTTTACATCCCCAATGTTTATTGTCTACATGCACGTCAATCCCATAAATATCATGAGAAGGATTGCATCTGGTATAAGTGACCCATAAATAATTATTCATGGTTGCAGCAGTAAACGCACTATCATCACAAACAACAATCAAAGCTATCCCTTTGAATAAGTCCAACTTTTCAATCAACTGAAAGTTCAACAGTTTCATTTCCTCTTTTGCTGTAAAATAATCTTTAAATGACTTTGCCGACAAACATATAACACCAGGCATCGGTAATTGGGGATTTACAAATTCATTTAAGTCATTGAATAAACTAGGTGCTTCATTTTGCAATACTCTTTTTTGTTCGCCATAAGCTGCCAAAACAACTTTACTTCCACTATTTAATCCAGTTCCTGAATAATCCAATGTATCGATGGTTGTATTTGTGTAAAAATGCAGATCCCTATTAAAATCAATTCTTTCTAGTAAATAGATCATGAATGCTTTTACATCACTGGCATGTAATTGATTGGTATCATCTGCACTGATAAATAAAAATTTAGCCAAACTCAATTGACCAGTTCCTAAAATATGGTTGGCAATGGTTAATAATTCGGCAGGTTGTTTGGTTGGTGAATACGGGGTGTATCGCTCTGACCCAACAGCCAATAATAATGGATGCACCCCTGCCGCATCAACTGCATGTACTTCCTTTAAGCCTGGAATCTCTTGAGGAATTGCAGCACCGGTTATTTCGTGAATGAGTTCGCCAAAACTGGTATCTTCTTGAGGCGGCCTTCCTACAACTGTAAAAGGCCAGATTGCATTTTTCTTTGCATATACTTTGTGTACACGCATTAAAGGAAATGAGTGTTCTAAACTATAATATCCCAAATGATCTCCAAATGGACCCTCTGGTTTATTTTCTCCTGGATATACTTCTCCAGTAATTACAAAATCAGCATCTGTACTAATTGCAAAACCATCTTGATAAGTGTACCTAAATCTTCTTCCTCCTAATACCCCCGCAAAAGTCATTTCACTGATTCCTTCGGGCAATGGCATAACTGCAGATAAAGTATGTGCAGGTGGCCCGCCAACAAAACAGCTCACTTTCAAAGATTGCCCTTTTGCATTGGCTTTTTTTTGATGAACACCTATGCCCCTGTGCAATTGGTAATGCAATCCAATTTCTTTATTCAATTGGTATTCATTCCCAGATAATTGAATTCGGTACATCCCCAAATTGGATTTCATAATTCCAGGCTGATCAATATCTTCTGTATATACTTGTGGCAAAGTAACAAATGCACCACCATCTTTCGGCCAATGTTGAATCAATGGCAAACTGGAAATATTTATTTCTTCATAAAGAACTGGTTTTGAATATGGATTTTTTAATGGCAAAGCCTTTAATGCAGCCAACCCAACTTTAAAATTAGAAAATGGAGACTTAATGGCTTTCATCGGATCGCCCTTTAGTTCAATTAATTGTTGAACCAATTCGATGGTATCTCTAAAAATAAATTTGCTTCTTTCTAGGGTTCCAAAAATATTGGACGCAGCCCTGAATCTTGATCCTTTTACATTCTCAAACAAAAGCGCGGGGCCCTTTGCTTCATATACCCTTAAATGAATGGCTGCCATTTCTAGATAAGGATCAACTTCTTCTTTTATCCGAATCAAATGACCATTTCTTTCTAAATCAACCAAACATGCTTCTAAAGATGAGTACGACATAATCTAGTAACAAATTTACTTACTGAATGTTGATTATAGAATATGTTTACTGAAATTAATAAGTTATTTCTAGTCAACCTAACTTTGTGCCATGACTAAATTGAGTGTGAATATCAATAAAATTGCTACCCTCCGCAACAGCAGGGGCGGCAATAACCCCAATTTGATAAAAGTTGCTCTAGATGCTGAGCAATTTGGAGCCGATGGAATTACCGTGCACCCTCGCCCAGACGAGCGCCATATCCGTTATGCAGATGTTTATGATTTAAAAAAAGTATTAACTACAGAATTAAACATAGAAGGCAACCCAACTGAGGAAAAATTTGTTGATTTGGTTTTAGCAACAAAACCTGCTCAAGTTACTTTGGTACCAGATGCATTAGGGCAATTAACCAGTAATCATGGATGGAACACAATTGAGCACCAAGATTATTTAAAAACGATCATCGGCGTTTTTAAAAATGCTGAAATTAGGGTTTCAATCTTTGTAGATCCAGTTCTAGAAATGGTTCAATATGCTGCATTAACAGGCACAGATAGAATTGAATTGTATACTGAAAATTACGCAAAAGAGTTTGCAAAAAATAATCAATTAGAATCTATAAATATCTATAAATCATGTGCTTATGCTGCAAAAGAGATAGGGTTGGGAATTAACGCTGGCCATGATTTGGATATGCAAAACCTGGGCTTCTTTGTTCAGCAGATACCAATAATAGATGAAGTGAGTATTGGACATGCGCTAATTTGCGATTCACTATACCTGGGCTTACATAATACTATACAGCTTTATAAACGACAGTTGGGAGATAAGAGATATGAGATATGAGATATGAGATAAGAGATATGAGATATGAGATAAAAGATAAAAGATATGAGATAAGAGATTTGAGATATGATATAAGAGATAAGAGATAAGAGATAAAAGATATGAGATTAGTGTTGAGAATTATGAATTAACTTGCTTTTAATATGAGCCAACAACCACAAGTAGGAATAATCATGGGCAGCGATAGCGACTTGCCTGTAATGGAAGCAGCTGCATCAATCTTAACAGAACTCGGAGTTCATTATGAACTAACAGTAGTTTCTGCCCATAGAACACCGGAGAGAATGATGGAATATGCACAATCTGCACAATCTAGGGGAATCAAAGTAATTATTGCAGGTGCTGGTGGGGCAGCCCATTTACCTGGAATGGTTGCATCCATAACAACACTACCTATAATCGGGGTTCCTATAAAGTCTTCGAATTCTATTGATGGATGGGATTCAATTCTATCTATTTTACAAATGCCCAATGGTGTTCCTGTTGCTACTGTAGCCCTTAATGCTGCAAAAAATGCGGGTATTTTGGCAGCACAAATTATCGGCACTTCCAATGAAGTGGTTGCTCAAAAATTGGCAACGTATAAATTGTCTTTAAAAAATGAGGTTCTGAAGAAAGCTGCAGGATTGAAAACCAATTGGCCAAATCAGTTTGATTAAACAGGAATACACGCGTTATAAACAAGTTTTGAGAAACGATTTAGCTCTGCTGTATCTCATATCTCTTAACTCATATCTCTTAATTCTCGAAAGGAACGGATTAGCTCGCTGCGCTCGCTGATTACCGAATGATTGGTCTTACTCAAAGCCTCCCATCGCCTGCGGCGATGAGGGCTTTTTTATTTGCTCGTTTAGGCAAACGAGTTTGCCACACTTACAAATAAAAAAGCCCCTCCAACTTCGTTGGAGAGGCTTTGTGCCCCGGAACGGAGTTGAACCGTTACTCGCGTTGCGGCGAACAGGATTTTAAGTCCTGCGTGTCTACCAATTCCACCACCGGGGCTGCCATAAAAAATCCCGTCCTAGAGGAGCGGGATTCTCAGAGCGAAAGACCAGGCTCGAACTGGCCACCCCGACCTTGGCAAGGTCGTGCTCTACCAAATGAGCTACTTTCGCGTTTTGTAAGAACTAAATTAGGAGTGCAAAAATAGCCATCCTTAGTTCTTGACAAAATTTTTTTGCAACTATTTGTATTCTGGTTTGAATTTTGAACTGCTTTGCACCTCAACAGCAGGTGTTCCTTTGTATCGTTGATTATACATTCGAAAGCATCCACCTAATACAAAAGATAGAATACAAAATACCTGTAAATAAAACAAAAAACGGGATGAATTTACCCAACTTTTTGTAAAGTCTTTTTTTTCGTGATCGATTATTTCCTGTGACATAGCGGGTTATTACTTTGCAAAAATAAGGGTTGAGCGTAAAATTATAATGGCTTCTTTGGAATTATTTCTACAAAACGTTTTTTTTGATTAATAAAATAGTTCCAAACAACTGATTGATTGTATACGCCGCCTAAGGATGCCATCGATATGCGCGTATTTTGAGAAGGTCTAAATCTACTGATCAGCCAATAAAAAAATCCAAGATGAGCCCTAATAATGGCGGTAAAAAACCATATATCTCCATTTAGCAGTCCTTTCCAAGCAGATATACTATCTAATACAATCCGAAAAGGCAATTTCCATATCAACTCATTGGATGGTAGATTTTTACAAATCATGATCAAATTGTTCCTGAAATTCAGTAATACTTTTTTTCCTCCCCTTGGTAATGTACCAGCTCCAACATGGTATACCAAGGATGATGGACATGCCATTATTTTATAACCCTTTAACTGAATTCTCCAGCACAAATCAATTTCTTCTTGGTGTGCAAAAAAATAGGGATCAAAACCATTCATTTCATGAAAAACGGATGACCTAATAAACATAGCAGCTCCTGAAGCCCAAAAAATGGGAGCAATATCATTGTACTGACCATTGTCTTGTTCACAAACATCAAATACCCTTCCCCTAGAAAATGGATAGCCTAAAAAATCGATCCAACCTCCTGAAGCTCCTGCGTACTCAAATAAATGCTTATTGTGGTATGCACAAATTTTAGGTTGGCAAGCAGCAACCAATTGATCAGATTCCATTAACTGAATAATTGGATTGATCCAATCAGGCGTTACTTCTACATCGGAATTTAACAACACATAATATTGGGCTTCAACCCTTTTCAATGCCCAATTATATCCACCAGCAAATCCTTCATTGGTCGAGTTGCTCAATAC
>CANGTR010000040.1 GCA_947456855.1 Sphingobacteriia bacterium | reverse complement strand
CAATGGACATATAAAGAAGACTATACTGCTCGTCCATTGATTCAACTATTATTTACTAATAATTTTTTTCCAACTTATACAGAGCATCCAATTACTCATTTTAAAAATTTCTTAGAAAATAGTATTAGTCTTATCAGAAATAAAAAAGGAGGTCACGGTTCAGGTAGTGAACCGAATGTTGTTCCAGATAGTATATCTCAGTATATGTTATATATTACTGGGGCTACTATAAATTTAATCGTTGAAACACAACAAGAATATAATAATCAGAGAAGTTGATTGTTATAGTCAACCCCCAGCACACTAATCGGCCACACTAATTTAATCATGATCTAAAAATAACATTTTCTCGACCTTGTTCGCGTCAGTGATAATTTACAAAATATTGATTATCAAATAAATGAGAGAATAAATTTTCTTGGTCCACACTAGTCCTTATTTACTCTAAATCACCATAAATCACTCTAAATCATCATTATAGTGAATTTCTACCCTAAAAAAGTATTAAAAAAGTATTTGAAAATGATTTAAAACTAATAAACCTGTGCGTACTTCAGAAATATTAAAAAAATAAAATCGCAGATGATATTATTAAAACAATGAAGGGTGTTGGTTACGATATTCGTGAGTTAGATCCATTTGATGATCATTTAATTATTTCATTTTCGTCAAAAGACGCATCGCCATACGAAAATCATATAAAAATAATGTGGTCGGATTTTAGAAAAGCGATAATTGAAAAATTTCCTGCTGCTCCAGGTGTGCCAAAAAATATAGAGAAATTTATTAGTAACTCCTTGTCAATTGAGCGGTATCAAGTAACACCGGAGTTAATTGATCGTGTTAGAAACGGAAGTTGGAATGCAAGAGATAACGATGGGGATAGTAAACAAAGAGATGCAATGGCAGCTAAAGGTTATTAGGATGCATTTCAAATGGCAGAAAAAAGTATCCTACAGAAATCATCAAGTGTATATTACCAATTCAATGCATGTTCCATTAAATAGTGAAGCAGTTATAGATGCTATGCCAGTGTTAATCGAATTATTAGCAGAGGAAAGTGAAGCATTTTGTAGAATTATTAAGTCATTTGGTTAATGAAAGCATGCAAGGGAAACCAGTTGCTAGTATTTCCTGAAATAGGAATATTTTTGGGATATAAAAAGGGTTGTTTGGTATATATTTGCAATGCTTAAATATCTAGTGCCTAAATCCCCCAATTGGCGCATATGATTGATAATTAATTCTTTAGGGCGATAATGCATTAAAATATTTTGAATATATTTATTTAATCGCGTTGTTTAATACTATATTTATGCATAGGAACTTAGTTTTTTGTGACTAAGGTAAGCGTAGCTTTGCCTAGTTACATAACTCGCATCTAACCAGCACATTATCTAAGCCATCTTTTACCATACTCAATACTGATTTGATTAATCTTAAATTCATCATATTGTTGTATTTTTACAAACCAACACTAACTAATGATTAAACGTTATCGGTTAAAGCGTATTAAAAACCTCTCTATCCTACCCCGTTGGGTAATATTCTTACTGGATATTAGCATAAGCTGCGTTTGTTTTTTATTGGCTTATTTAGTCAGAGCAGAGTTTAATTTCAATATTTTTAATGATGCACAGGTATTTAATAATACGCTGATATTATTAGCATTCAATATTTCTCTTTTTGCTTTATTCAGGGTATATGCGGGCATTATTCGTTTCACAGGCCTACAAGATACTTTCCGCATTTTCTTTGTAGTGTTCTTTGCCAATACTGGTTATTTGGTATTGGATATGCTCATGATTAAATGGAACGGCCTCCATTTAATTGCACCATCTATTTTAATCATCAATACCTTATTGTCTTTTGTAGCACTGAGCTCTTATCGAGTAATCATCAAATATTTTTTCGCCTATATCACTACGGCAAATACTGCCAAGAAAAGAGTAGCCATTTATGGGGCTGGAGATGTGGGTATTTCTACCAAACGAGCGTTGGAACACGATATGACCGCCAATATTCAGATGGTATTATTCTTGGAAGATGATCAACGTAAAGTGGGCAAGAACATTGATGGTATTAAAATATTCAATTCCGCTAACTTGGAAGGATTATTAAAGCAATATGCCATTGACGAATTAATTATTGCATCTACTAAATTGCCTTCTAAAAGAAAAAACGATATTGTAGATTTTTGTTTGGATGAAAAAATTATCGTATTCACTGTTCCTCCTTTAAAAAGTTGGATCAATGGTCAATTAAGCACCAAGCAATTACAAAATATTAAGATCGAAGATTTGTTGGAACGCGAACAAATTAAGATATACAACGAAATATTGTTCAAGCAACTTCATGGCAAAACAGTATTTGTTACTGGTGCGGCTGGTTCTATTGGCTCTGAAATTGTGCGTCAGTTAATTCAATACAAACCCAAATTATTGGTATTGAACGACAATGCCGAAACGCCCTTGCACGATTTACAATTAGAACTAGTAGAACGTGGTTTTCAAAACTTTGAATTAGCGCTTGGAGATATCAGAAACGAATTGATAGTAGAAAAATTCTTTCAAAAATATTCCCCTGAATTTGTGTATCATGCTGCTGCATACAAGCATGTACCCATGATGGAAAACAGCCCATTAGAAGCTATTTGTACCAATGTAATGGGTACACGTCAATTGGCAGACATTGCGGTAAAGCACAAAGTGGAGCGTTTTGTAATGATCTCTACTGATAAAGCGGTGAACCCAACCAATGTAATGGGTGCATCCAAGCGCATTGCAGAAATGTATGTACAGTCGCTCTATCAATACCAACAGGCGCATATAAATGATCATCAAACTTCAAACAGAACCAAATTCATCACCACTCGTTTTGGAAATGTATTGGGATCTAACGGTTCGGTGATTCCACGCTTTAAAAAACAAATTGAAGCAGGTGGCCCTGTAACAGTTACCCACCCCGATATTACTCGTTTCTTCATGACCATTCCTGAAGCCTGTCAATTGGTTTTAGAAGCGGGTTCTATGGGCAATGGAGGTGAAATCTTTGTATTTGATATGGGGCAATCGGTTAAAATTGTAGACCTGGCTCGAAAAATGATTAAACTCTCTGGCTTAGAGCCCGATGATGATATTAAAATTGAATACTCTGGCCTCCGCCCTGGCGAAAAACTCTATGAAGAGTTATTGAACAATGCAGAGAACACCATGCCTACCTACCACGATAAAATTCTGATTGCGCAGACCCGCACCATAGAATTCAACCAACTCTCCCAACAAATTGACGCCCTTATTGGCCCTGCCAAACGCCAGGAATCGGTGAATGATGTTGTGCTTGCAATGAAAGCAATCGTGCCTGAATTCATTAGTAACAATTCTGAGTTTGAAAAACTCGACAAACAAACCCCTGTGGTGGCTATGCCCAAGACGGGGAGTTAATCGGATAGGGTAAATCTTCAGGTGCAGTTTGGATTGACTTATTTCTTTGCCAAGAAATAGATTAACTTTATACATTAATATTAATTATGATTCGTTATTTTTTAATAGGAATTTTTTCACTTATTCTTTCGCTTAGTGCGATCAACGCGAATGCCCAACTTCCCTCTTCTGTAAATATTGAAAACCTCACCGACCAACAAATATTGGTGTTGATGAATCAATATCAGCTAAACGGTTTATCAGAGACCGAATTGGAGATGAAAGCCAGAGAGAAGGGTTTAACTGCAGAACAAATTAATCAACTCAAAAAAAGAATGGCGTTGATTGATCCGAGTACAGTGAAAGATTTAAATGCGCCAATTAAAAGTCAGAACGATCCTTACGAACCTCGAGAAAAAATCAATAGTAAAGCTTCCAACAATAAGAAAACCGATTCTTCCAAAACCCTAAAACCTTTCGGCGCATCCATATTTGAAAACGATAACCTCAGCTTTGAGCCCAATATCAATATTGCAACGCCACAGAATTATATCATTGGAGTAAACGATCAATTGGTAATTGATGTGTACGGCGTTTCAGATCTCACGAAAAGATTGAAAGTAACTCCCGAGGGCGATATCCGCTTTCCTAATTTGGGCCCAGTAAAAGTAGCTGGTCTAACTATTGAAGAAGCTACCGTTAAATTGCGAAAATCCCTCACTAAAATTTATCCCGGTATTGCCAACGGTTCTGTAAAAGTGCAGGTATCGGTTGGGCAGATTCGCAGCATCAGGGTTACACTTATTGGCGAAATTAAACGCCCGGGAAATTATGATATTTCATCACTTTCTACACTAATGAATGCCTTATATGTTTCAGGTGGACCGAACGAAATTGGTTCTTTCAGAAATATTGAATTGGTGCGCAACGGAAAAAATATTTCCACTTTTGATCTTTACGATTTTTTATTAAAATCGGATCTCACTAAAAATTTGTTATTACAAGATGGAGATGTGATTCGGGTGAATCCTTATACCACTCGTGTTACAGTGAAAGGCGCTGTGAAGAAGCCTGCCCTATTTGATGTAAAGCCCAATGAAACTGCTGCCGACATGATTCGCTATGCTGGTGGATTTGCTGATATGGGTTATAAAGAACTAATTCGCCTATTTCGATTTGGTTCAAAGAATAAAGAAATTATAAGTGTTAAAGCAGCTCAGTTGGCTAGCTTTAAGTTGAATTCTGGTGATACAATAATGGTAGATGCATTGGCAGATTTGTTTGCCAATAGAGTAACCATTAATGGGGCTGTATATTATACTGGCGCTTATGGCATCAACGAAATGCCTACGCTAAAAGATGTATTGATTGCTGCAAAACCAAAAGAAGATGCTTATTTAGATAGAGCAATTATCAGAAGATTAAAGCCCGATTTTACTGCTGAGATAATCAACTTTAATATTAATCAGGTATTGAATGGCACTATAAATATTCCTTTGTTGCGCGAAGATTCAATTCAAATTTATCGGATCAGCGACCTGCGCGAAAAATATTATATCACCATCAATGGTGAAGTGAATAAGCCCGGCAATTTTGAGTTTGCAGAAGGCATGTCTGTGCAAGATTTGATTCTTATGAGTGGTGGGTTCAAAGAAGGGGCTTCACTTCAAAAAGTAGAGATCTCTCGTCGTTTAAAACCTGATGGTTCTCAAAAAGACAGTTCGGTATATTCTGTTATTAAAGAAATCAACCTATCAGCAGCAGTTAATAAAACACCCGATGCAGATTTTAAATTGAATCCTTTTGATATTGTTTCTGTTCGTAAATCGCCTATCTACAAAGAACAAATAACCGTAACTGTTGAAGGCGAAGTGATTTATCCTGGTAAGTATACTTTATCGGGTAATGAAGAACGTATTTCCGATTTAATCAAAAGAGCAGGCGGCCTAAAGCAAAAAGGATTTGCCGCAGGTGCAGTGCTTATTCGAAATACCTATAGAGATTTATCGGAATCTGATGCAACATTGATAAATACCAAAACCAATTTAAGCAATGCCCAAAGTGGAAAAACTTCAGCAATTTTATCATCCAGTGATACCAGTGTAATCAATGACCTATACAAAGAGCAGAAACCGGTTGGTATTCAACTCGATCAGATTTTAGAAAAACCGGGTAGTTCAGAAGATTTATTTTTAGTTGAAGGCGATATTTTAAAAGTACCCAAACAATTACAAACCATTCAAACATTTGGAGCGGTAAATGTACCCAAGCAAATTGTGTATGTTGATGGCATTAGTTTTAGAGATGCATTAAAAGAAAGCGGACGCTATAGCATCAATGCATCTAAGAAAAACTCTTACGTAATCTATCCGAATGGTCAAGTACGTAAAACCAAAAGTTTTTTATTCTTCCGATCTTATCCATCTATTAAACCAGGCACTGAAATTTATGTTTCTGCTAAAAAGCCCAAAGCAAAACTATCTACCGGGGAAGTAATTGGTATAGTTACCAGTTTAACTTCGTTGGTAAGTATTTTAATTTTATTGGCTAATACATCAAAGTAATCAATAATGCAACCTAACAATACTGTTCCTACGCTTAAAGTAAAAGATGTAATGGATGAAGTACAGGCGTTTTTAAAATACCTGTCATCTAAAGCAAAATTATTTTTGGTAATGATGGCACTGGGTTTGGTGCTTGCATTTGTTTATAGCCTAATTCAACAACCTAAATTTGAAGCAAAAGCCTCTTTTATTTTAGAAGAAAAAGCGGGGGGAATGGGTGGCGGCCTATCTGGCCTTGCTTCTCAATTTGGATTTGATGTTGGTAGTTTAACGGGTAGTGCTGGATTATTTGCTGGCGATAATATTTTGGACATCATCAAATCGCGCACCATCATTGAAAAAGTATTGCTCACCAAAATAGATAGCAGCAAAGCGCTCAACAGTAAAACGGATAACGGCCAAACCCTGGCTGATTTGTTTTTGCAATGGAGTAAACTAAAAGATAAATGGGCCAATAAGCAAGGGCTCAATGCGGTTAATTTTACTTCATTAATCAAAGGCAATACCAATAGTCGATTGCAAGATTCTGTATTACTAGTGATCTACCAGAAAATCATTAAGAAAAACTTAGCAGTTGAAAGATTGAATAAAAAAGGATCAATCATAGAAATAACCACTACTACTCCCAATGAAGTTTTTTCTAAATTATTTACAGAGCGATTGGTTTTAGAAACCATTCGCATGTATGTAGATATTAAAACCTCTGTGGCTACCCGCAATATTAGCCGTTTAGAAAAAAGATCAGATTCTTTAATGGAACTACTCAATGCCAAATCGTATAAATCTGCAGCCATGCAAGTACTAGATGCCAATGCTGCTTATAAAATTACGGCAGTTCCGGTAGAAGTATCTCAGAGAGACAAGTCGGTAACTTATGCCTTGTATTCCGAAGTAATGAAAAACCTAGAAGCAAGTAGAATGGGATTAGCTAGTCAAACGCCGGTTATCAATATGCTTGATCAGGCTCGATATCCTTTAGAAAACAAACAATTGGCTTTATGGAAAATATTATTGTTTGGTATCTTGGGAGGTGCCTTATTATTTTCAGTTTTTCTGTTTATAACTTATCCAAGACAGCATGTTTAAATCATTGATTTCTTGCTGCTTATCATTTGTATTAGTTGTATTTTTTGCAAATAAAGTAAATGCTCAAACCATTCCAGTAGGGATGATTGGTTTTGATGATCAACTTAGGATATTGCAACTGCAGGATAAATTAAGTATTGATAATTCTTTAATGGCAAGACCTTTTTTTACAAGCCAATCTATTACAACTGATAGTATTTTTCGATTAATTGATCCAGATAATCCTTATACCACTGTGAGTAAAAAATTCTGGAAAGGAAAAGCAAGGTTTGAACTATTGCCTTCTCATATATACACCAAATTCAATTCAGATCGTCCGTACTCTTATAATCAGGCAGGTTTTATGCAAGCAAAAGGCTTGCAAACATTGGTGTCAACTGGTGCTTTTTTTTCTTATGGTAATTGGTTAACAGTGCAGTTTAAGCCTGAATGGGTTCAGGCTACTAATGGATCGTTTTATCATAATGCAGCATATGGTGCACCAACAAACGGGCAGTATAATCGCTTTTTCTTGGGTCAATCATCTATCCGATTGCAAAAATGGGGCCTCTCATTAGGCTTGTCTAATGAAAATAGTTGGTGGGGGCCTGGTATCCACAACTCACTTCTTATGAGCAATAATGCGCCAGGCTTTTTGCACTTAACGCTCAATACAACTCGGCCCATCAAAACACCTATTGGCAACTTTGAGTTTCAATTAATAGGAGGAAAATTAGTTGAAGACACCACCGTTTTATTAGAAAATAAAAATTTAACCACTACTTACTATAATCCCAATGATTATGGTGGAAATGGTTATTCCGGCCCATACAATGCTAAAAAAAGTTGGCGCTATCTAAGTGGTGTAACGCTTACCTATAATCCCAAATGGGTTAAAGGGTTGTTTCTTTCAATCAATAGAGTAGGCTACGCGTATCATTATAAAATACAAGAGAACGCTGCCGGGTATACATTCATGCAAAGGTATTTCCCTGTATTATTTGGGGTTTTAAGAGAAAGTTATCCATTTGGTACGCCCACCGATGTTTCACCTGTTGGCATCAAGCAAATAGCCTCAATAAGCGCGAGATTTCTATTTCCCAAATCACATGCTGAAATCTATACTGAGTTTGGTTATGGTGATAATTTCACCAATCTTAGGGATTGGAATACAGATGCGCCACATTCTACTGCCTATATTTTAGGCATAAAGAAACTCAAGAAACTAAGACATAACCAATGGCTTGATTTCTCGATGGAATTAACCCGTATGTCGGAACCCGTCAACTATTTATTAAGAACCGCAGGTAACTGGTACAGTTATGAAGGGGGCTATACACATCAAAATCGTGTGCTTGGCGCAGGCGTAGGTGGGGGCAATAATACAGTGGTTGGTAAATTACAATGGTTAAAAGGCTTTTCTAGATTGGGTATCAATATTCAGGGCATTCAACATGGGCCAACTACAATCGTTTCTAATAGCATAACTGATTTTGGTTTGCGTCAAACCAAATGGAACGATTTTTCAATTGGTGTAAATGGTCAACATCGGTTCAAGAAGATGATTTTAAGTGCCGATATTCAAACAGTTCGAGCAAGAAATTATGCATGGGAGCAAGGCAATAATCAATCGAATCTTTATGCATCTTTAACAGCCACTTATTTATGGTAATCAATATACAAAGAGGAGTTTTCTTGATTAGTTTCTTTTTACTCGCTCAAAATTTATTGGCACAACAAGGGTTAATTCAAAAGATACAGTTAGACGATTACTATAGACAAAAACAACTTATTGGTAATTCAACAGATTCCATTACCAATTCTTTTTGTTTAATTCCTTATCAATACAGGTTCAAAAGTTCCCAATACTTTGAAAAAAAAGATTCTATATTATTGATTTCAAATTTAGGTTATACAATGCAAAACAACAGTGCATTGCCTTATAGTTATAATGCCGAAACATTTTTGCCTGTTGCTGGCTTTCAACAAAGATTTACTGCGGGTATTCAAATGGAAAGTAAGCATTTTAGTTTTATTTTTCAGCCAGAGTTTGTAACTGCTGCAAATCCCCCCTTGGATCATTTATTACCACCTGAATCAAATTCACTCAATAATTATTGGGGTAAGTTTTTTGCCATGATTGGAAATAAAATTGATATGCCTTCTTGGTTTGGCAACGAACCAATTTCAAAAACATATCCAGGTCAATCAGCTATACGCTATAAAACACCCCAATTTGCTATAGGTATTTCCACGGAAAATCTTTGGTGGGGACCAGCTAGGTTTAATTCTCTAGTGATGAGTAATAATGCACCAGGTTTCTTGCATGCCAGTCTTAATACTGTAGCCCCTATCAAAACACCTGTTGGCAAGTTTGAAGCACAATTGATATTTGGTGGGTTAAAAAATTCTGGAGTAACACCGCCTGAATTTAAAAGAATTGAACAGTTGGGCTGTCCTCAATGTTATGAAGCACCTCCAGAAAATAATGCTAGAACTATAGCAGGATTGGTTGTTTCCTTCAGTCCTAAAGGAATGGAGAATTTGCATATCGGAATGACTTCAGTTAGTTATAAATATGCTGATACTAATTTGAGTGCTGCAAAATTAGGCTCTTTATTTTTCAGGTATGCGATGCCTAAAGAACATGCTGAAATATACGCGGAATATGGAAGATCCGATAAAGGCATAGGTCCATTTGATATCTTCAAAGATTCTGTTCCATATGGCTTTACCATTGGGTTTAGAAAAATGGTTCCTTTGAACAATCAAAAAGGTCATATTAGTATTTCAACAGAAATAACACATTTGGGTTTGTCTAAAGCTGCATTGATTTTTGACCGCAACAATGTTTTTGGTGGTCCCAATCCTAATTCGAACAGTTGGTATACCAATGCCAATATAAGACATGGCTATACCAATAATGGTCGTGTAATGGGCGCTTCAATCGGGCCAGGTAGTAATAGCCAAACAATCAATATTGCTTGGATAAAAAATCAACATCAAGTAGGTGTTCAAGTGCAAAGGGTAATGCGCAATACCGATTTCTATTATTACAATTATTTCAATGGTTCCATTGGAGCGGGAAATACCAGTGCTTTTTGGGTAGATATTTCTACTAGCCTTTTTGCTCAATGGGCATTCAAGAATTTTATATTGGCAGGTTCAATTGATAACCTCAGTTCAATCAATTATAAATGGCTTAAACTAGATGGGGGTTTTGCAGACCCATCTTCACTTTCTGATAAACGAAATATTCAACTTCGTCTTTCTTTGCTATATTCGGTAAAATGGTTTTAAAAAGCAATGAATGAATATACGAATGTCTTTCTGCTAAGAGCCTTTGGAGATTTTATTATAGCAATTCATTTAGCTGTAAAAAATCAGTCAGGTCAATCATTTCACTTTCTTGCCTCTAAGCATTTCGAGCCTTTATTCAAGGCGCTTAATCTAACACTCCCCTCTAACTGTTTCATTAGTTTTATTGATTTAAACATCCGCCGTAATATTATGGGGTGTTTAACCAATCGTTATTTATTTAGCCCTAATTCAATCCATGAGCTACTACTACTAAAGCAATACATAAAGGTTCACCCTATCATTGGGGACTATTATTTGGAGCATAAAAAAAGATCTTGGTTCATGAGTGTTTTCTGTGGGCATCTTTTTAAAAATATCATAAGTAGTCAAAATGTATATCAAGGATATGCTGATTTTTTTTCTACTTCAATGCACGAATTAGAAAACATTCCGTTCAATATCAATCAATCGAACCTAAAAGTTTTGGTAATACCCAATGCTAGGCAACTAAAAAGGGAAATACCCAGTTCAATATTAGGCCTTATCAATAATAGCTGTAAACAAATGGGCTTCGAATTGAATTTGGGAGTATTTGGCAATGATGCTTCTGCAATGTCATCAATTATTCATACGCTCAGGTATCGCGATTTTAATGAATTAATTCTATTGATTAAACAATTTGATATCATTATTGGCAGCGACAGCATGCCTATTCACTTAGCCCAACTATTGGGCAAACCCCATTATATTCTCTATCCCCATTGGGTGAAACACCAGTTTTTTACCCCATTTGCTTTAAAGCACCAATCTTATTTTACCTTTGAGGAAATTACGGTAAGACAATCATTTTTTGCGAATGGCAAATAGTATTAAAGGCTTTTTAATTACATCTCAAATTGAACTGGAAAGAATAGGACAAGTCCAAAACTTAACTCGTCAGTTACCCCAATTAACTGAAGTGGAAGCGATTTATCCTACACATCAAAAAATTCCTTTTCATCAACAATTAATTAACCTTTCTTTCAAAAGGACCGGTCATGCGCTCAGCAATGGTGAATTGGGCTGCTTGCTCAGTCATAGGAAAGTTTGGCAAATGATTGTTGCCCAAAAAAATGAACCTGAGCAAATGTTTTTGGTACTCGAGTCGGATAGTTCCATTGTTTCTCCGGATTTGTTGATGCACCAATTTGAAGCAATGTCTAAGAAATTTGATTTGTTTTTTTGGGGTGCATGGGAAGGACATATGAAATTATGTAGAAGCACAGTGCATGCAAACAAAGACGGCTTTGTTTATGGAAAACCGCTGCTTAAGTCTGTTTATTGTACTTATGGGTATTCTTTAAATAAAAGGGCCGCCCAATTACTTTTAGAACGCACCAAAAAAATTGCTTACCCTGTAGATCAGTTCAAAAAAATGATTATAGAAGATGAATTAAGAATGGGGGGTGTTAATCCAGAAGTTATTAGTACAATAGGTCAACGGCAAAGCTATATTCAGCAAAATAGAAATCAATTTAAAGAATTTTTTTGGTGGATCTTGCTCGATTTTAAAAACAGCATTATTTGCTATTTCAAATAATTGGCTTTAATTATGCAAGTACAATGAGTTGTTCAATATGTAAATCAGCAGCACAGGTTCCCGTTTTTATCCATACACTGGAATACTCAGAATGGGTTTTAGAAAATACACAATACGGATATCTCAAATGTGCCAATTGCGGATTTCTTCAGTGTAATCCCATCCCTTCTAATGCTGTTTTATTCAATTATTATCAAGAGCAATATGCTTATGATTGGTTTCAGAAGAATAGTTTATTCAAAAAATGGCAGGCGAAACATCGGCATCATAAAATAAGAAAGTATATACAACCAACAGATAAAATATTGGATTTTGGATGTGGCCATGGTTATTTTGTTCAGGAATTGGCAGGGAGGGGTTTTCAGTGTTTTGGTTTCGATATTGGTTCCGATAAAATCAGTCATCACCAAAATGGCCATATTAACAATAAAAATACTTTCCAGGAATACAAAGAAGATGGGTTTGATGTGATCACTCTTTGGCATGTTTTAGAACACATGCAAAACCAACATGACATTTTAGATCAGCTCAAACAAAAACTCAAACCCGGTGGAAAAATAATAATAGCTGTTCCAAATACCAATAGCTATGCCTTTAAGCGATTAGTTCAAAAATGGGGTTGGTTGCAACAGCCGTATGTACATATTAATCAATACAATCCTCATAACCTAAGTTTGTTATTGGAACAGCATGGATGGGTTATTGAAAAACTGTCTACTACCGATACCTGGGACCAAAGCATCTATGATTTTTTGATTAGTTTGTTTTTCTATAAAAATAAATCGAGGAATACAGTAAGGCAATTTGGTGAAAATGCCGGCGGCAGCTTATTTTTTCGGATGAATCAATTGGTTAGATTGTTATTTGCGCCTATTTCTTACATGTTTTCTTTGCTAAGAAAAAATAAATTAGAAGGAAATGAATTGCTTATTGTTGCAAATAAATAAAGAACTTGTTTACATTGAATTGGTCTAAAAATTACTTACTGAATCTGATTACTACCTTCCTCTCACAAGCATGTAGTGCAAGCTTGATTATTTTTTTGGTGCCAACGTTGCAGCAAAATTTTAGTATAGAGGAGTTCAGTAATTATGGCGTGTTGTTGAATATTGTTTTGTTTACAGCTGCATTTGATTTTGGTTTGAACTTAGGTTTAATGAGGAGATTGATTCATGAAACAGAAAATGCTTCTGTTTTTATAAGTTCTACTTTCTTTTGCTTTTTAGGGGTTTTTATCATAATAATTCCTATTTATATTTCATGCTTTTATTTGAATTTATTCCATACTGGCAATAATTATGTTATCAATGCATTGTTGGTAGCAGTTCTTTTATTGCAAACTATTGTAGCTGCTCTTTTTGATATTATTTTACAAAGCAGTCATAAAATATTTGTAGGAAAACTCATCCGTATAGGGAAAACCGTCATTGAGTTTTTGGTTTTGTATGCACTTAGTATAAAAGCATCTGCCAGTATATTATTGTTTGCTAGTAGTGTTATTAATACAGCATTTATTTTGGTATTATATTATTATTCTAAACAAGCTCTATCTTATTCTATTTCAGTTAACTATTTTAGTTGGAAAGCATTAATTGATCACATGCGCTATAGCTCATGGTACTTCTTAAATTCAATTGGAGTAGTTTTTGTGTTCAATTCGCAAATCATTTTATTGAATGGTTTTTCTACTAAGGCAGAAGTAGCCAGTTATATATTAGTAACTCGTTTTTTTGATGTGATTAGAATGGGAACCACCAATTTTACGGTGATTTTATTTCCCGCTATTGCACAAAAAGAAGCCAATGGCGAATGGAATGCCCTTCAAAAAATCTACTATCGGGTATTAACTTTGGTGGTTTTGTTATGTGTATTTATTTTGATTTTCCTGCTTAGTTTGGGCAAATGGGTCTTTCAATACTGGAGTGGCCAAACCAGCCAACCCATCATGCAATTGTTTACACTGTTGTCTATTTTTACCATTTTAATTGTCATCGATAATGTGTCTGCTGTTTTTTTGCATGCACTTCGGTTAAATAAAATGCAAACCATCATTTCAATTATGCAAGGCTGTATTGCGATGATCTTGGGATATTTCTTACTTAATAAAATGGGGGTTATAGGGTTTGCCTTGGCCTCTATTATCGCATTGCTGCTTACCAATTTTTTTTACAATCCCATCTTCTTAATGAAGCAACTTAAGTGGCGTACGCTAAAAGGACTTTAATCCATATACCACTTGCTTCTCTTTTATTTTCCCCCCGTATTGCTTCAACAAAGCTTTTAATTCTTTTTTAGGATGTGTAGGAAATCTGGAATAATCATTTCCAACTGGCTTGGTATGATGCATGGTGATAGCATCAATTATGGCAATCGTATTTCTAGGGTTACCCAATAAATAAGGCCATAAATAATCATAACCCCATCCTGAATAATTTAAAGTAAAACTCTCTTTAAGCTTACTTAAACTTTTTGTGCTCATTAATGGCGCTAACACCTCTATAAAATTGGTGTACCTTAACAATAAACGCGGAGCAGGCTTGGTTATTGGATGAGATAAATAACCGGTCATTGCTGGCTGACATAGTTCTAATTGCTGTTCTTTTGCAATTGAAAAAAGTTGGTTAATAGACTTTGTAGAAATAGAAACATCATTATCAGGCAACCAAACAAAATCATAATCAGCTATAATATTCGGAAATTGATTTAAAAAAAAATCAATTAAATGATATTTCATGCCTTTTGATTGAATCAGCCATTTTGCATCTTTTTCATATGATTTTGAAACTGTTACACTGTTTCCATAATATATTAATGCAAGATCAAACTGGGTATCTCCTGCAATCCATTCGTGGTGTAATGATTCATCACCTACTGCACTAATAATTAAATTCCTCATATTTGGTGATGGTTAATGAATGCTAGTGCAGAATCGATTACTTGGTGCATATCATAATATTTGTACTCGGCCAACCTGCCTCCAAAAAATATGTTTTCTTCTTGGGCAGCCAATTCTTTGTATTTAGCATACAGGGCATTATTTGCCGCATCGTTTACCGGATAATAGGGTTCTGATTCTCCTGCCTTATATTCAACAGGATATTCTTTACTGATCCAAGTATGTGGAGTGGCATTTTCTTCAAAATGTTTATGTTCTATAATTCTAGTATAAGGCACATCCTTATCTGTAAAATTCATCATTGCGGTACCTTGATAATTGTCCGTATCAGATTTGAATTCATGTTGAAATACCTGAGTCTTGTATTCTAGTTTTCCAAATTGGTATTGATAAAACTGATCAATTGGTCCTGTGTAAATTACTTTTTTGTGTTCTGGTAACTGATCTTTAAAATAATCGGTATTTAATCTAAGTTCAATGCCTTCTAATAATTTGGTAAATAGTTGCGTATATCCTCCAATTGGAATTCCTTGGTATTTGTCGTTGAAATAATTATTATCGTATATAAATCGAACCGGCAATCTTTTGATAATACTAGCTGGTAGTTCTTTGGGATCCTTCCCCCATTGCTTTTGCGTATAACCCTTTATCAACTTCTGGTAAACATCTGTTCCAACTAAATGAATTGCTTGCTCTTCTAAATTGGTAGGTTCATTCTTGATAGCTGCTGCCTGTTCTGCTATGATGGCTTTTGCTTCTTCCGGTTTTGTGATATTCCACAACTTAGAAAAAGTAAACATATTAAAAGGCAATGAATAAATCTCTCCCTTATAATTTGCTACAGGTCTGAATATGAAATGATTAAAGCTGATAAACTGATTGATCCATTTCCAAACGGTTTCATTAGATGTATGAAAAATATGTGGACCATAGATATGCAAGTGAATTTGATCTCTTTCTTCGGTATAACAATTACCTCCAATATGGTTTCTAGAATCAATAACACAAACCCGTTTTCCTTTTTTGGTTAACTCATGTGCACAGATGCTGCCAAAAAAACCAGCACCCACAATTAAGTAATCAAAACAATCTTGCTTCATTTATTGTATGTTGAACAATGTAAAAATATAGTTTTTGTACAGTTAAAATGATTATTTTGTATTTATTCAGGTTACCTTTAACATATTTTCTAAGTTGCTAATAGCATGAGTATTCTTAAACGTATTTATTTCGACTTTTTTGTATTGGTATACATGCTATATGCACTTTTTAATAAAGGGATAGCTTACAGTTATATGAGTGAAGTTACCTTATTAGCTGGGTTATTGCTTATTTTAATGGATTTACGGTCCTATGAATTTCCTTGGGATAGAAGAATGATATTGCTTACTTTATTTGTAACCCTATCTACAATATTTATTGGAAGGGGAATTTTTTCGGGGTATGCAATAATGGATGTAATTAGAGACTCAGTAATTTTTAATTATATCGCTTTTGCCTTTATCATTTATTTTCTAAAAGAAGAATTACCGTACTTGAAACAACGCTTATTTAGTATTTATAAGTGGTACCCATTTTGCATGTGTTGTTTTTTTATTATTTCTTCATACTCGCCGTTTTTTAGAGAGTTGAAAATCTTTGGTAACCAGCGGTTATTCCTATACAAATTCGGGGATATGGGGGTGCATCTATTTATTGCAAGTATTTTATTGCTTAACGGATATATTATTTTAAGTAAACGTTATTTGATTTTTCAGTGGATTATGATTGCATATCTTTTTTTAATTGTATCATCATATAGTAGATCTGGAATGATTTCTTTAATTATACCCATGTGCGGCTTTTTTATCCTTACGAAAAACCAACTTTTAAAACAACAAATGATAAAATTGCTTAAGTATGCCCCTATAATTTTACTACTTGCTATGCCTTTGTTTTTGTCAACAAAACTCGAAGAGAACTTTCAAGGTCGTACTTTAAGTATTGAACAATTAAAGAATAATGCATTGAGTATTTTTGCAACAAACAATGATGGTACTAGTTTAAATGACAATAAAGTTTGGCGTTTGGTTTGGTGGACAAGAATTGTTGACTATACTTTCTTTGGTGAGTATTTTATTTTAGGACGAGGCTTAGGTATGAGTTTAGCTGACACAGATGAAATTGATCATGATCCAATTGAAGGAAACCTCCGATCTCCACATAGCTTTCATTTAACTATTTTAGCAAGGTTTGGGGTTCCTGTTTTTTTTCTATGGCTATACTGGATGTTTTTACATCTTAAAAAAATTCGTGATAAAAACATAAGTGCTTATATGCTAATTTTGTTGTCTATCAGCTTGTCATTTCTGATAAATGCTTCTTTTGATGTGTTTTTGGAAGGCCCAATGGGGGCTATGCCATTCTGGATTTTTGTAGGGCTGGTATATGCAGAAGAAGCGTTCAATCTAACAATAAAATCGTATGATGGAAATTAATACACTTATCAAAGACAACCCTAGTTTTCATGTTTGGGGTGATGGAAGTCCGGCAAATTTTGGGGTGTCCAATGCAGTTGTTCAAGCCATTCAATCTAAACTAAAACCCCAAAGTATAACACTAGAAACGGGCTCAGGTAAATCTACTTTCGCGTTTTTATTAAAAGGTTGTCAGCATATTTCTATTGCTCCTGATCCTGGGGAAGGAGATCGAATTAAGCAGTATTGTATAAAAAACGGATTGTCTATAAATTACACATTTATTGCTGAAAGTTCTGCTAAAGTTTTACCAAGTTTAATTACAACAATTCCATCTCTTGATTTTGTATTTATTGATGGTGCTCATCGGTATCCTTTTGCAGAAATTGATTACCATTTTACAGAGCAGAAATTAAAAGTAGGCGGTTACATGGTAATTGATGATGTGCATATGCCATCTGTTAAACAATTGTATCGATTTTTAAAAAAAGAGAAAAACTGGATCTTAGATGAGTTGGTAGGCAATACAGCTTTTTTTATAAAAACAGGTGAAGAAATACTTGTTAACGATTGGCAAAATCAAGGTATCAATGAATACTTTTTACATTATTCAAATTGGAGATTTAAAATGATAAGCTTCATTAAAGCCATTTTAGGAAAGAAATAATGGTGAATATTCTTACGATACCTTTTTTCGACAATAATATACCTACTGCAATAAGTATGGTGTTGCATGAGTCATCCATTAAATTAGTCGGTCAAAATAGGTGCATTAGCGCCACCGGTGCACATGGTTTAATCGAAGCCCATAAAAACCCTTCGTTTAAACGTGCCTTACATCAATTTTGGTTAAATCTTCCTGATGGGATGCCAACCGTTTGGGTAGGAAAACTAAAAGGTGCAAAAGCAATGCAACGTTGCTATGGCCCTGATTTTTTTATGGAAACGATGAAAGCTACTTCGACTTTAAATATGCGTCATTTTTTTTGTGGGGGCAAAGAAGGTATTGCGGAGATGCTTAAAGTAATTTGCGAAGAAAAGTTTGGAAATAGGAATGTAGTTGGCACTTTTTGTCCTCCATTTAGGGAGATGAGCAATGAAGAAATGCACGCATTGGGTCAAACTATAATCAATTTAAAAGCAGATATAGTTTGGATAGGGTTAAGTACTCCTAAACAAGAGCAATTTGCCCTTCGGCTGGCTCAATTTACCCAGACCAAGTTTATCATTACAGTAGGGGCAGCCTTCGATTTTCATACCGATCAGGTGAAACAAGCCCCCAAATGGATGCAAAAATCGGGTTTGGAGTGGTTTTTTAGGGTATTGATGGAGCCCAAAAGACTATTTATGCGCTATTTTGAAATAGTTCCTCAATTCATTTGGCTAAATATCAAAGAATTTGTGGATTTTTGCCTACTCAAAAGAATGGATCAATGAAGAAAGTGTTAGTATGTGGTGCGGGCGGTTTTATTGGCGGTCATTTAGTAAAAAAACTAAAAAGGCAGGGCCATTGGGTGCGTGGGGTAGATTTAAAAATGCATGATTACAGTAAATCTCCTGCCGATGAATTTATTATTGGAGACCTTACAGAACAGTCTTTAGTAAAGAAAGTAGTAGATCAACCATTTGATGAAATTTATCAATTGGCAGCAGATATGGGAGGCGCGGGCTATTTGTTTACTGGTGAAAACGATGCAAATGTGATGCACAATTCTGCCATGGTGAATTTAAACATCATTCAGCAAGCCAATTTAGTTGGCGCTAAAAAATTATTTTATTCTTCTTCTGCTTGTATTTATCCTTCTTACAATCAGGAAGATCCTGCCAATCCAAAATGTTCCGAAGATTCTGCTTATCCTGCAGAACCCGATAGCGAATATGGCTGGGAAAAATTATTCAGCGAGCGTTTGTATTTAGCATTCAATAGAAATTACGGAATAGATATTCGTATTGCTCGCTTTCACAATGTTTTTGGGCCGGAAGGAACCTGGACTGGTGGAAAAGAAAAATCTCCTGCAGCTATTTGTAGAAAAGTAGCAGAAGCAGACGATAATGGAGCCATTGAAGTTTGGGGAGATGGTTTGCAAACCCGTTCTTTCCTATACATTGATGAATGTTTAGAAGCCGTTGAAAGATTAATGGAATCAGATTTTATTGGTCCAGTAAATATTGGTTCCGAAGAAATGGTTTCTTTAAATCAGCTAGCAGAAATGGTAATGCAAATTGCCGATAAACCCCTTCAAATTAACAATATACCGGTATCGTATACCGGCGTTCGTGGCCGCAATTCTGATAACAAATTGATTAAGGAAGAATTGAGATGGGCACCTAGCCGTCCCTTAGAAGAAGGCCTAAGAAAAACCTACGAATGGATTGAACAGCAGGTACACGCCAATTAACCGGCTTTGGCTAGTGTATCTTAAATTGTTTGATCTCAGGTAATTTGCCATCATTAAAATATTTTTAATTTGTTGTCATTTGACCGTATTTTGCTGTAATGAACCACCACGCTAATTATGCAGTTGTAATACCGATGGCCAATGAGGAAAAAGATTTTGTTCCATTAGTAAAAGAATTGACCAAAACCCTTGAAGAAAATAGTGGTGGAACAGTTTATTTTATCATAGATGAAGTTTCAAAAGACGATACATTCTTGCTTTGTCAGGAGCTTTCTGCAAAAGACATTCGGTTTAAAACAATATGGGCTCCTGAAAATAAAAACGTAGTAGATGCCTATATACGCGGATACAAAGAAGCCTTGTTGAATAAACATGATATTATTATTGAAATGGATGCTGGTCTTTCTCATCAACCAGAAGCCATTCCCGCGTTTCTTGCAAAATTAAATAATGGCTATGAGTGTGTATTTGGTAGCAGGTTTATAAAAGGCGGCTCTATGCCAGACACCAATATTAAGCGTTATCTTTTATCGAAGGTTGGTACCATCTTAGCTAATTTATTGCTAGGTACACGCATGCATGATATGACTTCTGGCTTTCAAGGTTTTCATTCCTATATAGTTAAACAGTTTGTTGAATATCCATTGCTTTCAAAAGCGCATTTTTACCAAACTGAATTAAGGTACCTTTTGCGCAATAAAAAGCATATTGAAATTCCTATTCAATATCAAGCTCCTTCTCCACGTGTATCTAAAAATGCAATCCAAAATTCTTTCGATGTGCTCTTTTTCTATTTTTTTGAAAGATTAAAAAACAAATCGAGGGTAATTGAATAAATCAATAGCATGCTAGCAAAAAAATTACTATCGAATAAACATATTGTTGTAATTGGCGCAGGTATTTCTGGGTTAAGTATGGCAAAAATGTTGCAAAATCATTGTAAAGTAACCGTGCTAGAAAAAGGAGCGCAAGCGGGTGGACTGATTCAATGCAAAGAACTAAATGGTAATCTTTTTCATATTGTTGGAGGGCATGTATTCAATAGTAAAAATCAAACTGTATTAAACTGGTTTTGGCAACACTTTAATAAAGAGAAGGAATTTCTAAAAGCCAAAAGAAATGCAGCTGTTTACTTAAATGGAAAACGCATTGGTTACCCCATTGAAAATTTTATTTATCAACTGGCTGATGAAGATGCAAAAGCTATTGTAAATGAACTGGTGCAATTGGTGAAAACAAATCAAGTAGAAAATCGAGATAATTTTCGCGATTTTTTATTAAACAAGTTTGGTGCAACCTTGTACAATCTTTATTTCGGCCCATACAATAATAAAATCTGGAAGAGAGACCTTAGTAAAATTCCTTTAGATTGGTTAGCGGAAAAGCTACCCATGCCAAAGATCAATGAGATATTACAGAGCAATATATTGAAACACCAAGAAACCGAAATGGTACACGCCAATTTCTATTATCCAGTTAAAGGCGGATCGCAATTTATCATAAATCGATTAGCAGAAGGGCTTGATATAAAACTTTCTTATGCAGTAACAAAAATCGAACCTACAACAAAAGGATTGCTCATTAATGGTGGTGAAATAATGGCCGATCAAATAATTTATTGTGGTGATGTAAGAAAGCTGAACAGCATTTTTGCAACAGATAATGCCAGTATTACTAAAGCAACCAATCTTGTGAAAGATTTACCCGCTAACGGAACCACCAACGCATTGTGCGAAACAGATGAAACTGATATTTCTTGGATGTATCTTCCTGAAGAAAAATACAAAGCACATCGTATTATTTATACTGGAAATTTTAGTTCGACCAACAATGCTCCAGCCGGTAGAAAAACTTGTGTGGTTGAATTTTCGGGGCAATACACCGAAGCAGTAGTTAAAGAAGAACTGATTCATTTGCCAGGCAACTTAACAATGCTGGCGTATAATTATCATCCTGATTCTTATATTATACACGAACAGAATACCAATAATCTAATACAGTCTGTAAAAACTGAATTAGCCCCATTGGGTATACATCTTTTAGGAAGATTTGCCGAATGGCAGTATTATAATATGGACAAATGCATTGAATCGGCTATGAGTCTTGCTGATAAAATTAAACTGATGAATGAAAATGCAAACACAAATTAAATCCCCATTATTTAATTGGCTTTTATACGGCTTGTTTACCTTGCTTGTAGGGCTCTATATTTATACTGCTTGGTCGAGTGCTGGTTACGATGATGAATTTTACAATATTAGAGTGGTGAGAGAATACTCTTTGAGCGCAATGATTCATCTAATTCAATCAGAAGATTTACACCCACCACTTTCCTATATTCTTAATTATCTGCTTTTTCATAGTATTGGCAGTTGGCAACTGGTTCGGCTTTTTTCGGCTTT
>CANGTR010000039.1 GCA_947456855.1 Sphingobacteriia bacterium | reverse complement strand
TTACAGAAATACCTACGTTGATCGCCGGACGAATACCTGCATTAAACAAGTTACCTTCTAAGAAGATCTGTCCGTCGGTAATAGAAATTACATTCGTAGGAATATAAGCAGATACGTCACCAGCTTGTGTTTCGATAATTGGTAATGCGGTTAATGAACCACCACCTTTTACTAAATGTCTGATAGACTCAGGTAAATCATTCATGTTTTTAGCAACATCATCATTGGCAATAACTTTAGCAGCTCTTTCCAATAAACGACTATGCAAATAGAATACATCACCAGGATATGCTTCACGTCCTGGAGGTCTTCTCAACAACAATGAAACTTCACGATAAGCTACTGCTTGCTTAGACAAATCATCATAGATGATCAATGCCGGACGACCAGTATCTCTAAAGAATTCACCAATCGCAGCACCTGCAAATGGAGCATAGAATTGTAATGGAGCAGGATCAGAAGCAGAAGCACAAACAATTGTTGTATATGCCATAGCTCCATTGTCTTCCAATGTTTTCATCACTCCAGCAACAGTAGATGCTTTTTGTCCGATCGCAACATATATACAGTATACAGGTTTTCCTGCATCGTAAAATTCTTTTTGGTTGATGATGGTATCAACACAGATAGCAGTTTTTCCAGTCTGACGGTCTCCAATTACCAACTCACGTTGTCCACGACCTACAGGAATCATTGCATCAATGGCTTTGATACCAGTTTGCAATGGTTCTTTT
Organism: Sphingobacteriia bacterium; assembly: GCA_947456855.1. Classification (GTDB taxonomy): domain Bacteria; phylum Bacteroidota; class Bacteroidia; order Chitinophagales; family Chitinophagaceae; genus Sediminibacterium. Next base: position 22,035 of record CANGTR010000039.1, on the reverse strand, counting down.
ACTGGTTCACGATAAATTACCCCTGGTGCTTTACGCTCCAATGGCATTTCATATAATTCACCGGCAATAGGCCCTTTGCCATCGATGGGCTCTCCCAAAGTATTGATTACACGTCCTACAACACCTTCGCCTACTTTAATAGAAGCAATTTGTCCTGTTCTTTTTACTGTTGCACCTTCTTTGATAGAAGCACTTTCTCCCATCAATACCACACCCACATTGTCTTCTTCTAAGTTCAAAGCAATTGCTTTAACACCGTTTTCGAAAACCACTAGCTCTCCACTTCTTACTCCGTTCAATCCATATACACGGGCAATACCATCACCCACTTGTAACACGGTACCTACTTCTTCTAGTTCTGCAGAAGCGTTAAAATTACTAAGTTGTTGTCTTAGTATCGCTGAAATCTCATCCGGTTTAATGTCTACCATTTTGTATTGTTTAAAAAGTTTTAGTAATGATTATCTCAAGCTTTGTACATAGTAATTCTTGGTGAATTGCTTTTTGATTTCGCGTAAATCATTAGCTACACTTGCATCCACCATTTTATTATTGAATGACAATTTAAATCCTCCAATCAATGAAGCGTCAACTGTTGTTTCTAATTCAACAGTTCCAAAATTATTGGCCTTCTGTACATTTTGTTGAATCGAGTTTTTCATCTCTTCAGAAACTTCTACTGCAGTAGTTAGTTTCACAACATGTATGCCTTTAAGTGCATTAAATTGATTAATAAATGCAGTGGCTATAGTAGGCAAATCACTTTCTCTACCTTTTTTTACCAAAAGGGTATTAAAAGCATTAGTAAGTGCGCTCACTTTATCTTTTGTTACCGCAAGAATAATATTCTCTTTTTGATCTGCTTTAATAATTGGACTGCGCAATATATTTACAAATTCAGTACTTGCTTTACACAAGCTTTGAATGTACAACATGTCTTCGCGCACTTTATCCAATTGACCTCTTTCTGTAGACAGATCAATTAAGCTCTTGGCATACCTATCTGCTAATCTAAGATTCGACATTGTTTAATTTAATTTAGCAACTTCAGATAATTGAGCAATGTATTTCTCTTGTTCCGCTTTATTGGAAAGTTCTCTGTGCAATACTTTTTCTGCAACTTCAATAACCAGCGTACCAACTTGATTTTTCACCTCAGTTAATGCTGCATTTTTTTGCTGAGTAATTGCCAATTGAGCATCTGCTACAATACGATCGTATTCTGATTTTGCTTTTTCTTTGGCTTCAGCTACCATTTTATCGGAAGTTTCCTTGGCTTCTTTAATCATCACAGCTCTTTCTTCGCGAGCCTTAGCCATTAAAGCTTCGTTCTCGTTTTTCATTAACGCCATTTCAGCTTTTACCTTATCAGCAGAAGCAATTGCATCAGCAATACCTGTTTCTCTTTCTTTTAAAGAAGCAAGAATTGGTTTCCAAGCAAATGCTTTTAAAATAAAGAACACAATGCCAAAGGCAATCAATGTCCAGAACAATAAACCTAACCCGGGTAATAACAATTCCATAAAATATATTTAAATCGAATAATGTTAAAAGGAATTACTGCACCGCTTGCCCTGTGCTTGCCGTGCAGTAATTAGTTTGTGCTACTAGGCTTTTAATACAGCCAAGATTCCTGCGATAACTGCGAAAAGGGCAACACCCTCAACGAAAGCCGCAGTAAGAATCATGTTCGCACGGATGTCGTTAGAAGCTTCTGGCTGACGAGCAATGCTTTCTACAGCACCTTTACCAATCTGACCGATACCAATTCCAGCACCGATTGCAGCTAAACCTGCACCAATAGCTCCGCCTAAATGGCTCATGCTAACATCCAACAAAGTGTTAATTACTGACATACTGTTTGTTTTAATGAATGAAAAAATTAATGATGCGCTTCTTCGTGGTGTGCACCTTCCATTGACTGACCAATAAATACTGCGGTCAAATTAGTGAAGATGAATGCCTGAATAAACGCAACCAATATCTCTATGAAATAAATAAATACGGTAAATGCCAATGAAACCGGAGCAAAACCAATTCCTGCTACTTTGCTCATCGCTCCAAAAATAAAGATCAACATGATGAAACATGTGATGATGATATGCCCTGCTACCATGTTGGCAAACAAACGGACAATCAATGCAAATGGCTTGGTGAAAATTCCAATAAACTCTACGGGCACCAAAATGAATTTTACTGCAAATGGTACTGGCGGGTTAAAAATATGACCCCAAAAATGTTTGTTGGTACTAAATACAATTACAAAAAAGCTGATCACACCCAATACAACTGTAAATGCAATATTACCAGTAACATTGGCTGTTCCGGGGATCAAGCCAATAATATTATTAATTAAAATAAAGAAAAACACCGTTAATAAATAAGGCATGTATTTTTCATATGCATGACCTAGATTGGGTTTACCTACTTCATCTCTTACAAAAGTAATTACTGGCTCGATGGCATTTTGGAAACCAGTAGGGGCTGTATTAGCACCATTCTTTTTATACTTATTGGCTACGCCAACCATTAACCATACCAATAAAGCCAAGGCCAAGAATAATTGCACCACATTTCTGGTTAAACTGAAATCGTACACTTGAATAGATGCATCATGTTCTCCTGCCTCATTCACTGCTACGATTTTTCCTTCCTCAGACTTATAGCCATTGTACACTTCATGCCCATGGTGAAATTTTCCATAAGAAAATACAGAAAGACCTTTTTGTGGAGAATATAAAATTACAGGCAAAGGAATACTCACATGTGTTTCCCCGATAGAGAAAAAATGGAACTCATGTGCGTCCATGATATGCTCCATAATCAATTTCGCTGGATCAAAAGCTGCTGCTTCGTGACTGCCAGTTGGTTCAACTGCTTTTTGAGGTATTTCATTGGCAAATACACTAGAAGAAAAAAGCAATGTGAAAATGCTGAAAACTATTACCAGTAACGATTTGATGCTTTTTTTGGCCATACCTCTATCGAAATTTGCGGCAAAGATAAGGGTAGAAGGCTAAAAAATGGAGGCAAATCAAGGGAAAAAACAAAAAACTTATCCAACCGGGATTTTTTTATTTTGAAACTGCATTTCATGCAATTTGGCGTAAAATCCACCTAGACTTAACAATTCGGTATGATTACCCATTTCTTTGATTTCACCCTTGTCTAAAACAATGATTTTATCGGCTTTACGTATGGTAGAAAGTCTGTGTGCGATAATAATGGAGGTTCTTCCAGCAATAAGGGTATCAATGGCTTTTTCCATTAAGATTTCGCTACCAGTATCTATGGAGGAGCTGGCTTCATCTAAAACAAGAATAGCTGGGTTGTACAATAATGCCCTGATGAACGATAATAGCTGACGTTGGCCCAAACTAAGCATATTGCCTCTTTCCATTACATGGTAATCATACCCTTTAGGCAATTGCTCAATAAACTCATGAACACCAATCATTTTGGCAGCTTCAATTACTTGATCCCTGGAAATTTCGGGGTTACGCAAAGTGATATTATCCATTACAGACCCTGAAAACAGAAAAACATCTTGCAGTACAACCCCAATTCCCTTTCTCAAAGCATCCACATCATACTCATCAATAGAAACACCATCAATTTTGATAGTGCCCTCCTGAATTTGATACATCCTATTCAATAAACTGATAATAGAAGTTTTTCCACTTCCTGTATGCCCAACCAATGCTACCGTTTCTCCAGCTTTAATTTTGAAATTGATATTCTTCAAAATACAATTATCGCCCACATATGCAAAAGAAACATGTTTGAATTCAATATCACCTTTGATGGAATCAGGGCTATATGCATTTTGCTTTGCAGGGGGAAGTTCATCATCATTATCCAACACTTTAAACACTCGCTCTGCAGCAATCATTCCCATTTGTAACACATTGAATTTATCTGCAATAACACGTAAGGGTCGGAAAATTTGATTGAGGTATAAAATAAATGCCACCAATAATCCTGCATCGAGTGATCTATCTGCAATCCACCAAACCAAGATACCCGTACTCACCGCTAAAACAACTTCTACAATTGGAAAAAAAACCGAATAAGCAAATATGGCTTTGATATTGGCATCCCTATGTTTTTCATTGATTTTTTTAAAAGCAGCATATTCTTTATCCTCAGCCGCAAAAGCTTGTAGCACCTGCATTCCGGTAATATGCTCTTGTACAAAAGCATTGAGTGCAGCTACTGCATTTCTTACTTGAATAAAACTTTTATTAACACTCTCTTTAAAATAATAAGTGGCAATAATCATGATTGGGAAAGGCGTTAAACTAATTAATGTTAATCGCCAATCTATCCAGAACATGGTTGCCAGCGTTATAATAATCGTTAACAAATCGGCCACAATCGGAATCAATCCATCCGAAAAAATATCGTTGATGCTCTCTATATCATTGATGGTTCGCGTAGTTAATGTTCCGATAGGGGTTTGATCAAATTGGCGAAGGTTTAAACCCAATACTTTTTTATAAACAGTAACACGTAAATCCTTTACTACATGCTGCCCCATCCATGCAGTAACAAAAGAAAACAAGAAGCGAATGGTAGTTTCAATGAATAAAAAAGCAATTTGAAAAATGGTTACCGCAATAATAAATTGACTGATATCGGAAAGATCGGTACCAAACAAAACAGTACTAACCCAATTGGGTAAAACAGTATTTTTTCCAATGGCTGTATTTACCGTTAATTGAATAAGATAAGGCCGAATGGGTGACGCTATTGCCATTAAAATGGCCAATAACAAGCTGAGGTAGAATTTATTTTTATAGGGCTTTACAAAAAAGAAAATTCTTTGTAATAAACTGAAATCAAATACTTTCTTCTGGTCTTTTCCGCTCATATACAACAAAGGTAGAGCAGATTTTAGATTATCTAACTACAATTATTCTGGAAGCAAAACAGCCAACTTATCAGCCAATGCCTTATGCTGCGTCTCGGAATTTCCTGGAAATTTCATGATAAATTTTCCGCTTTGATCTATCAAAAATTTAGTTGGATAAGCGTTGATATCAAACTCTTTTACTAAATCACGAATTGCTGGGTTATAAAGGATGTGCAACCAGTTGATACCATCCTCTTTAACTGCTTTTTCCCATTTTGAAGTTTGAATGGCTATACTTTGACCACTAGTCCATTCATTGGAAATTCCAATAATTTCAAATCCTTTCGATTTATACTTAGCATATAATTCTTTTAATGCAGGATGACTTAACCTGCAAGGAACACACCAACTACCCCAGAAATCAATTAAAATAACTTTACCTTTTAGTGCAGCAACATCAACGATATTTCCGTCAATGCCAACTTGAGAAAACAATATTGCTGGCTTACCAATAGCCGTTTTCTTGTTATTTTCAATTTTAGTATTTAATATTTGAGCTGTTGTAGTGTTTTTTAACGCATCATTAATCTTACTGTACTTTTCACTCATTGCCTCTGCACTAAGTATTAAAGACATTCCATTAAGCAACAAAATACTTGTATAAGAATTAGGATGTTCATCCACAAATTTAATTCTTAGCGCTTGATTTTTTTGGCGCAAAGCAGTAGACTGCTGCCTTAGCAAGTAATTTCCCGTAGTATCACCTGCATTTAATTTTCGATTCATTTCTTTTTGCAAATTCCACGATTCAACATCAAAAGGTAAATGAGATGTACGCAATTCTTCAAATAGTTTAATTTCTTTGTCCGAACTTTTAATAACTGCTCTATATAGCTCCTTGGCATCGGCTTGAATCTCGATATCAGCATTCACCAATAGAAACTGAAGAATAGGCGCTTGCATAACAGCTTTCCCTGCTCTGAGATTTAAGGAAGTATCCAGCACTTCTATTCTTGCCAACTGAGGTTCTTCTACACTTCCCTTCCAAATTACCAAATCGGCTGATTGTTTAACCAATGTATCAGCTTTAGATTTTCCATTAACTTGGTAAATCACTTTTACTTTATGGTCTTCAAGACCTTTCAATTTAAGTGTTACAGTAAAATTATTTTGCGCTAAAGCAAAAATCGGTAAACAGCAAATGAATAAAATTATAGACTTTCCCATTTTACTTATTTACTGGTAGATTTAATTACAGGTGCTCCTATGTATTTTGCCAAAGTTTCTCTAGTAACTGCGCTAGAAGGCCTTAAGCCAGCACTAGAAATAATATTGCCTTGAGGATCTATCAAAACATTTCGAGGAATCAGACTTACATTCAAAAATTTCATAAAATCAGAATCCAACGCTTTATCGGAAATTAATTGAATGCCATCCAATTGTTTTTCAGTTACAAAAGAACGCCATTTTTCATAATCAGCTTTGCTGTCAACAGATATGCATACAAATTCGATATTGGCATTCCCCTTGTAATCATCCATTAATTTTTTCAATTCAGGAAACTCCTTTATACAGGGTCCGCACCAGGTTGCCCATATATCAATATATACATACTTGCCTTTCAAAGAGCTCAGACTGGTTAATCCACCTGCATGATTTTCATAATTAAAGCCTGCAAGAACATTGCCTTTTGAATTAGAACGTGCAGTAGCTAATCGCATGTCTAATTCTGCTTTTGTTTTTTCAACCCGAACAAGCGGTTTTATTGCAAGGTATTCCGCTTCAAATACCGGATTACGTGCATCAACCTTATTAAATAGCATTCTAACTATTTGATCACGTACTGGTTCATTAGTTATTGTATTGGCAAATTCTCTAGTGAAATCAATTGTTGAAGAAGTGGAATCTTTTCTCTTTTTATCTGTATCTAAGAGCCTCCATTTATCTACAATCAGATACCGGTAATCCATTGAATTATTGTATGCTTCAGCATCATTCATGTTCAAATTTCGAATGGGATCTAAGTAATTTTCAGGAATAAATGGTTCGGTCTTGGTATGGAAAACATAAAATTTTCGATAATTATTTCTTTTGAGCAAATAATCATAGTGGATCAATTTTCGAGCAAGTTGTTCATCTTCCTTACTTAATTTGGCAGTTCTTAATTGATCAAAAAATTCCGTACTGTCAGCAGCAATTTTTTTAATAAAATCTTCGATAGGTACTACAAAAAATACTTTTGCATCTCCAACTAATTTTAAATTTAATGCCGATTTGGTTTTCATATAATTATTAAATACAGCGCCTTCCCCCTCATACTGTATTGAATTGGGGAATGATTTGGTATCGAGGTTAAGCTTTAAATTATATCCATTTCGTAGAAAAATATTGGTATACGCTTTCTCTTGTTTTATAAAATAAAACCCAGGTTCATTAATCTTGAATTTAGCAGAGAAATTTCCATTACGCTCAACAGGGATGGTAATTTCAAAGGATTTGTCAAACTTATAAATAACCAGTTCATTGGATTGTGGGTTTATTAAAGTTCCTGTTAGTTTTACCTCCGTAGAAGCTGTTTGTCCAAAACCAATAATTGCGATAAATAAGAGTAGACTAGTTAATAATTTTTTCATGATCCTTTTTATAAAATAATGGTCTTGTTTCTATAGTTGTTCAATTAATATCCTGGGTTTTGTGTAATCAATCCGTTGGTCAGATCAATTTCTCTTCTTGGTATAGGATATACCCATTTTGTTGGATTGGATAAAGCAGCATTTGGAGCCACACCTGTTCTAATCATATCAAACATATCATGACCTTCGAAGGCAAGCTCCCATTTCCTTTCTCGCATGATTGCATTGATCAAATCATTTGCTGTGGCAAAACTAGCAGCTGTAAATGGAGCAGGCTTTAATCCTGTAGGAAATGACCTTTGTCGAATAGCATTAAGCAAACCAATAGCTTCCGTATTAATCGCATTGGTAGATCTAACCAATGCCTCGGCCCTATTTAAATATATTTCACTTACCCGAATAATTGGCAGGTGATCTCTTCCAACTGGATTGGCAAACTTAGAAGGGCAAAATAAAGTAGTTGGACCTGCCGTATTTCCAACAACCATCATTAATGCACTATTTCTAATATCATTAGGAGCATAGGTTGCTAAAAAAGCTGGAGTAGGCCAAATAGCCGTTTTAGCAAAATAACCAGTAAGATTATTGTCATTAATATCTGAATTATAACTTACAGGAAAAGCAAAAATTAATTCAGAACTAAGCGCCAAATTAGAGGTGGCTGTTGTTGCTGGAAATACCAGTGCAGGAGAACTAGCAAGAACATATTGTGTAGTATTCAACAAGGCTTGAGCAGAATAGTTGATTGCTTTAGGATAGTCTCTCATATACAATGCAACCCTTGAAGCAAGTGCAAAACAAGTTGTTTTTTGTGCTCTTCCTCTAAACACTTGTGGAGTAGCTGTGGTAAGGTCGGTTAAGTCGGCAGCTGCTTCGTCAAGATCTTTTAAAATTTGAGTATATACTTGCAATGAAGTTGAACGAGCTAAATTTTTACTAGGATCATAATTAGCATAATTCAATAATTGCAAAGGAACACCATCACCCGATAAATTACCAGATAGTGCACCCTGGCCAAAATCTCTAACCAAAATAAAATAGTTGAGTGCCCTTACAAATTTTGCCTCAGCTATTAATCGAGTTTTAATGGCCTGACTAAATGTTGAATTAGGAATCAAGTTTATAATTACATTGGCTTCATTAATTGCACTGTAGTGATTATTCCACAATGTTTGAATGGTTCCAGAAGTTGGCACTAGCGTTCCGTTCCACAAAGAAATAAATCCGTTGGTTGGCAAAGTGGAAGAGATGCCCGTTGCAACGTCTGCGCTCATATAATAGTAATTTCTTATTGCAGCATATGTTTTGAAATAAGAACTTGCCAACAGCGCTTCTGCGGTATTTGCACTTCCAACAACCTGAGATTCAATGAGAATATTTTCAGGTGGTAAATCGAGCTGTTTTGTACAAGAAACAGTGAAAATCAAAATAATATAAAACAGTTTAGTATATGATTTCATATAAATATTTTTTAACTTAATTTATAATCCAATTTTAAACCCAATACGAAATGTGCGCGGATTAGGTAATGACACTTCATCGTATCCTGCTTGTAACACCGAAGATCCGTAAGCACTTACTTCAGGGTCTATCCCTGTATATTTAGTTAAGAGGAAAACATTATTTGCTTCAGCAAATACCCTGATACTGCTGCCAATAATTCCCGCTTTTTTAAGAAGTGCATCACCAAAATTATAGGACATGGTTAGATTTTTTAATCGTACAAAAGAGCCATCTTCTAAAAATCTAGAAGAGTTTCTGCCCAGTGTATAATCAGTAAATTGCGAAGTGCTTCCTCCTGGTGTAAATGCTGTATTTGATCTGTTTATCAATGCTGGAATTTCTGTAACATCGCCTGGTCTTTTCCAATAATTCAAAATATCATTTGAAAGATTAGGCGCATCTACTGAGCTGTATGCATACATTGATGCTTTGGCACCATTGAATACCTTGTTGCCTGCAGCGAAAGTAAAGAAGAATGAAAATTCTAAATTTTTATACCTTATTCTATTATCAAAGCCGCCAAAAAACGAAGGAAGCGCATCTCCCATATTTCTTCTTTCTCTATTAAAATCTCTGGATGTTCCAACATACAATATTTCAAAAGGAACCAAAGAAACGGTATCATTGGCACCAATCCACCTTGGGTTACCTGTTGCAGCATCAACGCCTCCCCAATACATCAAATTAAAAGCAGTTGCAGAGCCACCTTCTACCCAAAATCTTCCGCCAGATCTTTCAGCGGTAAGTGAAGCATCCAATTTATTTGCAAAGTTTAGTTTGGTAATGATATTTTCATTGCGTGCTATATTGAAAGTGCTGGTCCAACTAAAATCTTTTTTATCTATATTCCGAGTACTAAGCGTTAACTCAAACCCCCTATTAACCAATTCTCCAAGGTTTTGTTGCTGAGTGCTAAATCCAACAAAACCAGGCAGACCACCATTCACCAAAAGGTTTTCTGTGGTACGTTTATAATATTCTGCAGTAACCCTGATTCGGTTTTGTAAAAATCCTGCATCCAATCCAAAATCTATATTGGTGGTTTTTTGCCATTTTAAATCGGAATTGGCAGGCCTAGTTGCACTAATAATAGTAGTACTTGCATAGGTTGTTCCAGTAGAAGTATACGAATATTGACCTAAGCTTCCGTAGTAACCTGCACCACCATCTGTACCAGTTAATCCCCAGCTACCTCTTAATTTTAATTCGTTAATCCAACTGGCATTTTTCAAAAACTTCTCTTTAGACAACACCCATCCAGCCGAAACCGACGGAAAACTTACAAATCGATTGTTTTCACTAAACCTAGAAGAACCATCGATTCTGTTGGTAATTCCTACTAAATATTTATCCTTGTAGCCATAATCAATTCTACCTAAAAAAGAGGCAAGTGTCCATTCCTGAGTAATAGCATTAATTACCGACCTGTTGGATGCAGACAAAATACTCAATACCCGATCATCCATAAAATTTGTTCCTGTTAATGTAGTAGCACTTTCTTTGGATCTTTCAAAACTTTGACCTACTACACCACTGATAGAGTGGTCGCCAAATCGTTTATTGAAATTGAGTAAATTATTCATAACTGTTTTGAAGTTATTAATATTACTTTCTGTAGCAGCGCCTCTAAGTGTACCTTGTTTATCAATTTCTCTGCTATATGCTTTTGTATTGTACCAATCTACTCCAAAATCAAAGCGATAAGTTAACCAATCAGCCAATTTTAGCTCTGCAAAAACATTGCTTATAGCACGAAGATCATTAACATAGTTTTTACCTGTATTGATGGTACCAACAGGGTTGATATCTCTTAAAGGTGCACTTCCATTAATGATATTGGTTGGAGAAAATACAGCTCTCCATGCGTATTGGCCTAATGAATCAAACACCGGAATATTGGGTGCTTTTATGACTGCATCATAATAAGCTCTTTGTGCATTGAGTGCGTTATTTAAAGAAGAGCTTATTGCTGATGATACCCCGATTTTAAAATTATTGGTTAAACTGGTTTCTAGGTTTACTCTTCCCTGAAAACGCTCTAAGTCGTTGTTGGCAATATAAGATGCTTCCTTATCATACCCTCCACTAATAAAGTAACGTGTTTTATCAGTTCCACCACTTATTGAAGTTCCAATACTATAACCAATACCAGTTTGCATAATTTCATCTAACCAATCCGTATTGTATCCTGTTTTAAAAGCCCTATTTGCTGGTGGCCATCCTGCTGTGGGTCTATTGGTATTTAAGAGATCAAAATAAGAAGAGTAAAATCCAGCATATTCATCACCCGACATTATGGAAGGAAGCCTAAATGCATTTTGTGCTGTTGTATTAAAGTTTACATTGATTCTTGGCTTACCTAGCGATCCTTTTTTTGTGGTAATTAAAATTACACCAGCTGCACCCCTGCTTCCATAAATAGAAGTAGCATAAGCATCCTTAAGCACTTCCATACTTTCAATATCGTCGGGATTAATGTTTGCCAAAGGATTTCTCTCAAACTGATTTGCTGGTCTATAACTATTGGCTGTTACTGGTTGGGTAAAACTTGCCGGGTTAGAACTCGAACTGAAATTGGTTGAATTATTGGTTCTATCCTGACTATACATTGGCACTCCATCAATAACAATTAATGGAGAATTTCCTGCATCACTCAATGTAGTAACACCTCTTATGGTTATAGAAGAAGCCGCTCCAGGCGCGCCAGTTGATGGTTGAACAAACACACCTGCAATTCTACCTTGCAATAATTTATCCATTGAAACCGGATTTGCTCCAACTAAATCTGGCTTAAAAGTACCCACAGACCCGGTTAATTTACGCCTATCTACTTTGCCGTAACCAACCACCACTACATCATTCATAACTGAAGTGGTGGGCTTTAATTGAATGAGCTTTGCCAGTCTAGCATCAACAACAGGAATTTCCCTGTCTTCGTAACCTACAGAAGAAACAACCAAGATAAAACTAGAAGAAGTAGCTTGAATGCTGAACGCTCCTTTATCATCGCTGGTGGTAACCGTATTGGTTCCCTTAATACGAATAGTTGCTCCAGCTATTGGCGAGCCATCTTGTTCTTCCTTAATTACGCCGGAAATTGTTTTTACTTGAGCGTTTAATGCCAATGACGAAAAGAACATCAAAAAGGCAAAACACAATTGTGTAAGTTTATTCATGCAGTATGCTTTTAGTAATTAATCTTTAGCATATTAACGTATTAATGAACCTTCATTCAGAATAATATGTCAAATAGGATTAAATAATGATGAAATGGCATAAAAAATACACGAAAAATATTTGCTTTCGTTTATTAAAAACAGATGTTAATATCCCTTACATTAGTAGTCTGTTTGTCATGAAAAAAAAGCATTTTAGCACAACCTTTGAAATGGTAGTAGTAAGTTTTGTATTCTTACTATTTTGGCTAATTTATTATACAATACTTGGTAAAATTTGGCCCAATAGCAATATTGGCTTTTATAGAGTTGCAACTCATCTTACCCAATGTGCAACACTATGTGTTGCTGCTTTTTTTGTTTTTCCGCGTTATATTAATAATAAAAACAAGTGGCAATTGTTGATTTTTTCTTTGCTATCGATATTTATTTTTACACAAGGTTTTAATGCGGCACGTTCAATACTTAGCAAGCCTGTATTTTATCAGATAGGATTATCCCTTAAAAAAACAGCAAATAATGCTCCAAAGCAAAGTTATTTTTTACAAAACTTTATTTCATCACTAACTTATTATTTACTTGGATTAGGATATGCGTTTAGCAGAGATTGGTTTAAAAAAGAGCATAAATCGTTAATTCTAGAAAAAGAAATAGCCCAGGCAGAATTAACTTTATTGCGCAATCAATTAAATCCTCACTTTTTGTTTAATACCATTAATAATATTTATTATTTGGCCCTTATTCAATCTACTAAAACCGCAGAAGCTTTATTACAACTTTCAGATTTACTTAGATATGTACTAGCCGAAAAAGACAATTGGGTAACATTAAACAAAGAGTATGAATGTTTAGAAAAATTCATCAATTTACATAGGCTTCGCTTTCCAAATGATGTAATTAATCTGCAGACTTGCAATGTGGAACAATTTGCCCAGTTTCAAATACCTCCAATGGCATTAATTACTTTTGCTGAAAATGCATTTAAACATGGTGAGTCAGGTGGCGCAGAAGAGCCTATTGATATTTATATTTCAATCGATAAAAACAAATTGAATTATAGGGTAGCTAATAAAATTGGAAATAATATTTCAAAAAATCAAAATAGTGGAATTGGCATACCTAACTTAGCAAAAAGATTAAACATCCTTTATCCAGAAAAACATAAATTACAGTTTGATATTTCAACAACACATTATATTGCTAATTTAGAAATTAACCTATAACATTGATACACGCCATAGCAATAGACGACGAAGAGAATGCATTAGGAATAATCCACAATTATAGTTCAAGCATCAGCGAATTTAAGTTACACCATGTTTTTTCGGACCCTTTAAAAGGATTGGAATTTATTGAATACAATGAGCAAATAAACTGTGTGTTTTTAGACATTCAAATGAACCGTTTGAATGGATTAGATCTCGCAAAAAAAATAAACAAAAGAATAAAAATCGTATTCACTACTGCCTATCCCGATTTTGCCTTGCAAGGTTATGAACTAGATGTTGCAGATTACCTATTAAAACCATTTTCACCGGATCGATTTAATCGATCCATTCATAAAGTACGGGCACTTCTACTTGGTGGAGATAAGCATCCAATTGTTAAATTAAAACCAGATATGCAAGATGTGATTTTTGTACGAACTGATTACAAAACACAAAAGATTCGCATAATGGATATTTCATTTATTGAAGGGTCTGGCAACTATGTAACCATTCATGTAGGAAAGTTAAAATACTTAGTATTACAAAATTTAAAAAGCTTTGAAGAACAGTTAATGCCCTATGATTTTATACGCATCCACAAATCGTATATAATATCTTTAACTCATTTAGATAGCATAGAAAAATCATCCGTAAAGATTGGAGAGATAGACATTCCACTTAGTGAATCTTACAAAGAAGCTTTTCATCTATTTCTAGAGTCAAATTACAAGCAGTTTTAAGAGACTTGCTCGTTTTCTACCCGCTTATTTTCGTATATTCGTTTTGTATGGATCAAGTACAAATAGAAAATATTAATCCCCTAGCAGTAAAGTATTCTTTAGACGAAGATCAGGAAAAAAAAGAAATCATCCGGCACTACCGTGCATTGTTAAAAAGTTTGCGTCCTAAATTAAAAAAAGGGGACAAAGAATTGTTAAGGCATGCATTTGAAATGGCCGCCAATGCGCATAAAACCATGCGCAGAAAAAGTGGAGAGCCTTACATTTTTCATCCGCTTGCAGTGGCGATGATTTGTGTAGAAGAAATTGGCTTGGGTGTAAGAAGTACCATCTGCGCTTTATTACACGATACGGTAGAAGACACTGATATTTCTTTAGAAGATGTAGAGCTAGAATTTGGAATAGAAATTGCCAAAATTGTTGATGGACTTACCAAAATTTCCAATGTAATTGATACCAATACCAGCCAGCAAGCAGAAAATTTTAAAAAGATTTTACTTACGCTAACAGATGATCCAAGGGTGATCTTAATCAAGCTGGCAGATCGTTTGCACAATATGCGCACCCTCGACCATATGAAACGAGAGAAGCAATTAAAGATTGCTTCTGAAACAGTTTGGGTGTATGCGCCACTTGCGCATAGAATGGGGCTGTATAATATTAAAACAGAATTGGAAGATCTTTCCATGAAATACATGGAAGTAGATGCATATAAAGAAATTGCCAAAAAACTATCTGAAACAAAAAGAGAAAGAACTCGATACGTAAACGAATTTATTCGGCCAATTAAAGAAAAATTGATTGCCGGTAATTTTGATTTCGAAATTTATGGTCGTCCAAAAAGCATTCACTCTATTTGGAGTAAAATCAAAAAGAAAGCGGTTTCATTCGAACAGGTATACGATCTTTTTGCCATCAGGGTAATCTTAAATTCTCCACAAGAGAAAGAGAAAGAAGATTGTTGGAAAGTATATTCCATGATTACCGACGAATACAACCCTTCTCCCGAGCGTTTAAGAGACTGGTTAAGCAACCCCAAAAGCAATGGTTACGAAGCTTTGCATACAACTGTTATGGGCCCACAGGGCAAATGGGTAGAGGTTCAAATTAGAACCAAAAGAATGAATGAGATCGCAGAAAAAGGTTTAGCTGCACATTATAAATACAAGGAAGAAAACAGCAATGAAGACCGTTTTGATAAATGGTTTGGTCAAATAAGAGAAGTTTTGAGCTCCCCTGATACGGATGGAGTAGATTTTTTACAGGATTTTAAAACATCTTTTTTAGCAGAAGAAAT
Organism: Sphingobacteriia bacterium; assembly: GCA_947456855.1. GTDB lineage: Bacteria > Bacteroidota > Bacteroidia > Chitinophagales > Chitinophagaceae > Sediminibacterium. The sequence goes on along the minus strand of CANGTR010000039.1, from coordinate 6,623 downwards.
TTATGTATACACACCCAAAGGAGAGGTAAAAATGCTCCCCACCGGTAGCACTGCACTTGATTTTGCTTTTGCCATACACTCTGCGATAGGTACCAAATGTATTGGGGCAAAAGTGCACCACAAACTCGTTCCCATTGGGCATAAATTAAGAAGTGGCGATCAGATAGAAATCATTACCAGCAATAAACAGAAACCTTCTGAAGATTGGCTGAATTTGGTTGTAACTGCAAAAGCAAAAAATAAGATCAAAGACTCTCTTAGAGAAGAAAAAAGAGCCATAGCAGAAGATGGAAAGTATATTTTGCAAAGAAAATTAGAATCGATGGGGGCAGCTTATAGCCAACACAACATAGAGGAGCTAGCCCAATATTATAAATTAACTTCTCCCTTAGACCTACATTATAAAATTGCCACTAAATTCATCGATTTAAGAGAACTAAAAGAATTTCATGTTTTAGGAGATAAACTAGAAATCCCTAAACCCAAACCCCTGTCTGTAGAAACACCAACAGAATTAGCCCCTAAAACCCATTCAAAAAAAGATTCCGAACTGATCATATTTGGGGAGAGTAGCGATAAAATCATGTATAGCCTAGCCAAATGCTGCCATCCCATTCCTGGAGATGATGTTTTTGGTTTTGTAAGCACCGGAAAAGGATTAATTATTCACAGAACTACCTGCCCAAATGCAACTCAATTACTGGCCAACTATGGTCATCGGGTTGTTAAAACCAAATGGGCCAAGAACCAGGAAATCTCTTTCTTAACAGGTTTAAAAATTATTGGCCTAGACGATGTTGGCGTTATTAATAAAATAACCAATGTTATCAGCGGAGACCTTAAAATTAATATTGCAGGCCTAAGCATCGATTCTAAAGAGGGGCTTTTTGAAGGCACCATAAAAGTCTTTGTACACGACAAAGAAGAGCTTGAATTACTCGTAGAAAGGCTTAAATCGCTCAATGGCATTCAAACCGTGGATCGCTTTGAAACAGAGAGCTAATTACAAAGTAATTTATCTCAACATATGAGACTTATTCATTCAGCATCAAGCCTTTGCTAAATACCGTAAAGCTATTTTCGAATGAGGCGTAAACAATGAAAGCTGTTTGAGCCCCGATGTATCGGGGCGAGTTCTTTTATTGTAGCCGAATGAAGAAAATTGTAGGTATTTAGCAACAGCGAAGATTTGAATGATTAAGTTGAATAATTTTTGGGATAAATTAATTAGGCATTAGTAATGCCAACCCCTATTTTTGCCCCTTAGAACAAACTATATGGTAGACGTTATTTTAGGATTACAATGGGGTGACGAAGGAAAGGGTAAAATAGTAGACTTTTTTGCACCCAATTATGATATTGTTGCAAGATTTCAAGGCGGACCAAACGCAGGTCATACGCTTTATGTAGAAGGCAAAAAAATGGTGCTACATCAGATTCCTTCTGGTATTTTTCACCAAAATAAAGTAAATATAATTGGAGGTGGCGTTGTATTAGATCCGGTAACACTAAAAAGAGAATGTGACGCTGTTGCAGCTTATGGAATTGATGTTAAGAAAAACTTGTTTATTTCTGAAAGAACCAATATCATCGTTCCTACACATCGTGCCTTAGACAAGGCATCAGAATTATCAAAAGGAGATAGTAAGATAGGGTCTACCTTAAAAGGAATTGGACCTGCTTATATGGACAAAACTGGAAGAAATGCATTGAGGGTTGGAGATTTATTGGACAAGAATTTTACTAGCCAGTATATAAAGCTTCGATTAAAACACCAAAAACTCCTCGATAATTTTCATTTTATAGAAGATATTTCGGCTTGGGAGGAAGAATTTTTTGAAGCCCTGGAGTTCTTGAAAACATTGAATGTGATCAATTGCGAATATTATATCAATAACGCCATTAAAGATGGCAAAAAAGTATTGGCAGAAGGAGCTCAAGGTAGTATGCTTGATATTGATTTTGGCACATTCCCATTTGTTACATCTTCCAACACCATCTCTGCAGGAGTTTGTACAGGTTTAGGTGTATCGCCCAAACTTATTAATGAAGTATTGGGAGTAACAAAAGCATATTGTACCAGGGTAGGTAGCGGCCCTTTCCCAACAGAACTAGAAAATGAAACTGGAGAAGAATTGAGAAAATTGGGAAGTGAATTTGGAGCTACTACCGGCCGTCCTAGACGATGTGGCTGGATTGATTTGGTTGCTTTAAAATATACTTGCATGATTAATGGAGTTACACAAGTTATTATGACCAAAGCCGATGTTTTAGATTCTTTTAAAGAATTACAAATGTGTACTGCGTATGGAATCAATGGCAAAGAAACCAAAGAATTACCATTCCAAATTTCTAGGGTTAAAATAGATCCTGTATTAGAAGCATTTAAAGGTTGGAACACTGATACAACAAAAATAAAATCTGCCAACGAACTACCATCAGACATGAATAATTATATTGATTTTATCAATCATTATATTGGAGTTCCAGTTAAATTTGTATCGAATGGTCCGGGAAGAGACCAAATAGTTAGTTTATAGAATATTGGCACTTAATTTGATATTGAAAAAAAATTTTGGTTATTAATTTTTTGCGTCTAAAATTTACGCAATAAATCTTATTAGCAATATGGCAGCGAAGTCTGATAAGGATAAAAAATCCTCTACACCCAAAGCACCGGCTAAAAATGCCGAAGTAAAATCAATACCTAAAAGCAAAAAGGCGGTTGAAGAAGACGATATTGACGAAGACGATGATATCGAAACAACTCCAGTAAAAAAAGGAAAATCAAATGCTAAAAAATCAGTTGAAGATGATGAAGAAGATGAAGATATCGAAGTAGATGACGATTGGGAAAAATCTGGGGAAGATGAAGATAGTTGGGACCCTGACTTCGATGAATTTGATCTTCCAAAAAGCAAAGGTAAAAAAGCAGAAGGCGGAAAGAAAAAGGAAGAAGACGAAGACTTTAAAATTGACGACGATTTCAAAGAATTTGATTTATTCAATGAAAAGGACGGCTTTGATGATGACGACGACGATTACTAAACTTACTTTCAACAATTGAAAAGAACGATCACTTGTTTTGATATAACAGGCAATACCATCATTAAAGAACAAATGCTGCATTGGGTAAACCAGTTCGGCATTTGTTCTTTTTTAGACAATCACTTTTATTCTTCAACGCATCATAAAGCAGAGTGCTTAGCAGCAGCTGGCTCTATTCAGCGCTTCACAGGAAAAAATACATTGGAATCAATTGATGCCTTTTATGCTCAACAGCAAGATTGGCTATTTGGTCATATCAATTATGAATTTGCTGAAAACAACGAATACAATCAACAGGATACCTCTTTGATTGGATTTGACACCATCGCATTTTTTCAGCCTGAAACAGTACTTCGTTTAGAGCAAGGCAAATTATTCATTGAAACAGTTCATCATTCAGCAGAAAAAATATTTAATAAAATAATTACAATAAATCTCCCTGAAAAAGAAAAAAGCAATGCAATAAAAATCAACGCTGCTATTCAAAAAGCAGATTATATTAGCACCATACAGCAGCTTTTACATCATATTCAAAGAGGTGATTGTTATGAAATAAATTTTTGTCAGGCTTTTTATTCGAACGAAGTAACTATAGATCCTATACAGACTTATATCAAGTTAACCGATATTTCCCCCAATCCATTTTCTTGTTTTTATAAACAAAACAATGCGCATTTACTTTGTGCAAGCCCAGAAAGATACCTACAAAAAAAAGGTCATCAACTTATTTCGCAGCCCATAAAAGGAACCAGCAAAAGAAATCTAGAAAATAGAGCAATAGATGAGCAACTAAAAGAGCAACTTTTAAAAAGTGAAAAAGAAAGAAGTGAGAATGTGATGGTAGTAGATCTTGTTAGAAACGATTTAAGTAGAATTTGTAAAGAAGGAACTGTTGAAGTAGAAGAGTTGTTTGGAATTTATAGTTTTCCTCAAGTGCATCAAATGATTTCTACAATTAAAGGGACACTTAAAGAGCATAGTTCTTTTTCATCCATCATTCAGGCAAGTTTTCCAATGGGAAGTATGACAGGAGCTCCCAAAAAAAGAGTGATGGATTTAATTAAACAATACGAGTCTGGAAATAGAGGAGTTTTTTCTGGCGCCGTTGGTTACATTAACCCAGCACAGGATTTTGATTTTAATGTGGTCATCAGAAGCTTGTTATACAATTCGGCCAATAATCATTTATGTTATTATGTTGGAAGTGGTATTACTGCAAAATCTAAACCAGAAGAAGAATATGAAGAATGTCTTTTGAAAGCAAAAGCAATGAACCAAGTGTTAGGCAACTGATTCATTCTTCATCTCAATAAATTCTAGTATTTCTTCTCTTCCTTGCTTTTTTTCTGCACTTGTAACAAAATGTTGTGGCAAAAACTGCCATGTAGCTCTTAGCGTATCTAAAAAGGCTTTGATATTATTTGCCACAACAGTTGGTTTTTCTTTGTCTGTTTTGGTAAAAACCAAAGAAAAAGGCACTTCCCAAAAGTCCAATTGACCTATAAACTCTAAATCAATTTTTTGAGGCTTATGTCGGCTATCAATCAAAACGAAAACATGTGTTAGGTTAGATCGTTTACGCAAGTAATTTTCGATCATCTGCTCCCATCTTCTTCTGCTAGATTGAGCCACTTTTGCAAAACCATATCCTGGCAGATCTACCAAATACCATTTTTTAGCATCGCGGCTATTTTTAATAGAAGCCTCAATTTCAAAATGATTGATTAATTGGGTTTTTCCGGGTGCCGAAGAAGTTTTGGCCAATTTGCTTTTCAAACATATCATGTTGATCAAAGAAGATTTACCAACATTGCTTCTTCCAATAAACGCATACTCTGGTCTATCCCCTTTGGGGCACATTTCGTAATCGGCGTTTGAAATCAGGTATTCCGCTTTTTTAATCTCCATCCTGCAATTTAAACAAAAGCTACCACAGGAACGGATTCTGTGGTAGCAAATAATTAAAAAGGCAAAAATGATTAGAATGATGCCCTTAAAGTAACTGATACATTTCTACCAGGTGCAGAAATGCCACTTGCAAAATAACGATAGTTTTTATCGGTGATGTTTTCTAATAAGAATTGTGCAGCTAGATGCTTTCCAAAATTAGCGCCAACACGAATATTCAATGTAGTCCATGCAGGCATCCCATCTGCTGTTGCGTATTGCTGATTGTCTTCTCCATTAGGGTTATAATTGGCAATTCTTTTCCAGCCATTAAACAAAGCAAAAAATTCGGCATTCCATACAGTAGCAACATGTTTAAATGCAACACGTCCGTAAACTGGTGGGATATGATCCAACGGAACTGTTTTACTATTTTGATCGGTATACGTTCCTTTTGAATAAGTAACAACCCCGTCGATTGTTGTTCCTTTAATAAGGGTATAAGCAGCATTAACACTAAATCCATAAAGGTATGCGCTTGCTTTATTTTGCATAGCAAAAACCCCACTTTTTACACCACTGAATAAAATGCTGTCTTGGCCATTAAATTTAAATTGATCAAGCACTAAAGCGTTATTAAATAAAGTATAAAACACAGCTGCTCCATAGGAGAACTTTTTACCATACTTATTTAAGTTAATTTCTGCATTATAAGTAAACTCAGGCTTAACATCAATATTGGGAACAACAACAATACCTGTTCTAGAATCAAAAACCTTAGAGAGATCATCAACATTCGGAGATCTAAATCCGCTACTTAAAAGAAAAGCCATTCTTAGATTTTTTGGACTTGCATAAACCAATCCTAGGTTTCCAGTAATTGCCTTATTGTTTTGCGTAGCTCTTGTGAATGGAAATTTTGTTAAAGCAGTATCCACAAAACGTGCATCTAGTTTTACAAGGCTAAATCTAAGGCCGTCATTAACAGTCCATTGATCATTTATTTTATACGTGTGTTGTGCATACAGAGCATGTGAAGACATAGTTGTGGGCCCATCAGCATATCGAGTAGTAATTCGGGATTTAGCGCCAGATACAATATTGACTCTTTCAGCAGTAGATCTTACAAAATTGGTATAGCTCTCTAAGCCAATGTGCAATTCGTTTTTTCCGCTATAATGTTTTGCATCAAAATTAAATCCAAAAACATTTACCCGCTCCCATCGAAAATCTTTATTTGCACTTTGAAATCTTCTTTGAATCCGACTTTCTTCTATATCCTGATAACTTGCCGTTAACTTGATATCCTTAAAAAAACCAATTTGTTCTTTTGCAGTAAAATGGTAAGCTGCCATATTTCTAACTTGTGGGCCATAATACCATTCTGCAAAAATTGGCAGATTGGTTGCAGACTTTTCCGATAATCGATCATATCTTGGAATATCATTCGTATTTGAAAATTGCAAATTCAGCACATGCTGAATTTTAGCTGAAGGGGTAAAAAGGAATTTCTGGGTAACATCAATTTGTTGATAATCAGATGGAGTTTGTTTATTGGGATTGGGATTAATAGTAGCAATATCTGTATTGCCAATTCTTTGCACAATAAAATGCTGCTTACCAAAATCAGGATAAGCGCCTCTCCTATTATTGCCTTGAACCATATCACCAAATGACCCGTATGTTAC
>CANGTR010000038.1 GCA_947456855.1 Sphingobacteriia bacterium | reverse complement strand
CCTTTAAAAAAATATTTATGGAACAGTTTGAATTTGCAGTAAAAACTTATTTCTAATTACTGCAACAAACAAACCGCATGCGCCACCAGCCCTTCCTCGCGGCCAACAAATCCCATTTTTTCGGTAGTAGTAGCTTTGATGGAAATATCGCGTAAACCAATTCCCAGAATATCTGCAATGGTCTCTTGCATGGCTGCAATATAAGGTTTGATCTTAGGTGCTTCTAAACAAAGGGATGCATCGATATTTACAATAGAATAACCTTCTTTGGTAATAAGCTCTTTTGTGCGAGCCAGTAAAATTTTGCTATCGATATTTTTAAACTCTCCTGAAGTATCAGGGAAATGAACACCTATATCTCCTAATGCCGCGGCGCCTAACAATGCATCGCAAATGGCATGTAACAATACATCTGCATCACTATGTCCCAATGCTCCTTTATGATGTGGAATTTTAACGCCTCCAATCATTAAATCTCTACCTTCCACCAATTGATGAAAGTCGATGCCATAGCCTATTCGCATAGTTTCAATTTGAACAAATATAAGCTAAGTGTACAATTATTCATACTTGAAATAATACTTCTCTCACTCGTAGCAATACCTAAAATTTTATTCATTCGGCTACAATGAAAGAACTCGCCCTTTTAGGGCTCAAACAGCTTTCATTGCAAACGCCTCACTCATAAAATTTCTAAACGGTATTTCTCCAATGTTCGTTCAGTAATTTTTTCAAGCCTGAATTCATTATATCTAAAATGTGAGGAATATTTATAGTTTGAACAACTTTCTTTGGATTTAAAAAAAGTAGATAAATAAGATTTGCATGAGCGAGTAATTTTTAGAAATGCTGAGTTTGAGAAATTATGAATTAAGGAGACGCATTTCTAAGCCGCGAGCGATGCAAATCTTTTTATCTACATATTTAATAAAAAAAGCCGCAAACATTCGTCGCGGCTTTAAAATTATATATGAAAGTATTTATCTTTTATTTCTTCTCGTTGGAAAAAACACACCCGTCTTCGCTTTTTTAGAAGTGCCTTCTGCAGATCCATAATGGCTCATCGCACATCGGAATCCAAGCGTACTAAGGCTTTCAGTTTCTTCTAAGAAACGACGTGTGCCAGGGCTTAACCAATAAGCGCGATCATTCCATCCACCGCCTTTATAAACACGGGATTTATCAGAGATCAAAGTGGTTACACCATATCCATAAGTAACCGCACTAGATGAATCTCCATCCAAATAATTCACGGCATATGCTTTCTGGTAATTTCTTCTATTTCTTAGAGCAGAATCAGATTCGTTCACCATTTTAATCCTACCCTTATCATCTCTTAAATTGCCTTCGCCTAGGGCTTTATCAATTTTTTGGAAAGTATTTCCGCGATAAGGGTTGTAATCATCTTCGTCTCCATTGGTAGTAGGGCGATATACATCAGCTACCCACTCGTTAACATTACCGCTCATATTGTATAATCCAAAACCATTGGGCAAGAAAGTAGTTACTTCGGCAGGGATAGCAGCGTTATCGTTTAATCCACCCGCAACACCCATATTGTCTCCATTACCTCTTTTAAAGTTGGCCATAAAAGAACCTTGAACAGTTCCTTTCTGTGCATAACGGAGATTATCAAAACCTGAATTTTTCCAAGTATAAATTTGCTTATTGGCAATCAGTTCTTCGCCCTTGGTGCCTTTAGATTTTTTCTGTGGATTTTCCATTACATAGCCGTAAGCAGCATATTCCCACTCGGCTTCTGTTGGAAGACGATAATCGCCAAACATGATGCCATCTTCAAATTTTGCTGTTGTACGAGGGCGGCCCTGTGCATCTTTTAATGGATTCTTTTTTGAAGTTACTTCCTTACCAGGGGTAGCTTGGTACTCACCCAATAAATAAGCCTTGGTATTGAAATTATCTTGACCAGCACCGTTTAAAGTTTTCTTGATTTGAGATTTCTTATCGAGAAAACCTTTTTCCATTAAAGCAATTTCATTTACACGGTCGGTTCTCCAAATACAAAATTCAGAAGCCTGTCTCCAGGTAACTCCTACAACCGGATAATTATTATAGGCAGGATGGCGGAAATACAATTCTACCAATGGTTCATTATAAGCCAATTCAGATCTCCAAACCAAGGTATCTGGCAATGCTTGTTGAACAATAGAATCCATACCTGCACCTCCGAATGTACCTTCTAACCAATAAAGGTATTCGCGGTAATTGAGGTTAGAGATTTCTGTTTTATCGATAAAGAATGAGTTAACTGTTACACGGCGCGGCACATTGTTCCAGTCGCCCATGATGTCTTCGGTAGTTGCGCCCATCGTGAAAGTACCACCTTGAACAAATACCAGTCCGGGAGCGGTTTGAATATCTTTTGGTTTGGTAACATTAAAGTTACCATAGTTCTTATCGTTGTAATTCCAACCTGTGGTATTGGACTTTTCGGGCTTTTTCTTGATCAAACTACAAGACGAAGCTACACTAGCTACAACTAGTAGCAACACAATACGATGTGATAATTTGGATAATTGCATGTTCAAAACTTGGATAAGTAAAGCTCTACTTCAAATGTTCCGATTTTTTCTAAGCGAATGTATAAAATTAATAGTTATCAAAACCTTAATTTTAGCATCTTTAATGGCTAAAAACGCAGTATTTGTTTATTTATTTTATTGGATTCTGCCCTTTTTGCTGGGTGGCAAGCCAATCTATGCCCAAAATTCGGTTTTATCTGTGGGCAATTGGGGTAAAATTGGGGTAACCAAAGAAGGAATTTATAAAATAGATCTTGCCATGTTGAATCAGTTAGGATTCAGCGGAAATTCGATTGCTTCAAATGCTATTCGGGTTTATGGAAATGGAGCTGCCATGCTTGCCGAAAATACAGCTACAAGTAGAATAGATGATTTAGCAGAAAACGCCATTGAAATAGTAGATGGGGGGGATGGAATTTTTAATGGCGCCGATTACCTGCTTTTTTATGCTGCCGGACCACATCAATGGAATTACGATAGTACCAATGGCAATTTTATTTATACCAAACATTTATATACCGATACGGCTTTTTATTTTATTACCATCAATACCAACTCACCCGGAAAAAGACTGACCAATCAATTACCCAATCCATCCATTGCAACAGAACAAATCAACCAGTACACCGAGAGGTATGCGCATGAAAATGATTTATACAATTTATTGAATAGCGGCAAAGAATGGGTGGGCGAACATTTCTCCAACAATTTTGGCGGAACTATTACCAGAACCTTTCCTATCAATTTTTCGGGATTGATATTGAACGAACCTTTACAAATAACAACAACAGTTACAGGACGGGCTGTTGGAAGCAACGCCAGATTCAGTGTTTCATTGAATGGCATCAACAACCAAACGGTAAATATTGCTTCAGTTAGTGGCGATTTATTAGGCGCATATGCTAGAGCAGTTAAAACAAGTTCAACTGTATTGAGCAATCAAGCATTGTTGTCTTTGAGTTTTCAATTTCAATCTGCTGCAGCAGGTGCAGAAGGATGGTTGAATAGTTTTAGCATAATAGGAAGAAGGGCATTGGCCTTCACCGAAAACACCGCACTGCGTTTTAGGGATACACGTTCGCTACAAAACAATGGGGGGCAAAACAGTGGCAGCCAACCCAATGCTATTGGGCAATTCAATATCAGTAACGCTCCTGCGCAAACAATGGTTTGGGATATCAGCAATTCATTACAACCGATTAAATTATCGGTAACACAAAATGGCTCAGCACTCAGTTTTAAAAATAGTGTTCAGCCATTAAAAGAATACATAGCATTTAACAATGCCCAGTTATCTACACCGATTGTATTGGGTAAAATCAACAACCAGAATTTGCACAATTTGGGTCTGGCTAAAGGAATCATCATCACGCATGCTTCATTATTAGCTGCAGCAAATCGCTTGGCCGGATTTCATTTACAACAATATGGTTTTAAAGATCATGTAGTTACCATCGATCAAATTTACCATGAGTATTCCAGTGGTGCCCCCGACCCAACAGCTATCAGAGATTTCATCAAATACTTGCACAACAAGGCTTCCAGCGTATCTACCCAACCAAGCTATGTGGTTTTATTGGGTGCAGGATCCTTCGATCCAAAAAATAGAATCAACAACAATATCAATTTAGTTCCTGTTTTTGAAAGTGCCAATTCACTCGACCCCTTGCTTACTTATACCTCAGATGATTTTTTTGGATTGATAGGGCCAGCTGACAATATCAATGCAAACACTTCATCTCCAATGACAATTGCGGTTGGAAGAATTCCAGTGAATAATTTGAGCGAAGCACAAATTATGGTTGATAAAATAATTGGCTATCATGGTGCAAAAAGCTTGGGAGACTGGCGGAAAGAAATGATTTTTTTGGCCGATGATCAAGACAATAATTTACACCTAATAAATTCGGAAAGCATTGTTGCTACTGCATTACAAGCCAACCCCATTTTTCATGCCGAAAAATTATACTTGGATGCTTACCCATTGATGAGTGGAGCGGGTGGCGCAAGATATCCTGCAGTAAATGAAGCAATCGTAAACAGTATTTTTAGTGGAGCATTGATCTTTAATTATTCGGGGCATGGTAATTTTTTACGATTAACAGAAGAAGGGGTGTTTAGTGCCGCCGAAGTGAATCGTTTTAATAACCCCAATAAATTACCCTTATTCATTACCGCTAGTTGCGATTTTGCACCGCATGATGATCCAACAAAACAATCTTTGGGTGAAAAATTATTATACGGAAATTACAATGGTGGCATTGCATTATTAACTACTACCCGATTGGTTTTTGCATCGAGTAACAGCATAATGAATGAAAATTATATTCAAACAGCCTTCACTCGAAATACAGATGGCAGTTATCTTTCATTGGGCGAAGCGGTGAGGATTGCCAAGAACAAAACCATACAAAACAATGGCGATGTATTGAATGCCAGAAAGTTTGCTTTACTAGGCGACCCTGCCATGCAGTTGGCATTTCCGAAAGGAAAAATTCAACTAAACTCCATCAACAATAAACCCATAACTGCTACAGATAGTTTACAAGCTTTGGGCAAATACACCATTCGTGGAGAAATACAAAATGCATCAGGTAGTATCAATTCCAATTTTAATGGCATTGTATATCCAATCATTTACGATAAAAATCAAACCATTCAAACACTGGGCAATACTGCAGCAAGTCCGGTAACCAATTTTACGATTCAAAAAAGTATTTTATTCAGTGGAAAAGCAACTGTTGTAAATGGTGTTTTCAGTTTTAGTTTTGTACTTCCTAAAGACATTCAATTTCAGCCAGGCAATGGAACCATTAGTTTATATGCCCAAGATGGAACTACTGATGCTGCAGGAACAAGCTCGATCAAAATCAGTGGCAGCATTGGTTCTAGCACAATAGACAATCAAGGACCCAACATTCGATTATTTATCAACGATACTTTATTTAAAAACGGCGGACTTTCCAATGAGCAACCAATACTTATTGCGCATCTCTCCGATAGTGCCGGAATTAATTCAACCGGAAACAGCATTGGCCACGATATTACAGCCGTAATAGACGGCGATGAAAGAAATAGCATTGTATTGAATGATTTTTTTAGCTACAACACCAATAGTTATCAATCTGGGCAGCTGAAATTTCAATTACCTACCTTATCTATTGGCAAACACCGTATTCGATTAAAAGCTTGGGATGTTTACAATAATTCCAATGAACAAACAATTGAATTAACGATTGCCAAACAAGAAAAATTGGTGATTAACCATGTTAGAAATTTTCCCAACCCTTTTAATACAAGTACTCAATTTGCATTTGAACACAATCAACCCAATACCAACCTCTTGGTAGATTTACATATTTACAATAATGCTGGGCAAAAAGTAAAATCCTTGCAAAGCCTTGTAAATACGGAGGGTACAAGAAATGTGCAAATTGCTTGGGCTGGAGATACAGATTCTGGCCAAAAATTAGCCAAGGGAATCTATTTTTATCGTATTATTGTAGTAGCAGGCGCGCAACAAACTCAAAGCGCTGGTCAATTACTGCTTTACTAAACAAATTGAATGGTATAAATTCTACGTTTAACTTTTACGAATTATCAATCGCATATATAAACGAATGTTTAGTCTAAATCTATCGATGATGAAGAAAATAATTTTGCTATTTGCGCTTTGTGTGGGTTTTATTAATTCCAACTTTGCACAAACCGATTCAATCAATATTGTTTCTACTGCTGTTCCGTTTTTGCGTATTTCTCCGGATGCACGTGCGGGTGGTATGGGAGATGCAGCTATTGCAACTGCTCCAGAAGCCAATGCTGTTTTTTGGAATTTATCTAAAGTTGGGTTTGCTAAAAAAAGAACCGGTATTGCTTTTAACTATACCCCTTGGTTGCGTGATTTGGGATTGAATGATGTGTATTTAGCAAGCATGGGCGTTTACCATAAATTGGATGAATCATCTGCCATTTCTAGTTCCATGCGCTTTTTTAGTTTGGGTAATATTCAATTAACCGATTTTTCTGGAAATGTATTGAACACCGTTAGACCTACTGAATTTGCATTTGATGCAGGGTATACCAGAATTCTAAACAATCAATTAAGTATAGCAGTTGCACTACGTTATATCAATTCTAGATTGGTAACTGGCGATGTAGGCACCGGCGTAGTATATCGTGCTGGCAATTCAATTGCCGGCGATGTTTCCCTGTTTTACAACGGGGTAAATGGAGATGGAGAAGGATTTACTGCTGGTTTATCCATTTCTAATTTAGGATCTAAGATGGGTTATACCAATGATGCACGTAATAAAGATTTCTTACCTGCTAATTTGGGTGTTGGATTTGGCTATACTAAAGCCATCAACGACATGAATAAAATTACATTCGCATTGGATTTTAATAAACTATTAGTACCAGCTGCTCCTTTTGCTACGGGTAATTATTCTACTGATTCTGCAAACCTTGCAAACTATCGAAGCCAGAGTGTAATCAGCAGTTATGGCCAATCTTTTTCCAATCCCAAATCATTTACATCATCTATTGGTGCAGAATACAGTTACGACGAAAAATTCTTTTTAAGAGCAGGTTATTTTTATGAAGATAAATCGAGAGGCAACCGCAGTTCTTTTTCTGCAGGTGCCGGATTTAACATCAACTTCATGACAATCAACATTTCTTATTTAGTACCTTCTGGTAGTGGTGTTACACGTAATCCATTGAGCAATACATTGCGTTTAGGAATTGTATTTAACCTGGGAGAAGATTTTTAACCTTTCAACCTTATTTAAGGACGATTTAAAGCATAAAAAATGCAGCTATAAATAAGCTGCATCCTGACTTTAAAGTAATCGATCGGGGGGAATACGATTACACTTTTCGTTTTACTTAGGATTTATGATATCGATGATAACAGTCCGATTGTAAAAACGTTCTTCTGGTAAATTATTTTCGAAAGGAGACATATTCAAGTCTTCTCCAAAACCACCCGCTTCAAATTTTACTCCTTTTCTTCCTGCTTTATTAATTGCACGCTCCAATATTTTTTGCGCTTCTTTAGCTCTTTCAACAGAAAGTCTTAAGTTGTATTTTTCATCTCCAATAATATCGGTATGTCCATGAATATCTACAATTGCATTGTCTTTAATTAAAGGCGCAACAACATTAATCAAGAACTGCTCATACACTTCCATGGTTTTTGATTGATCAAAATCGAACATGATACTGTATCTCAAACCTTCTTGTTTGGTATCATCTGCCTTGATTAAACTAACAGAACTTTCTTTTCGTAGAGGAGAAACCTCTATACATCTGATTGATTTTAATTTCAATGAGTGTGATAATTTTTTTCATAATGTTAAATTGATAGTAAGAAAATGTGGCAAATTGATGGGTTGCCTATCTTAATTGCAAACCTACTCCAGTAAACCAGGGTCAGTATTACAAGTGTAAGCTTATAAGTTGCATGATTCACATATATGGAAATGGACTTAGATAAAATGATTTTAAAAATCATTGCTGTTTTTTTAAAACGACCTTTCAGGATTGAATTCCTGATATTTGGCAACTTTTTGGGATTTCAATACTAATATTTGGCAACTTTTCGGGATTTCAATACTTAGATGTTTAATTTTGATGAAACATTTCTATTTCAATGCAAATACCAGCACTCTATAAAATATTTTTAACTCATCCTTCTATTCAAACCGATACACGCAAACTTAAAAAGGGCGATTTGTATTTTGCATTGAAGGGCCCTAATTTTAATGGCAATACTTTTGCGCTTCAAGCATTGGCACAAGGCGCAGCATATGCTATAGTAGATGAAGTAGTTGAAGTAAATAATTCGCGCATTATTTTAGTGGATGATGTATTAAGCACTTTACAAGCGCTAGCTAAATACCATCGCCAACAATTTACCATACCATTTATTGCAATTACAGGAAGTAATGGAAAGACCACCAGCAAAGAATTAATCTATGCTGTTTTAAATAGTCATTTTAAAACATTTACAACACAAGGGAATTTAAATAACCATATTGGAGTTCCGCTGACTATTTTAAGCATCCCGGCTGATGCAGAAATGGCCGTGATTGAAATGGGCGCCAATCATCAAAAGGAAATTGAAAGTTATTGTATGTATACATTGCCTACACATGGTGTGATTACCAATTGTGGCAAAGCACATTTAGAAGGTTTTGGAGGTATAGAAGGTGTAAGAAAAGGAAAAGGTGAATTGTATGATTTTATTAGAGCAAATAATGGCGTGGCTTTTATATATGCCGACTATGATTATTTACAACCCATGAGTGCTGGAATTCAAAACAAGGTTTTCTATGGCCATTCGCAAGGTTTAGTGCAGGGGAAAGTTTTATCAAATGAACCTTTTTTAGAAGTAAGCATTACGGATGGATTAACAATTGATCGTATCCAATCGCAATTGGTAGGTGATTATAATTTACCCAATATTTTGTGCGCAGCAACAATTGGAAAATTTTTTGGTGTTCCAGATGAAAAAATAAAATCGGCTATTGAAGCATATGCACCTTCGAATAGTAGGTCTCAATTGATTGAGAGAGGAAGCAACCATATTATTTTGGATGCATACAATGCCAATCCTACCAGTATGAAAGCAGCCATTGAAAATTTTGCACATATCAAATCAGCAAAAAAGATACTCATGCTTGGCGCCATGATGGAAATGGGTGATGCAAGTATAGAAGAACATGAAAACTTAGTTGCGCTAATCAAGCAGTATGACTGGGAAGCTGTAGTGCTGGTAGGAGGTGATTTTAAAAACACACCGCATCCATTTATTTATTTAAATAATGCAATTGAAGCCGGAGATTGGTTAAAAAAACAAAATTATCAAAATGCACATATACTCATTAAAGGCTCGAGAAGTTTTAAAATGGAGAAAGTACTAGAAGCAATTTAATCGTAATTTTGCATAACCTTTATCTCTTAAAATGTATCTCATAACTCTTATCTCATAACTCTTATCTCATAACTCTTATCTCATAACTCATAACTCTTATCTCATATCTCTTAATTCATATCTCTTATGCCTTATTCTCATTCATCTCTTTTAAGTGCTTTAGCCAACAAATGTCCGCGTTGCAGAAAAGGCAATATTTTTACATCTTCGCATGCCTATCAATTAAAAGGCAATTTGGAGATGCATGAGCATTGCCCTGTATGCGGCCAGCCCACCGAAATTGAAGTTGGTTTTTATTATGGCACAGGCTATGTGAGTTATGCTTTAACTGTTGCATTAACCGTTGCTACTTTTGTGGCATGGAAAGTATTGATAGGATTGAGCTTTGACATAGACGACGATAGGATTTTTTATTGGCTAGGTACCAATATTATCATCCTAATAGTTTTACAACCCCTTGTAATGCGTTTATCGCGTAGTTTATGGTTGAGTTGGTTTGTAGACTACGAACCCGATTATAAAAACAAGCCTTACAAAAAATAGCAATAGACACTTAGGGCCTTTTTTTATGAAATAAAAGGTAGTTGTAAATTCTTCAATGCTTTGCATAAAAAAAGAGCAACTTTCGTTGCTCTTCATTCAATCAATCCCCCGATTGATAATCATTCAAACTTATTGATTTACAAATCTTGTCCAACCTCTCCACCAATTGGCATCAACACCTGCTGGCGCACAAGCTCCACGGAAGGTTAATGGAGATCCATCCTGAGCCAATGTTTTTTGGAAAAATGGAATGGCTAATTTAGGATCAACAAAACTAGCTCTAAGTAAAATATCTTGATTTCCACTGCCTCCACCGAAAGGAAGAAAGTCTGGTGCTGAATAACTAAATGGAGCAATTAACAATGCTGCAGCAGCAGTTGGCAGAACTACATTGAAAGGAAATATAGTTCCAGATCCATTACCTACTCCAGCAACAAGTCCACCTAAAAAACGTGCTCTTACAGAATCTGTTCCAGAAGCAACTGTTGTCCAACCTGGTAAACTTTGTGTACCATTGATGTACTGTAAAGAAATCGCATCAGCCAATGCAGGTGCTACACCAGGCACCAATGGACCACAACCTGCAATGGTATTGTTTTTAAACCTTACAGTACTATCACGAATACTATTTTCGATGGCTCTACCTAAACGAGAATCAATCAACAAACCTCCTGTCCAACCTAGAAAAATAGAATTGAAAATAGAGATTCCAGAATTTCTACGAATCTGTGCAGCTGTTAAATACAATGAATTACCAGAATTGGCCAATGTAGCTCTTGGTCCTATTACAGTCATATTGCTAAATACCGCTCTTGTTTGTGGTCCATTTAAAGAACCACTTGGGTCATTATCACTTTCAAAAGCTTCAGAACGAGAAATATCGGCAATAGTAGAATCTCTTAGAGCAATCCCAAATTGTACATTTCCACTGTATCCATTATCGGTATCAAAATCATCATCCTGTGTTTTGTAAGCAATCAAATGCTTGCAATTAACTGTTCCACCAAACCACTCAAAAGCATCATCTTTTGCATAAGTAACCTGTACATAATCTACAACTGTTTTTCTACCAACAGCAGCCATGGTTAAACTATTGATTTCTCTATCTGGTTGAAATGCATATCCCGCATATTCTATACGCACATATCTTAAAACACCAGAGCTATCATCATCATTTGGGGTTGCACCACCTCCTGCGATTCCATCTCCAAATGAATTATCAATTCCTCCTTCAACAGTTAAGGTACCAGCAGATCCGCCAGTAGCAGTATTTACAGAAGCTCTTCCGCAAATAACCAATCCACCCCAATCTCCTGAACGAGGTACAGGAGATGCAGAAGTAAATACGATCGGATTATCTTGAGTACCATTGGCTACAATTTTTGCACCGCGGGTAATGGTTAATGCAGCCACAGAAGTACCTTGGAAATCTCCTTTAATAACTGTACCTGGCTCAATGGTCATGGTTGCATTGTTTACCATATATACCAAACCGCTTAAGATATAGGTATTACTGGCTTTTAGTAAAGTATCTTTGGAAATTCTTCCAGACAATGTGATGGTTTGACCACCAGTGTTTGGAGGAGGTGTAACGGTAATAGTTGTACCGCCATCCATTTCAATTTTTCTACAGCTGGTAATTGCTAATCCTGCAAAAGCTGCTACCCAAATGATTGACCTTTTCATGTTGTTATTTTTAAACTTGTTGATTTTCATAAATTATTATAATGTATATCCGTAGGTTACAGAAATATTGGTACCAAATTGTCTGGTTAATCTGTTTGGATCCAATTCTGTATGGCGTTTGGTGTTTCCATCAGGGTTTTGATAGAAATACAATGGCCTGTTTAAAATATCCTGCACATTCAACCTCAACTCTGCTTTTCCTTTAGCCAATTTTTTAGTTAATTGAAAATCGAAAATTGGTCTGGAAGATTCATAAATATCTGGTTGATCTAAACTTCCAACGAAAGTGATGCGTCTTCCAATTTGATTGTACAATAAAGTAGCACTAAGGCCTTTCTCTTCTAGATCATATAAAATAGAAGCGTTGATTAAGAAAGGTGATTGACCTTGCATAGGACGGTCTAATGATAATTTAGCATCTTCTACACGGCTGTAGATATATGAGGCATTTGCTTGAAAAGTAAAATGCTTGAATGTTTCAGAGAAATCCAATTTTTTTCTAAAATCGATTTCTGCACCATAAGCCTGCGCACTATTTGGATTGGCAAAATTAAAATTACTAGAGCCACCTGCTCCAAACTGAAAAATCATTTCAATGGGCTTATCAAAGTATTTGTAAAACATTCCAAAAGAAAATACTTCTCCTGCCCTTGGATACAATTCGTACCTGAAATCAAAGTTGGAAACCTTGGTTCTTAACAAAGTAGGCAATCCTTGCACAGCAGCATTTAATTCAAAATCATAGTATTGAAAAGTAGCCAATTCACGAAACTCTGGTCGTATAATGGTTTGAGAAGCAGATAAACGCAGATTGGTTTTTTGATTTAATTTATAAGTAGCATTAACCCCCGGTAGAAAGTCGGTTACTTTTGTATAGTTATGACGCGGATCCGAAGTTTTAACACTTCCAATTAACTGATCATAATCTTCCATTCTTACACCCCAAACAACTCGCATCTTAGACCCAAGCTGATTATCGAATTGTAAGAATGCTGCATTTAAAATGGTGTTGGCTAAATACCTGTATAGATTTCCCTTGATAGCATCGAATGCCAATAAAGTACTGGTAGTTGATCCATCCCCAAAATTATTGGGATTGAAAATAGTGGATGGGTCTTGTAAGCGAAGTGATGGATTATCTCTTGGCAAATAAATAGAGTAGGGTTTTGCATCAAACAAGCGATCTTTTACTTGAAATAAATATCCGCCTTTTACCGTTTGTTTTGCACCCAATGCATCAAATGTATAAGCCAAATCGCCACCAGCAGAATATACATAGTCACTTAAATTTTGGTAGAACCTATTACCACTTTTTTGAGACAATACATTAGACAATAAGGCAACATATGGATTATTGGCAGCTCCATTGTTTTTTTGATAATACAACCTGCGTTGATCTGGAATATAACCATCTAATAAAGTAAACGATCCATACCATTTTAGCTTAAGCACATTGGGTTTGATATTGTGCTCTCCACTGATTTGATTGTTCCAAAAAGTATTTTGTTTAAAACCATATTCATAACCTCTAGAACTATCTAATGTTGCATTGCCATTTCCTTCAACACCAGTTCTCAATGTGGTAAAATCGGTAGCATTAATGTTGAAGATGGTTTTATAAGAAATTTTATTATTGTTATTGATTTGGTAAGTTAGATTTCCTAAAGCACCCCATAAAACATCATTGCTGTAACGATCATCATTAAAAGCAAAATCCGGTGTAAACGCTCCATTACCCAAAAATGCATACCCATTATTTTGTCCGCGCAAATAGCGGGCAGAACGATTATAAGTAAGACCAAAAATTCCTCCTAACTTTTGACTGCCTTTTAAATTTTTGGTGAACCCTCCTGCAATTTGAACTTGACCATTAAAACGATTGAGTCCATTGGTAGTATTGGCCGTCCAAATATTCTCAAACTCTTTTCCCATTTCAGTTTTTTGCTGAGGGCTTAATGCATCAAACTGAGATTTGGTAGTATAAGATCCGGGTAAAGATCTGGTTCCATCATCAATTCCCAACCAATCTGTTTTTCCGCCTTTGTATTGGTAAAAATTATTTGATGCAGTTTGTGTGTTAAAGCCTGTACCTATTTGAATGGTGAAAAAGTTTTTTGCAGGAATATCTCTGGTATTTACTTGCACCAATCCTCCAGCCCACTCTCCTGGTAGCTCTGGAACAAAGGCCTTATTGATAACAATATTATCAATCATGTTTGAAGGAATCAAATCGAAAGAAAATGCTTTTCTGTCTGGCTCTGTACTTCCTAACTGAATGCCATTTAACATGGCCAAATTGTATCTTTCAGCCAATCCACGAACAATTAAAAATTTTCCTTCTTGTATACTTGCTCCTGGCGTTCTTTTAAGCACTTCCCCCGTATTTTTATCGGGAGATCTACGAATGGCTTCAGCAGAAATTACTGAAGCTACCGTGTTGGTATTTTTTTGAAATGCAATTAAGGCATTTACTGTTTCTCCTTTTGCCGAAGAAGATCTTGCTGAAGTAGTAACTGTAACATCGGTTAATTTTTTGCCGCCGTCTTCTAATAAGATACTTAAGAAATCTTCGGTTTTACCTGCTGGCAAAGAAATATCATCGATGGTTTTGTCTTTGTATCCAATATAAGACAATACAATACTGTATTTTTTACCCGGTTCTACTGTAAGAATAAAGTTGCCATCTAGATCTGTTTTGGTAAAACCTGATGCACCACCTGAAATTTTAATGGTTACACCACTTAACCCTTCATTGCGAGCATTGGTTACTTTTCCTGCAATCTTTGCTTTTTGGGCAATTACAAGGGAGCTAGTAAGTACGAGTAATAATAGGGTAATCAACTTCTTCACAGCATGTATTATTTAATGCTGCAAAAATGTCCTTCCAATGTTATCGAATTGTTACGCCAATGTTAAGGAAATGATACCAAATAGGATTTTAAGCAAACCATGGGTTGACCTTAATAGGTGTTGATATAAATAGCCAACTCCTCCGCAATTGCTTTGTGTTCTTCTAAGGTAGGGTGGCCATCGCAACCAGCATTGTACTGTTTTTGAAAGAAATATGCAGCAACTTTATTGTCGCCACCCGCTTTAGCAACTGCAACAACTGATTGAATAGTTTTAACCATGAAAGCCTTAAGGCCAGCATTTGCCATAGGACTAGAAAGACAAATAAAATTTGCTGAAGGATATTTATTGCGCAAATCTTGTAAAAAGCGCACATAGTTACTTACAAAAATGGCTGAATCTTGTACGCCATCATTTTGACCCAAACAAATGGTTACAATAGAGGGTTGGTAGCGAGTAAAATTCCATGGAATTTTATTTTCACTCATATTGATTTTATCAAAAACAGTTGGCATGGTTACTGGCAAATTGCAACAGCTATGCATAAGGCCAATTCCAGAAACAGAAGATAAATGCACTTGGGCATTTAATTTTCTCGCCAATACCATGCCATAACTTTGGTAGGCATTGTGCTGATCATACCAACCTCCTTTTCCACAAGGTATATCAGTCTGATCACTGCCCGTACCACAGGTAATTGAATTGCCTATACATTCAATGGCATTTACCATGGTAGTTTTAGATTCACGAAGATCTTTACAAATCAACCCCAAAAAACTTAAGCCTCCAATATTTGCTTCTGTGTTTTTACAAACTTGTAGCGTATGCCAAACTTTTTTTGAAGTTCCTACCGCCCAAATGGTATCTCGGGCTTTAGATAGTTTTAACCGAACCGGTTGGTTATCCAACACCACTTCAATATAATTATGATTAGATCCCCACTTGATTTCATCTTCCAAAATAATGCCGCAAGAATCTCCTTTAAAAACACCATCTATAGTAACTCCTGGTTGCCAAAAACTAGGACGCAACGGATTGGAAAAATCTATCCGACCCATATAATTGATGGCTTTGTGTGTAGGCAGAAAATGTCGGTAACTTTGCCGCTGAGAAAAAGCATTATGCATGAATAAGAAAATCAATAATACAATTAACAAGCAGTTTTTTTGCATGAAGACAGTTTTAAATAGGCTACTTTAATAATTGGCTAACTCGCTGCGCCACTTCAATACAGGCCCTACTATTGTGATAAGGGCATTTCCAAAAACCAGCTTTTTCTTTTTTTAGCAAGACCCCGTTAGCGTTATACCCCCAGTGCCACTCCCCCAATTGAAGGTCTTTAAATGATGTTTGAACTAGCGCCCAGCTAGATAAAGATTTTTGAACAAAATCAGCATTGCCGCTATTTTGAAATGCATTTAAAAATCCCACCATGGCTTCAGCTTGTGGCCACCAGTCTATCCCTCTATCTAATTCCTTGGTATTGGTATTGTAATCGTTATAAACAGCGCCTGCAGAAGATAAATTTCGTGCAACTGCTGCTGCCATACACTGCGCAAAATTTATGTACTTTTTTATGCGTGCAAAATCTCCAATAACAACTGCTGCTTCTTGTAAAAGCCAAGAGGCTTCAATATCGTGTCCATAAGAAACTAGGGCAGAGGTACAGGTCCAGTTTTTTTCAAAAAACAATTGCTGCTGAAATCTGGTTGCATCAATAATATGCTGCTCAAAAATATCAAGCAGTTGCTCAATAGAACGCTTTATCGATTCAGTGGGCAAAACAACATATAACATTGCATATGCTTCAATCACATGCAAATGCGTATTCATAGACTTGATTGCATTTTGGTCTTTATCACTTAAACGAACGTCTTCGATAACAGAAAAATCATTCCCCAAAGACTCTATATAGCCTCCATATACTGGATCGTAAAAATTTTTTTCTAAACAACTGTATAGTTCGGCTGCTTTGTCCAGTGCGTCCTGGTTCTTAGCAGCTTCATAATAAGCCGCTAAGCCATAAATTGCAAAAGCAATTCCATATGCTTGCTTTTTTGTAGACACAGGTACACCACTTGGGTGCACAGACCAAAACATGCCACCATACTGCTTATCATAAAACAGGGTCAGCAATTGCTGGTAAGCCTTATGTGCAAAGTTTAGATATGCTTGATTATTGGTATGCTTGAAGGAAGTAGAGAATGTCCACAAAAGTCTGCTCTGAAGCACTAGACCAATTGGCGCATGGGCGTCTGGTTGATTAGTGCTACTTACTTCACCATAAAAAAAACCTGTTTCTTTATTAACCATATGCTCCATCCACCAATCTAAAATAGAAGCTAATTCTACTTCTACTGCTGCTTTATAGCTAAGAAGTGAATTTTTGATTGCAGGATTAATAAGCATACTTAAAACTGTTTATGCGTTGCGCTTTATTATTTGCATCACCCTACCAACAGCATTTGCAGAAGTATATCCGTCTGGGTTGGTATTTTTTACATAATCAACCAACTGTTCAATGCTTGTGGTAGCCACATGCATCCGTGTATCCGAAGATGCATAATAAATGGCAACAGAACCATCTTCTCGCTCAATCCATCCATTTGAAAATAATACATTAGATACATCTCCCACTCGCTCTTCTCCTTCTGGCGCCATAAAATATCCAGCAGGCTTATAAATTATTTTTCCAATTTCTTGCAAATCAGTCATAAATAAATACAATACATAACGCAGACCCGCTGCCGTATTTCTCACACCATGGGCAAGATGCAACCATCCATGCGCCGTATAAATTGGTGCAGGACCCAGGCCATTTTTTATCTCGTTGATGGTATGATATACACGCTTATCGATTAAGGTTTCTTCCTCAATCACCGCACCATTCATTTGTTTGGTGTAACCTATAGCAATACCCCCGCCGGAACCTGCTTCAATAAAACCATCCTGCGGTCTGGTATAAAGCGCATACATTCCATTTACAAATTTTGGATGTAACACAACATTGCGTTGTTGATTGGATGTAGTTATTAAATCGGGCAAACGCGTCCATGTTTTTAAATCTTTTGTTCTAGCAATACCACATTGTGCAACAGCAGAAGACTGGTCTGCGTCGGGCACTCCTTTTTGTCTGCGTTCTGTACAAAACAAACCATAGATCCAACCATCTTCGTGTTGCACCAACCGCATATCATATACATTGGTATCTGGCTCCTCCGTTTCTGGTAATAAAACGGGTGTATCCCAAAAAGTAAATCCATCTATTCCGTTATCACTCTGCGCA
This sequence comes from Sphingobacteriia bacterium, assembly GCA_947456855.1. Taxonomy (GTDB): domain Bacteria; phylum Bacteroidota; class Bacteroidia; order Chitinophagales; family Chitinophagaceae; genus Sediminibacterium. The sequence continues at coordinate 5,095 of CANGTR010000038.1, read as the reverse complement.
ATTGCAAAAAATGATTTTCGATCATATCCTTCTACACGGGCGGCTAAAATATACTTCCCATTCCAAAACATTGCACCCGCATTAAACACGGCATTGATACCAAAGCGTTCCATTAAAAATGGATTGGTAGTTTCATTGCAATCGTATCGCCATTCTATAGGAACATGCGCTGCCGTTAACACAGGATACTTATACCTTCTAACCAACCCATTGTATACCGCCTCCTCATTTTTTGTAGCAAGTAAAGATGCATAATTGCTTCTTATTTGCTGTAACCGCTCATTAAATTGCTTACTCATGCTTTATTAATTTCTAATCTTCTAATTTATTCCACCAAGTTCTTTTCAACACAATCACCGCAATGGCCAAGATAGCCAGGGTAATAAATAATGGTGTTTTTAACCACAATACTATATAAATAGGTAACAAGGTTAAACAGGTTTGAGCTATCATCCCTATAACCACATTAAACATATCAAGGCCAAACCTTTTGTTGGGTTCAAAAGTTGGATCTGTTTCAACAACCATTGCATGAATGGGTTTCCAAAAACCCCAAGGCTTAACCGTTTTATAAAATGCCATAAGGGTGTCTCTATTGGTAGGAGGTGCCGTATAGGTACCAACCAAGCAACCAATGATCGATAGTAAGAAAATAATGGGCCATACATTTAAAAACAAACCGTCATAGATTTTTAAGAACACAAGGGCAGAAACAATACCCGTTGCCATACCCATTACAAAACCATTGGCATTAAAACGCCACCAATACCACTTAAATAAATTGGCAGCTATATAACCTCCATATAAACCACCCACAATCCATTGTAAAATACTATTTACATCTTTGGCAAAAAAACCAAGCACAATACCTAGCAGAACCACCAGTATACCTACTAAGTAATTGGTGGTGGCGATTGTTTTATTGTTGGCATCTGGCTTTATGTACTTTAAATAAATATCATTGATGATATAGGCCTGTGCCGCATTTAAAGTACCTGAAAATGTACCCATAAATGCACCGAGCAAACCAGTTAACGTAATGCCTAAAATACCAACAGGTAAGAAAGCATAGATAGTTGCCGGCAATATTTTTTCAAAATCTGGCCCATCAACAGAAGCTATATTTAAATCTTTGTAGTATAAAATGGCCAATACCGTTATACCAATAATCATCGAATAACGTATGGGAAGTAAAATAATGGAAACAAAGCCTGTCATTTTACTAGCTTCCTTTGGAGACTTGGTAGATAAAATCTTTTGCATATCATAATTAGGCGCAGGCCCAGCCAAACTTGCAAAAATTCCTTTAAAAAGCATCATCATAAAAAAGAGTCCAAACAAACTATACCCGTCCGAATTAATTTTATCATTAACCGCATTATTAATGCTAGACCAGTCTAAATTTAAATCCCAGTTGAAGGAAGGCGTTAACCAACCTTCTGGAATAGCCAGCGCATTGGTTCCATTGTGCAAATGCGCCATGGCAATAACGGCTATTGCAATACAGGCGACTGTCATAATTAAATACTTAATTAAATCACCTAAAACAATACTATGCATCCCACCTAAAATAGAATAAAACATGGCAAAAAAAGTAAACACGATACCATAAAAATGCGCAACATAGGCTGCAGGTATATCAAAAGGTATATACGCCGATACAGACCCCCACGGGATAAATATTTCAATAAATTTTCCGAGCCCAATAAATCCATAAGCTAAAAATCCAAGGCATCCGATAAGTGCAAAAACCACAACCACTGTATGTGCTCCTTTAACTCCTTTACCAGATGATCCAAACCTAGTAGCAAGCCATTCTGCACCCGTATTGGCATTGGACCTTCTAAGCCATTTAGATAAAAACATCATCATAAACACCTGATTAAAAACAGGCCATAACCAAGGAATCCAAACACTTTTTAATCCATATACAAAACAAAGTGTTACCATCCACATAGTACCACTGATGTCAAACATATCACTGGCATCACTTAAACCCAATAAATACCAAGGCAGTTTTTTTCCTGCCATTAAATAACTCTCTTTGCTTTCCTTGGCTTTTTTACGCATGTAAAATCCAATAAAAATCATGGTAGCCAAATACGCTATAATGATGGCAATATCTAGGGCGTGTAATTTCATATCCTTATTATTGATAGATATTTTTAGTGGCTAGTTTTTTTTCGAATAGCATTTTTGGATAAGTATAAAAAAGTTTGAAATCGGCTTCAGATACTTGACCAGGATACGGTGCGTAGTAATGCATTTTTTGGGTAGATTTCATAAACCCTGCGTTGCGCCAAACTAGTACATGTGATACAGGATAGTTTTGTAACAAAGGATACAAGATAGATGTCCACCACTGCGGATCTGGTATGGATTCGTAACCAGTTTCTGCAATAGCCGCAATTTTTTGTTTCTCTGCTGCCAGCTTGGTTAGTATACCCAATTGACGTTTCATTACTTGTAAAAAAATAGCAGGCCCATCTACTCCTTCATATTGATACCTATCAAAACTTAAAATATCAATACGGTTATCTCCCGGATACCTTAGCAAAAACGATTGTGCATCTTCAAAATCTGCAGTGTTGTACACATAAATAAGGTGATGTATGTTCTTTGATTTTGTTAAATAATCTTGGGTGAAATTCCACAAGGCAATAAATTGCGCTGGGGTACAATTGTTTTTACCCCACCAAAACCAATCTCCCGTTAACTCATGAAAAGGCCTAAACAAAACAGGTATAAAATTTCCATCAACCGTTTTAATGGATTGTAAAAAAGCAGCTACTCTATCTAACCAAAGTATATACTTCTGGTGTTGTACACCACCTGGTAAAATAGATGCTACTGTTTGACTTGTGGTATCCCATGCATTTTTGCCAGTGAATGGATTATTGGCATGCCAACTTATAGTACTTACGGCACCCCTTGCATAGGCATCCTGAATATAGGACCTGATTTTGCTAAAGGGCACTCCATCAATATTGTTTTTAGCCGCTAACTCTATGTTAGCAATATCCCATCCATATAGTCCAGGGCAATCATTCACTACATCAGCAATATCAGTTTTACCTGCAACGCCACGCCATCCAACACCATAGGCCATGGCATCTTGGTGTCCAAAAATTGTATACGCATCTTTTAATTGGTAAAGATGATTGTACAGCTTTTGAGTTAAGGGTGTTGCTAAAACATCTGAACATTGTTGTGCTTGTATAATTGTACTAGATAATACAATCAAAAAAAACAAACAATACCGGTATACACAAAGCATTAAACTTGTATTTAAAAGAGACCAATATCGTCAAAAAATACTTCAAAAATTCTTCCACTAAATTCTTTAAGTTCAATAGAAGATATAGTTGCCGGATTACCCAAACTAGACAATGGCACTTCAACTTGCGTCCAAACACCTAATGTAGTTGGAAGGGTTAAAGTAAAAGTTGCTGTTGAACTTCCATTTAAAATAACCCTTATCTTAAATCCACCAGAATTGGTGCTGCCATATACGGAAAACTTAACTGTAGAATAGCCTGCTGTACTAATAGAAGGTGCCGCTTTAGTTAATCTAAAACCGCCAAAAGTAGCGGTGTAATTGCATTTAACCGAGTTGGTACCGCGAAGAACATTTGCGGTATTGTTAAAGATTGCGGTTGTGCTATACGATGTATTGGACCAACCAGCAGTAAGTGCATCTGCATAAATTACATAGCCTAAGCCATATGAAATGGCCGCTCTGGTAGTACCAGAAGGGGTTGTTACAAAAAAGAAGCCGCCAGTAATTGTTGCGGGGATAGTAACTTTAATTTGAGTTTTCGAGCTAGATACAATGGCCAAATCTGTTGTGTTTAGTTTAACGCTACTTACTCCCGAAAAATAATCACCTGTAATGGTAACTTCTGTTCCAGCTCCGCCAGCGCCTGGTGAAAAGGAACTGATCACTGGTGCTGGCTGTAAAATTTTAAAACCGTATACCGCTTTACCATATTTTGTAGTTACCGTGATAGGATTATTAACCGGGTCGGGTAAATTAGCAGGTATTTTTACTGTAATGGTTGTGTCATCTGCGCTAAATAAAGAATCTGCAGCAGCCACAGTGCTAAATTCTACTTTAGATGTTGTTCCAAGGTTTTGACCCTTAATAATTATCCAATCGCCATACACTACAGAAGACAAAGCCAATGCTCTATTGTTTAAATCAGTTACAGCAGAAATGCTGGGTGGCAGTGCATTGAATTTTGTAGAATAATCGACATAATTGTCTTTTTTACAAGAAACTAAAAGCAGCACTGAACAAAATGCAATACAACCTAGTGTTATTGGGTTCAGTGATTTTTTAATACTATTGGTATACATAAATTTAAATTTTTAGATGATTTTACCAACCAGGGTTATTGGCAGGTATTAATGTATTTGAGTTTAGTTCACTTTGTGGAATTGGCAATAACAAATTGCGGGTATTTCGCACTTTTGTAATATTGTTTTGTCCAATACCTATTTTATTCATGACTTGTAAATAAACGCCCCAACGCATTAAATCATATCTTCTTATTCCTTCAAAAACAAATTCTCTTGCTCTTTCTGCTAGTACAAAACTTCTAAACTCGTCACGTGATAAATTAGCCGGAGCAGTTTGAGCTTTGGCTCTATTTCGTATTGTATTTAATGCAGTATATGCCTGTGCAGTAGGCCCGTTATTGATTTCATTATCCGATTCAGCAACAATCAAATGCATTTCCGAAAAACGTATCATTGGAAAATGTGCATCACTTCTAGAAACAGTAGGATCGGCAACATCGCTGTATTTAATGGTATATGCACGATCATCAGTTGTGCCATTATTTGCATAAGTAAGGCCATTTATTACTCGGTAATTATAGGCTTGCCAAGAAGGATAAAAATACCTTGTTTTGGCAGCATTGTTCATTTCGTAATTATGAACAACACCATTTAAAACACGCGTATCGGTAGTGTCATAATCCCTATAATGATTATTGGTAAACCACATAGCACCTCTGCCAAATGTAGAAAACGAAGACATATAATTGTGCAATTCATTTACAAAAGCACTTCCACCCAATGCTTGCAATTG
>CANGTR010000037.1 GCA_947456855.1 Sphingobacteriia bacterium | reverse complement strand
TGGGCATTTTAATTGCAAATGCAATAAAAAACAACCAAAACACATAAGACTGTTGATGGTTGCTAAGTTGTGCTTTGTAAAAAGATTGTAAAGCAAAAGAATGATCTGCTGTATGAAAATACACATACAAGATACCAACCAACATTAGCAAAGAACCGATAAAAGTGTACACGAAAAATTTAAAAGTAACTGCAATCCTTTTTTCTCCTCCCCACAAAGAACACAAAAAGTAAACTGGAATTAAAGCCAATTCCCAAAAGAAATAAAACAACAGCGCATCGGCTGCTAAAAAGACGCCCATCAAACCTGCTTGAGTAAGTAACATCAAGCCAAAAAAAGATGCAGGGTTTTTGTATTCATTTTTATAAACAGCAGCAAAAATCAAAGGATAGGAAACTGCAGTGAGCAAGCAGAGCATTTTGCCCATGCCATCTAATTTCAAAGTAAACCTACTGCCCAAATCGGTTAACCATGCTGAATCGTATGATCCTCCAGTTGGTGAACCAATTGCAAATAGAGCAATAACCAAAGTTATAATTGAAATTAGCAAAGAAAAGTTTTTAGCAGAAGATCCCTGCTTCAATCCAAATGAACAGAAACCAGCAACTAAAGGAATTAATATGAGTAATAAGGCTATCATTATACTATGCTACTTGATGAATAGAATTAAAATAATTTATTTAAAAATTTCATGATGGTGATATCGTTGAACCATATGATAAAAAATACCACTATCGATAAAATCATAATTAAAAGATAACTCGCAACTTGACCGCTTTGGACCAATCGCAATTGCCTTGAGCTATAGGATACTAATTTTCCAACACCATTTACTGCTCCATCAATTCCTACTTTCTCAATAAAGTTTTTAGAGAACCCAGCTAATGAATTAATAGGACCAACAACTACTTTATTGTACAACTCATCTATATACCATTTGTTCTCGAGCAATTTTCCTAAACCAGTTTCGGCCAATTCATTTTCACCAGTAAATTTCTTAAATGCATTAATTGCAAATAAAATAACACCAATAATCAATACTGTTACAGTACCCATCATGATATATTCTTGCGAATGACTTAAATGATGCACTGTTGACAATTTGGTTGATTCAGCAAAAATGGGGGCAAGAAAATGTTCTAACCAATGTTTGTTTTCTGCAAACACTTCAGGTATGCCAATAAACCCACCAGCAACAGAAAGTACGGCTAATACAATTAAAGGAATAGTCATTGCTGCAGGGCTTTCATGCAAATGATGTTCTTGATCATGGGTTCCTCTGAACTTTCCTAAGAACGTAAGGCTATATAATCGGAACATATAAAATGCAGTCATCAAAGCTCCAGCAACGCCAATATAATAGTAGATCGGATTGTTGGCAAATGCAGCAGCTAATATCTCATCTTTAGAAAAGAATCCTGAGAAAGGTGGTATTCCCGCGATAGCCAAACAAGCTAATAGAAAAGTGATATGTGTTATGGGCATGTATTTTTTAAGATTCCCCATTTTTCGAATGTCTTGCTCATGATGCATGGCATGTATTACAGAACCTGCACCTAAGAAAAGCAAGGCTTTGAAAAAAGCATGGGTCATAACATGGAAAACTGCTCCAGTATAAGCCCCTACGCCTAATCCTAAAAACATATAGCCTAATTGACTTACTGTAGAATAAGCCAATACTTTTTTAATATCATTTTGTTTGAATGCAATGGTTGCAGCAAAAATGGCGGTTGATAAACCAATAATCGCAATCAGGGTTTGCGTGGTTGGTGCCATCGTAAATAAAATATTGCTACGCGCAATCATATATATACCTGCGGTTACCATTGTTGCAGCATGTATCAAAGCTGATACTGGAGTTGGACCTGCCATTGCATCTGGCAACCATGTATACAAAGGAATTTGTGCGCTCTTTCCCATTGCACCAATGAATAGCAAAGTAGTAATGGCAGCAATATCAAAACTACTCAAGCTGGCAACCTGAGCAAATACATCGCCATAGTTTACAGTACCCAATTTAAACAGTAACCAAAATACTGCTAACAAAAATCCTAAATCGCCAATGCGATTCATGATGAATGCTTTTTTAGCTGCGTAGTTGAAATCATTGTTTTTAAACCAATACCCTATTAACAAATAAGAACACAATCCTACCCCTTCCCAACCAATAAACATAATAACATAGTTGGCGCCCATTACCAATAACAACATGGAGAAAACAAATAAATTTAAATAGGCAAAGTACCTCCCAAAATGATGTGTTTCTTCGTCTTTCATATAAGCCGAAGAATAGAGATGTATTAAAAAGCCAATTCCTGTAATAATCAATAAAAATAAAACCGACAATTGATCTACTTGAAATGCAAATGGGATGGTGAAGGCATCTACCGATATAAAGTTGAACAACGTTACTACCGACTGCAACTGACCTTCTGCTGCCGAATTAACAATGGCAAATAAATAACATGAAGTAAGAAAGGACAATAGTATTACTCCTGAACCAATAATTCCAATGGCCGACTTAGACAATGACTTTCTTCCTAATCCGTTGATCAGAAATCCCAACAGAGGGAAAAGGGGAACTAAAAAAACAATTTTATTCATACTAATTTTTCAATCTGTTCAAAAAGTTTACATCTACCGAATGGGTATTTCTATACATCATTACTATAATAGCTAACCCAACACTTACTTCTGCAGCTGCAACAACCATGATAAAAAAAACAAATAATTGTCCATCAACTCCTGCAGTGGTTGCAGGATTTCCAGCTAAAGCTGCACCATAATGCACTTTAGAAAAAGCAACCAATAATAAATTCACGGCATTCAACATCAGTTCTATGCACATAAAAACGATAATGGCATTTCTTCTGGTAAGTACACCAATAATACCAATGCTAAATAGCGCCAAACAGAAGTATATATAATATTGTATAGGCATAACCCCAACCCCTAAAGGGGCAATTTTTTATTCCTTACGGATGTTAACAAAATATTTCAAAATCTTCCATCTTTCCCCCGGAAACAGCACCTACTTTTAAGCCTGTTCAAAATCCCCCTTTAGAGCCTGCCCCGACTAGTCGGGAGGGCCGGGGGTCAATCTTTTTTTCCAATCACAACTGCACCTACCATTGCACTTAAAAACAATACACTGCTTATTTCAAATGGTACCACATAATCACTAAACAATGCCTTTCCTAAGTTCTTTATTAAACCGATATTTCCTTCTTTCATCAATGCTGTTTTACCAGTTAATTCTGTTGTTTGACGAATCAACGAAACCAAAACCATTAGAAAACATCCGCCAGCAATTACCCCGGCAAATTTCATCCATAAATGTTTGCGTGGCTCAGCTTCTGCATTCAAATTCATTAGCATGATTACAAAAAGAAACAATACCATGATGGCACCTGCGTAAACAATTAAATTTACAATTGCCAAAAATTGTGCATTCAATAAAACATAATGACCAGAAATGGCAAAGAATACGGTGATCAACCACAATACACTATGCACTGGATTTTTACTTACCAATACCATGATAGCACCGAATATTGCAAGTACACTTAAAAAAGAAAATAATAGTTGAACTATACTCATTTGATTAATTGTTTCTATGGGCTCCTCTTGCTTTTGCAAATTCTTCAGGAGCAGTGATTGGATCTGGAATTAACAAATCTTCCTTGCCATAAATAAACCCCTTACGAGTAAAATTTGCCGGCGCAAAAGTTTCACTTAAATAAATGGCGTCTTTAGGACAAGCCTCTTCGCATAAACCACAGAAAATACAACGCAACATATTGATTTCATATTTGGCGGCATATTTTTCTTCTCTATACTTATTTTCTTCTCCTTCTAAACGTTCTGCACCTTCCATGGTGATGGCTTCTGCTGGGCATGCAACTGCGCACAATCCACATGCTGTGCAACGCTCTCTACCTTCTTCATCGCGATTGAGTACATGCAACCCACGGAATACCGGGCTAAACTCACGCTTTTGTTCAGGATAATGAATAGTTGGTTGTTTCTTAAAAATATGGCTGAATGTGATAGCCATACCTTTTAGAATTGAGGGGATGTACAGTCGCTCCATAAAGCTCATTGGCTTACGGCTCACTTCTTTCCCTCTGCTTGTTAATGCTTGCATTTATATTAATCTTTTACAATTTTATATTTAAATATTCGCTGACCTGTATCTCTTATCTTTTATCTCTTATCTTTTATCTCTTATCTTTTATCTCTTATCTCTCTTCTACCCTTGTTTCCATAATATCAATGCGCCCGTCAATAACATATTGAACAAAGCCAATGGAATTAATTTTTTCCACCCCACATTCATCAACTGATCGTAACGAAATCTTGGGATGGTCCATCTGATCCACATAAATACAAAAATGAAAATTACAATCTTGGTTAATAATGCTAATAAACCAAGTATTGCGGCAAAATTAGGTGATAATGTTGCTTCATTTAAAAAAGGAATATCGTAACCGCCAAAAAATAAACAAGCCATTACGGCACTGCTCATAATCATATTGATGTATTCAGAGAAGAGATAGAATCCCAATTTCATGGAAGAGTATTCTTGGTGGTATCCAAAATTCAATTCATTTTCAGCTTCAGGTAAATCAAATGGCGTTCTGTTACACTCTGCCAAAGCACAAATGAAAAATATAACAAACCCCAAAGGCTGATAAGCAATATTCCACAATGATCCAGCTGCCATTTGTTCATCAACAATTGTTTTTAAACTCAAAGAGCCAGATATCATCAGAACAGCTATCAATGAAAGCCCCATCGCTAACTCATAACTGATCGCTTGAGATGCCCCTCTTAATGCGGCCATCAAAGAAAATTTATTATTCGATGCCCATCCACCAATCATGATACCATAAACACCCAAACTCACTACTCCAAAAATGTATAAAATACCAATATTAATATCTGCAATTTGCAAATCAATTTTTCGATCAAATAATTCTACATGGCTACTCCAAGGAATTACAGAGCAAGTCATTAATGCAGCTGTCATCGCCAATCCAGGGCCTAAAATAAATAAAGCTTTATTGGAAGAGTTGGGGATGATTTCTTCTTTCATGATTAATTTCAATCCATCTGCAAATGGTTGTAGAAGCCCAAAAGGTCCAGCCCTGTTTGGTCCTGGACGATCTTGTAAAATAGCGGCCACTTTACGTTCCGCAAAGGTGGTATATAAAGCAATGCCTAAACTTGCAAATACAATGATTGCAATCAGAATCAATTTCTCTACCATTAAAATCCAATCAAAAGCCAATAGTGTCATGCGTATAATTAATTAATCTTGATTAGGTGTAAAATCTGTTGAATGAGCTGGTCTTTCCAATAAACTCAAACGAATATGCTGTTTGTTTACATTGCTTACATCATGGATGTCCATTAGCAAATTTGGTTGACGTCCATTGTGCACTTTTTCAAATGTTTCTGTTGGTATAGTTGTTCCAACATTACCAGCATAATGCCCTTGAGATATTACTGAATGACGGTCGATCATTCTAGGTCCTTCAATTACCCAATCACTTGTTTTCTTTTTCTCAAAGCGACATGTATTACAAATCCAATCTTCTACTTCACCCCATTGATCTTTTCTTGCAGTTACTCTAAACACTTCATCACCTCTATTCCATAAAGTCACTTTACCAGAACAAGTTGGGCAATCTCTATGTGCATCCATTGGTTTTAAAAACCAAACACGATTTTTAAAACGGAATGTTTTATCGGTTAATGCTCCTACAGGACAAACATCAATTACGTTTCCTATAAAATCGTTGTCTAAACTCTTTTCAATGAATGTAGCAATCTCAGCATGATCTCCTCTATCTAAAATGCCGTGCTCTCTCTTGTTGGTTAATTGATCGGCCGTATATACACAACGATAACATAGAATACATCTTGTCATGTGTAATTGTATATAAGGACCTATATCGTGTTTCTTGAAGGTTCTTCTTTGAAATTCATATCGAGTTCCTTCTTTACCATGTTCGTAACTTAAATCCTGTAAATGACATTCGCCTGCTTGATCACAAACCGGACAATCCAAAGGATGATTGATTAATAAAAATTCTACCACTCCGTTTCTTGCATCAATTACTTTTTCGCTGGTGATATTTTTAACTTCCATTCCATCCATTACCGTTGTTCTGCAACTAGCTACCAATTTAGGCATTGGTCTGGGATCTTTTTCTGAACCCTTGCTTACTTCTACCAAACAGGTTCTGCATTTTCCTCCACTTCCTTCTAACTTGCTATAATAACACATTGCAGGAGGTGCTACTTCACCACCAATTTTACGTGCAGCATTGAGAACAGTAGTTCCTGCTGGCACTTCAATCGTGATATTATCGATTGTTACTTTAAATAATGTAGAATCTGACATATACCCCAACCCCTAAAGGGGCTTTGTCTTAAACTTTTTTAAGTTCAAGTGGTTAAAAAATATTATTTCAAAACTCTTATCTTCTATCTCTTATCTTCTATCTCTTATCTTCTATCTCTTATCTTTTATCTCTAATCTTTTATCGTAACTCCTTCCCCCTTCAGAGCCTGTCCCGACTGGTCGGGAGGGTCAGGGGGTTGCTACATATATCGGATCGGCATAATGCGCCAGTCCGTAATTTCTTTTTTGCGATTCTTCCGGATTCAACACATGCCATTCAAATTCATCCCTAAAATGACGAATTGCCGCAGCAACAGGCCAGGCAGCAGCATCACCCAAAGGACAAATGGTATTCCCTTCTATCTTGCGTTGAATATCCCATAATAAATCGATATCGCTCATCTTCCCATTTCCAGTATCGATGTTTTTTAAAATCTTTTCCATCCATCCTGTTCCCTCTCTACAAGGAGAACATTGCCCACAACTTTCATGGCGATAAAAACGAGCTAAAGTGTAGGTATTTTTTACAATACACTGGTCTTCGTCCAACACAATAAATCCGCCCGAACCCAACATAGATCCTGTTGCAAAACCACCATCACTCAAGCCTTCGTAATTCATTAATCGAGGCTCGCCTTTGGCAGTACGCAACAATAAATTAGCTGGTAAGATTGGAACAGATGATCCGCCAGGAATACAAGCTTTTAATCTTTTACCATTGGCAATACCACCACAATATTCATCGGAATAAATAAATTCTTCAACAGAAATAGTCATATCAATTTCATACACCCCTGGCTTATTAATATTACCACATGCTGAAATTAATTTTGTACCAGTAGATCTGCCCACTCCAATTTTTGCATACTCATCTCCGCCCATTCTTATAATAGGAACAACGGCTGCCAATGTTTCTACATTGTTTACTACTGTGGGTCTTTGCCATACACCTTGAATTGCAGGGAATGGAGGCTTGATACGAGGGTTTCCTCTTTTACCTTCCAATGATTCGATCAATGCAGTTTCTTCTCCACAGATATAAGCACCAGCACCACGATGCACATAAATATTGCAATCGAATCCGGTACCTAAAATATTTTTTCCTAAAAATCCATTTGCTTTTGCTTCTTCAATAGCTTGTTCTAAAATATCTACAATCCAAGCATATTCTCCACGGATATAGATATAAGTATCATGACTCCCTAAAGCATATGATGAAATAAGTAAACCCTCAATTAATAAATGAGGTAAAAATTCCATCAAATACCTGTCTTTAAAAGTACCAGGCTCACTCTCATCGGCATTACAAACCAAATGACGTGGAACACCTTCTGGTTTTGCAATAAAACTCCATTTCATTCCTGCAGGAAATCCAGCACCACCTCTTCCCCTCAATCCACTTTTCTTCACCTCTTCAACAATGGCATCTGTAGACATTTCTTTCAAGGCTTTTTCTGCTGCTTGATAGCCACCTTCCCGGCGGTATACATCAAAGTAGCGTATCCCTTCTACATGTGCTTTGTCTAATAATATTTTTACACCCATAACTTTCAGTTTGCCAGTACGCGATTGAAACAATCGGCATTAGCGCTTTATTTTAATTATTGGCTGCTGCATTATTTCTGCATTCAGCAATGATACTGTCTACTTTTTCTTTTGTTAAATGTTCTCTGTAGGTTTTTCCCATCTGCATCATCGGTGCATAACCACAAGCTCCTAAACACTCCACCGTTTTTAAAGTAAATAAACCATCCGCAGTTGTTTCTCCTGGTTTAATGCCCAATGTTTTTCCGATATAATCAATGATATCATCACATCCACTGATCATACAAGGACCTGTTTGACATACTTCAAACATGTATTTTCCAACAGGTTTTAAATTGTACATGCTGTAGAATGTTGCTACTTCATATACTTCAATAGGTTTGATCTGTAACAATGATGCTACATAGTCCATGGTATCTGAACTCAACCATCCGCCAAAACTATTCTGCGCCAAATGCAAAACAGGAAGCAATGCGCTTTTCTGTTTCCCTTCGGGATAATGACTTACGAGTCTGTTAAACTCAGTCATTTGCTCATTTGAAAATTGTATCATACTACCCCAACCCCTAAAGGGGCTTTGTCTTAAACTTTATTTAAAGTTCAAGTGATTAACAAATATTATTTCAAAACCCTTTCCCCCTTTAGGGGGTAGGGGGTGGTTTACGCATCTAGCTCCCCAGCAATCAAATTCAAACTACTCATTGTTACAATTGCATCACTGAGCATTCCTCCTTTAATCAATTCAGGATAAGCCTGATAATAAATAAAGCAAGGTCTGCGGAAATGCAATCTAAATGGTGTTCTTCCTCCATCGCTGATTAAATAGAATCCCAATTCTCCGTTACCGCCTTCAACTGCCTTGTACACTTCACCTTTGGGCATATCAACTTCACCCATGATGATTTTAAAATGCCAAATCAACGCTTCCATTTTGGTATATACATCTTCTTTTTTAGGAAGATAATATTCCGGCACATCTGCATGGTAGATTTCTGCTTCAGCTCCCTTGAATGCTTGAATTTTTTGATAGGCTTGCTCGATAATACTTAAGCTCTGCCACATTTCTTGATTGCGCACCAAGAAACGATCATAGTTATCGCCTGTTTTACCAACAGGAATATCAAACTGAAAATCTTCGTAACTGCTGTATGGACTATGCACACGTACGTCATAATCAACACCAGCAGCACGTAAATTTGGTCCGGTAAATCCATAATTCAAAGCGCGTTCTGCACTGATAGCACCTCCACCAATAGTGCGTTCCATGAATATTCGATTGCGTGTAAAAAGACCTTCAAATTCCTTCAACACTTTTGGATATTCTTTTAAGAATTTCTCGAGTTTCGTAAATGCTGTATTTGTGAAATTCCTTTCAAAGCCGCCAATACGCCCAATATTAGTAGTAAGACGGGACCCACATACTTCTTCATATATTTCATAAATTAATTCGCGGTATTGCATTACATACAAAAATCCGGTGTACGCGCCGGTATCTACCCCAACAATTGAATTACAAATTAAATGATCGGAGATTCTCGCCAACTCCATAATGATCACCCTTAAATAATCAACCCGTTTAGGCGTTTCTACGCCCAATAATTTTTCACATGTTAAATGCCAACCCATATTATTAATGGGGCTACTGCAATAATTCAAACGATCGGTAATTGGAGTAACTTGATAGAGTGGTCGGCGCTCTGCTAATTTTTCGAATGCGCGGTGAATGTATCCAACAGTTTGTTCTGTAGATACTACTCGCTCCCCATCCAATTCCATAATATTTTGAAACACCCCATGAGTTGCAGGATGCGTAGGTCCTACATTTAAAGTAGTGGTTTGCTTTTCGATGGAGCCGTCTGGCAGTGTAATATGGTGGTGATGTTCAGTCATGATTGCATTTATTTTATCCTCTTCCAAACATTTCGTCGTCTTTATCAATTCTGGTTTGATCTTCAAGTGGAAATTCCTTTCTTAAAGGGAAATAATCCATTTCATCTACATTTAATATTCTTTTGAGATTATGATGCCCTACAAAATTGACTCCATAAAAATCAAAAGTTTCTCTTTCCATCCAATCAGCAGCTGAAAATAATTTAGATGCCGTAAATACATCTGTATTTTCAATAGATGTAAATACCTTAAAACGAATACGGGTATTGGTTTGCAAGTTGTGCAAATGGTATACAACCGCTAATTCTCTGCCTTTATCATCCGGGTAATTTACTGCACACAAATCAGTTAGAAACTGAAAACCAAGTGTTGGTTCGTCGTATAAATATTGCAGTACTTTTAAATTCTGTTCTTTGGGTGCTTCAAAAGAAAGCATTCCATAACTGTCTTCGAAGTTGAATACCAAATCACCAAATTTTTCGGTAAGCTTTATTTGTATATATTGATTGTCAATTGCCATTCAGCTATTCAATTGTTTTATTTTAATTGTTGCGCGGTATTGATTTTCTTGTTTCATTAAACAACCCGCTCATTCTTTTCAAAACCTGCTATTCTATTCCGTATCCGTTTAACAAAGCTTTGTATTGCTCTCCATTTCTTCTTCTAATACTTTCTTGCCCAACTAAATCTTGAATTTTCATAAATCCATCCAAAATGGCTTCTGGCCTTGGAGGACATCCAGGAACATATACATCAACCGGAATTACCTGATCTATTCCTTGCAACACACTGTATGTATCAAAAATACCTCCGCTTGATGCACAAGCTCCAACTGCTATTACCCAACGAGGTTCGGCCATTTGCAAATAAACTTGTTTTAACACTGGACCCATTTTTTTGGCAATGGTTCCCATCACCATCAATAAGTCGCACTGACGTGGAGAAAAACCCACTCTTTCAGATCCAAATCTAGATAAATCGTAGTGAGAGCCCATGGTACCCATAAATTCAATACCACAACATGAAGTTGCAAAAGGCAAAGGCCATAAGGAATTTTTACGAGCAAGCCCCACTACATCACTTAAACGAGCTGTAAAAAAACCATCTCCTCCATAGCCTTCAGGGGCAGGCGCATTGCCAATAGCATCGGATATTTTTGCCTCTATAGGGTGAATATTAAATCGTACAGGACGTGACATAATTTTGATATTGGTTATTGGTTATTGGTTATTGGGAATCTTACTTCTTATTTAACCAACAACCGAATACTAAGTTCATTTTTTACAATTGATTAACCATTTTGGCTTTATTTTTACCAACATGAATTAATCTTCCCATTTCAATGCTCCTTTTTTGATGATATATACAAAACCAATCAAAAAGAAAGCAACAAACATCAATACGGCTAAAAATCCATTCCATCCCAATTCCCTAAAATTTACTGCATAAGGATAGAAGAAAATAACCTCTACATCAAACAGAACAAATAGAATAGCTACCAAGAAATACTTGATTGCCATTGGCTGACGGGCATTTCCGTGAGATTCTATACCGCTGGCAAAATTGGCCAATTTGTCTGCCGTTTTTCTTTTAGGCCCAACCCATGCGGAAAGAGCAATCATAGTTGCTACAAAGCCAGCAGCAAAAATCAATTGTAACCCAATTGGGAAAAAATTGGCCGCTGAATTAGTGGCGCTTGCATCAATTAAAGAGAAAATCCAACCCATAGTCATTTTTAAGTACGCAAAAATAAGCCTGTGAAGCATATAAAAGAAATACTCCTCGAATTGAGGAGTATTTTCTTGCACTTATTTATGAATTTTTTATAAAATAATTATAATTGGACGTTTTTAGGGTTTATTTTCCTGGAGGTTTGGAATAATAGTCGATATTTTTCTGAATATTGGCTTTTTGCTCCACAGCAAATTTATTATTCTCATCTGCAGCATCTGGATACAATAAAATCATTCTGTCTGTTACCTCAATCGCTTTTTGGCAGGTGGCCAGAAACTCTTCAACTGCTGGGGTTTTTTGACCGTTGGTGGTTACTTTAAAATCCGGTCTTTTTTTGATTTCATTAAACCTGTTTACATAATAAATCAGCTTAAAATATTCATTCACATAAATATTCTTCTTGTTTTTTTCCTTATCAACTGCCGCGTATACCGAATCCAAATAATTCAATTGAACAATGATTAAGGCCGAATCTACACTATGGGCCATTGCAGCTCGTTTAAAAAAACTATAGGGTTGAGGTTTATCAGGAAAAGCCGCCATATACCCTTTTGAAAAATTCATGGTTTGAACATATTCTTTTGCATTAAAAGAAGCTGCAGTAATAGCGTAATAGTCCGATTCCGACATTTTTCCTTTTAAATCAGCTGCTTTTGTTAACCAGTACAATTGCTCTTTGTACGCTTTTGATTTTCCAAAAGCTGTGGCAGCTTGAGACATCAATGAAATTTTATTGGCTTTAACAGTATCCATTGATACTGCCTTTTCTACGTAAGATGATGCCAATGCTTCAGTACCAGGAAATTTAGTAGCAATTTTAATACCCAATTCATAATCTGATGGCTGTATCTCTAGTGCAGGTGCAGTTTGAAGAAATTCATCGATGTATTTTTTTGCCTGAACCGAATCGCCTTTTCTATCATAATTGTATGCATATACAACACCCAAACGTGGAAGGGTTTTTAATCCTACAGCCGCTTCTAGTTCTTTGGTTTTTGCCAAAGACTCGTCGTATTGTCCTGCACGAAATAAATAATCGGCTCTAAACAATTCATTGCGAGGATCCTTATCGGCATAAGTTAAATATTTATCCAAATATTCTTTTGCTCTTGAAACATCTCTATTTGAATAGTACGAATAGTATGCATAATATACAGGAGGGAATGTTTGATCTGCAGCTATTGCACTATTAAAATATTGTTCAAACTGCTCTTTGTTATTTTGGCTCAAATAGATTTTACCAATCTGAAAATTGGCCAATGCACTTTTAGGGTCTCTTACAATGGCTTCTTGAAAAGCTTTAACTGCTTCTCCACCATTTTCTCCACCTGTTTTACGGTAATTGATACCCATATTAATAAAAATATCGGCATTCAATAAATCGATTGAACCAGCTTGCTTTAATTTATCAATGGCATAAATAGGATCTCCCATGGTAGATGCTCCATCTGCATTTGCACGTCCTATAGCACTAAGAATTGCAGCATTGGGTTTGCCCTTATTCTTGCCTTTTGTTTCGGTAGAAGCTGTTATAGCTTGCTCAAATTTTTGCTTGGCTGAATTTAAATCTCCGCCTTCTAATAATTCAAGATGTCCCATTCCAACTAAAAGAAATGGATCGCTTCCAATTTCTTGTAAGCCTTTTTGATACAATGCTTTAGCGGCCGCTAGATCTTCTTTGGTAACAACTGTTCCGCTGCCAGCCAAATAAGCCTGACCCAACCAATATATATTTTGGGGGTCTTTAGAATTGGCATCATATACTTTCTGCAATACTTCTTTTGCAGTCTTCTGTTTGTCGTAATTAAGCATTTTAACACCTTCCGACAACTGAGCCATTAACAACTGTGTTGCCAATAAAGCTGCAAAAACCAAAGCAACATTCTTCTTCATGTTTCTCTTTTTATACTTGATTTGTTATTCCTGTTTAATAGTACTTAACCTTTTTTGAAAAGCCATTTTAGATGGTGCTAAAAAAGCTCTCCTGAAAATCAATTGTCCTCTTTCTAAGCTCATGAAATTCATGAAACCAGTTCCGAGGCCAGCTGTATTCTCTTTTAATATATAATACAAGGGGCGCGCCAAAGGGTACTCCCCTCTTGTGATCGTTGCTTGAGAAGGCTTTGCGTAAATGTTCTTTTCTAAACAAGCCGTACACTCTATTCTCGATAACCTAATTTTTTGTAAATAAGCCACTTGCTTAGGATCATAAGAATCGCCAATCCAACTTAATCCTACAAAGCCAATTACATCCGTTCTTTTAGCAACTATATCAATGACCTCCTGACTGTTATTAACAGCAACAACATTTTTTCCAAACTCCCCTTTCTTCAACACACTGTCTTTTAAATACCTAACAGTGCTGGTAGCATTTTTACCATCCATAACGGCTGTTAATGCTTGTTTACCGCTCAATATTTCTTGTATGTCTTTGAAACTAAATATACTGTCTTTAGCGGCTTTGTTTACAATAACTGCTACAGCATCATAAGCCAAATCTCCATATTGAGGCTTGTAAGATAATAAGCTTTTGTAAAACTCAGCTTCTTTTTCGGTTAAACCTTTAGCAACAATAATCATTCGAGTACTGTCTTTCTGTAGATCACGGAAGCATTCGGCTTCGGATTTATAGCTAACATTTATTTTTGTTGCCGGAAAAGAGCTATGGTGTACCCTAATTTGTTCTTCTATTACAGGTTTAAAACTTTCGTCTACACTAATATTGATGCTTCCTTTTGTAGGCGTATCTCTGGTATCTGCTGATTCATCCGTTGAACCACAAGCTGCCAACCCAAGAGATCCTATTAAACAATAAAGTAAAATGTATTTTTTCATCATACCGTTGCTTGCTGCTTTATTCCTCTATACAACCTAAAACTACCATACAGTAAGCATATAGTACCAAAAAAATACCTGAACCCAATATCTTCTGCAATTACTAAATTCATTTTAAAGTGATCCATAAAAAGCATGGCAGCAGCCATTGATAAAAACAAAACCGCCATGGTAATATCATACAATCGCCTAAAATTATTATAGCTTTTATTGCTTCTTTCTCTGTAACTATTTTCCATGTGTTGCATTTGGGATGGGCAATTTAGTAAATATTTTGAGTGAGATGCAGTGTTTTTATAATTCCATAAGAAGAATTTCTTAAACTAATAAATGTTAGTTAAAAAAATGGTAATTTATACGCATTATATGTATGAAAAAATGAATGGTTTGGAGAAGAAACCTGTTTAGATAATGTATCTAAATTATTAGACATTTCCGTGATACAATCATTGAAAAATTTAAATGAATTAGTTTTGTGCTATGAGTAAGCCAACTTTACCGCAAGGAACCAGGGATTTTAATGCAGGAATTGTTCAAAAACGCAATTACATATTCAATACAATTCGTTCTGTATTTGAATTATACGGATTTCAACCTTTGGAAACCCCAGCTATGGAAAACCTCGAAACCTTAATGGGTAAATATGGGGAGGAAGGCGATAAATTGATTTTTAAAATTTTGAATAACGGTTTAGACAATCCTGCTAAAAAAGAACAAGCTATTGCGGATTTTGATAAAATTTTAGATGGGAAAAACAACAAAGGCATTACAGAGCGTGCGCTACGCTACGATTTAACCATCCCATTTGCAAGGTATGTAGCCATGAATTATGGCCAATTAACGATGCCCTTTAAACGCTACCAAATACAACCCGTTTGGAGAGCAGACCGCCCGCAAAAAGGAAGGTATAGAGAATTCTACCAATGCGATGCAGATGTTGTAGGCAGTGCATCTTTATTAAATGAGATAGAATTAACCAATTTATATGCTGCGGTTTTTGAAAAACTACAATTACCCGTTGAAATCAGGATCAATAGTAGAAAAATATTGGCAGCACTAGCCAATGTATGTGGAGGCGAAGACCAACTAATAACAATAACCACTGCCATTGATAAATTGGATAAAATTGGATTGGAAAAAGTAAAAGAAGAATTGGAAGCAAAAGGCTTAAACAATCAACAGATTAGCAAAATTGAAACTTATTTATTGATTGCTGGATCGAATGAAGAAAAAATGATTCAATTAAAAACATTACTAGGCGAAAATGAAATGGGCAAAGTTGGCATTTCAGAGATAGAGCATGTATTAAATAATTCTTCTCTCTTATCTCCTAACTCTTCTCTCATAATTGATTTAACCCTCGCTAGAGGGTTAAATTACTATACCGGAATTATTTTTGAAGTAAAAGCCATTGGCGCGCAGATGGGAAGTATTGGTGGAGGTGGTAGATATGATGATTTAACCAGTTTGTTTGGTGTACCCAATGTGCCTGGAGTAGGCATCAGCTTTGGGGTAGACAGGATTTACGATGTGCTGGAAGAGTTGCAATTGTTTCCGGAAGAAGTGCAAAAAAACACGAAACTGTTGTTCTTTAATTTAGGTGAATTGGAAAGTAAAAAAGCCTATACATTAATGCAAGAGTTAAGGAGTTGCGGAATAGCCTCAGAGCTTTTTCATGAAAATACAAAGCTGGATAAGCAATTTAAATATGCAGAGAAAAAAAATATTCCTTTTGTAATTATTATTGGCGCCAAAGAATTAGCAGAAGGCACTTGTAATATTAAAAACATTCAATCAGGGGAGCAAAAAACGATTTTACAAACCGATCTTTTTAAAGAACTATTTTGAATAAAAAAGGAGCATTAAATCATGCTCCTTTTTTTTATTATTTTTTCCAATTTTTTCGTTCAAAAAAAACTGCTTGAAACAATGTTTCTACTTTGGTACCTTCTAACGTGTAACCCATAGCATTGATACTAACTCCCACTACTTTTTTGTCGTCATTTCTTTTAAAGGCAGCTGTTCCTTGAAAAGCAGTTACAGAAAAAACATCATCGGCTTGTTTTACCATTGGAGAACTTCCATAAGAGGTAACTACTACCAATCCACCATTCTCAACATTTACAGTGGCTTCAGCTAATACGCTACCCTCACCAAATTTGTATTTACCTGTATACTGTTGTAATGTAGTGTCGGTTTGTGCATTTACAGCTACCGATAAACCCATTATCATCAAAGAGAATAACAACAATTTCTTCATAAAAAAGCTTTTAAATTTTGTACAAATTAAGAAAAAATCCCAAACTGAGATCTATTTGATTATAACAGCTAAATGCACAAATTGTTAAAGACCTTCATACACAATAGCCGATCCTTGCCCAACACCAACACACATGGTAGCCAATCCATATCTAGCTTTTTGCCTGAACATTTCATGCAACAAACTGGTGGATATTCGAGCACCACTGCAACCTAATGGGTGACCCAATGCAATAGCTCCGCCATTTACATTCAGTTTTGTAGCATCCAATCGTAAATCGTTCATACATGCAATACTTTGCGAAGCAAATGCCTCGTTTAGCTCTACTAAATTAAGCTTATCAATAGTTAATCCTGCTCTTTTAAGGGCTTTTTGAGAGGCAGGCACTGGACCAATTCCCATTACCGAGGGGTCTACCCCTGCAACACCCATACTTACAATACGAGCCATTGGTTGCAGATTGAATAATTTCACGGCTTCTTCACTGGCCAATAACAAAGCAGCCGCACCATCATTTATTCCAGAAGAATTGCCTGCGGTAACTGAACCATCTTTTGCAAATGCAGGCTTTAAAGACGCCAATTTTTCTAAACTCGTTAATCTTGGATGTTCATCTTGATTAAACCAAGTGATTAATTGGTCGTTGATCATTTCAACAGCAACAATTTCATCTTCCCATTTACCCCCAGCCAAAGCTGCAGCATATTTTTGTTGAGAGGAAAACGCAAATGCATCTTGATCTTCTCGGCTGATTTTCCATTGCTTGGCTACATTTTCTGCTGTTTCCCCCATACTAAATGGATGGTACATGGCTGCCAATTTTTTATTGGTAAAGCGCCATCCAATAGTGGTATCAAAGGTTTCTATCTTTCTACTCCATGCCCCATCTGCTTTCGCGGAAACAAAAGGTGCCCTTGTCATACTTTCTACCCCACCAGCTATATACAATAACCCTTCATTACACATGATGGCCCTAGATGCATCCATAATAGCTTGTAACCCACTAGCACAAAGCCTGTTAACTGTATTACCTCCAACAGAGATAGGTAATCCGGCCAATAATGCAGCCATTCTTGCAACATCCCGATTGTCTTCCCCGGCCTGATTAGCAGCTCCCGCTATTACGTCTTCAATAGCATTCGGATCGATGCCGGGATTACGTTGCATCAAAGAACTGATAACATGTGCCAACAAATCATCCGGACGAATGCTACTCAATTTACCCCCATAACGGCCAATTGGGGTTCGCACTGCATCAATTACATAACAAGTACTTAGCATATAATAAAGGTTTCAATGGGCTGCAAGATATAATTTATAGGATAAATAGGCGTTTGGGGCTTATCGGGTTATCTTTGCCATATGAGTGTTGCGTTACCAAATATTCGTCACCAAAGCCAAGAACAACTAGAAACTTACTTTGCTGGTATTGGCGAAAAAAATTTTAGATTGAAACAAGTGCAAGAATGGCTATGGCAGAAACATGCCCATAGCTTTGATGCAATGAGCAATCTCAGTAAAGATTTGAGGGCAAAATTAGCAGCCAATTTTTCATTACCCGCTTTAAAAGTAGATGCCACCCAAAACAGTAGTGATGGAACCGTTAAAAGCCGTTTCAAAACATTTGACGGGCATGCCATTGAGGGCGTGTTGATTCCTACAGAAGCCAGGAAAACAGCATGCGTTTCTTCTCAAATTGGTTGCAGTTTGAGTTGCAAATTTTGTGCAACAGGATATATGGATAGAAAACGAAACTTAACTTTCGATGAAATTGTAGATCAAGTTGTATTGATTAATCAGCAAAGCGAACAGGTATTTGAGAAAAAATTGTCCAATATTGTTTTCATGGGAATGGGTGAACCATTGATGAACTATAGCAATGTATTAAAAGCAGTAGAAAGAATCACAGCAGAAGATGGATTGTTTATGAGCCCGAAGAGAATTACCGTTTCTACTGCTGGTGTTGCCAAACAAATTAAAATGCTGGGCGATGATCAGGTAAAATTCAAATTGGCTTTATCCTTGCATGCGCCCAATGATGAGAAGCGCAATAAAATAATGCCCATCAACGAAACCAATAATATCAAAGTATTGGTTGAAGCATTGAATTATTTTTATAAAAAAACAGGTAATGAAATTACCCTAGAGTATATTTTATTTAAAAATTTAAATGACGCTCCTGAGGATGCAGCTGAGTTGACTAAATTATTTCGTCAGATTCCAGCAGACTTAATCAATATTATTGAATACAACAGTATTGATGCTTTTAAATTTACCAAACCCGACGAAGAAGATGTGCAACAGTTCATGGATATTTTAGCCAGCAATAAAGTAAATGCTCGCTTAAGACGAAGCAGAGGAAAAGACATTGATGCTGCTTGTGGACAGCTTGCTAATAAAAGATAAGAGATACAAGATAAGAGATATAAGATAAGAGATATAAGATAAGAGATAAGAGATAAGAGATACAAGATAAGAGATACAAGAATTGAGTTATTAAATATTCCTGTTGTAAAACAGCAAACTAAAAAAATGCAAAAGAAAAGAACCGACAACTTCAGCAAATTTGCCGAAAAGAAAAAAGGCAGTGCAATCAAAGAATCGTATCGTCAGGAAAAAAGAAAAGTAAAAGCAGATGCTAGAGCTGCTGGTGAAGAGATGCGTGCTTTGAAAAAAGCCAAGGCAAGAGGCGAAGCCATTGAACCCACAAAAGTAGAAGACAAAAGAGTTGTTGGCAAAAACCCTGAAAGAAAAAAAACACCCTACCAGCAAAAAGATTTTAAAAAAGGACCAAAAAAAGATACTGGTGTAAAAAATAAATTTAGAGAAGGGGCAGAAAAAGTTTTAGATAATGAAACTCAAGATCGTGATTCATTAATTCCGCTCAATAAATTCATAGCGCATGCGGGTGTTTGCGGCCGTCGCGAAGCAGCTGAATTGGTGAAAGGTGGAAAAGTAACAGTGAACGGCGACAAAATTTTTGAACCAGGCTATAAGGTTACGCAAGCAGATAAAGTAACGGTAAAAGGAAAGGCAATTTTCTTGCAAAAGAACAATGTATATATTCTTTTAAATAAACCAAAAGATTTCATTACAACTGCCAATGATCCACAAGGCCGAAAAACAGTTTTAGATTTGATCAAGGGAGCCACTTTAGAAAGGGTTTATCCGGTTGGAAGATTGGATAGGAATACAACAGGCGTTTTGTTATTAACCAACGATGGAGAATTGGCGCAAAAGTTAACACACCCTTCTTTTGAAGTAAAAAAAATATATGAAGTAACATTGGATAAGCCTGTAACCAAAAAAGACCTCGATCAAATTATTACCGGCGTTACATTAGAAGATGGGTTTGTACAAGCGGATGCTGTTGGCTATGCTGATACAAAAAGCAAAAATGTTGTGGGCATTGAAATACACAGTGGAAGAAATAGAATTGTGAGAAGAATTTTTGAACACTTAGGTTATGATGTAAAAGGCTTGGATAGAGTGATGTTTGCCAACCTTACCAAAAAGAATGTTGAAAGAAGCAAATGGAGAATTTTAAATGAAAAAGAAATTCGATTGTTAAAATTCATGAACAAATCATTTATCAGAAAAAACAAAGTAGCAGAGTAATATATGCATGTAGATATAATTTTTGAAAATGATGATTTTGTTGCCGTTAATAAGCCTTCTGCCTTATTGAGTATACCCGACAGATTGGGTGTTGAACGGTCTTTAAAAGATTTTTTAAAAGAACGTTATGGAAATATCTATACTGTACATAGATTAGACAGAAACACAAGTGGAATAATTGTTTTTGCCAAAACCGAAGAGACACACAAAGCGCTTTCTCTACTTTTTGAAAGTAGAGAGATGGAAAAGTTTTATGTAGGATTGGTAAATGGTCAGATGATTTATCCTGCTGGAACAGTTGATGTACCCATTATGGAGCATCCTGGCAAAACAACCAAGATGATTACGCATGTGAAAGGGAAGCCTTCTATTACAGATTATGAAGTGCTGGAATCATTTAGATTGTATTCTTGGGTTCAATTTCAAATACATACCGGACGCACCCACCAAATTAGGGTACATATGCAGCATGTAGGGCATAGCATTGTATGTGATGAAATTTATGGTGACCCAAAACCAATTTTACTTTCTTCGATCAAAAGAAATTTTAAATTGGCTAAATCTGCTGAGGAAGAAAAACCAATTTTATCTAGATTGGGTTTACACTCTCACAGATTGAATTTTAGTTTGAATGGAAAAGCATATAAGCTCGAAGCACCGGTACCAAAAGATTTAAAAGCATTGTTACAACAATTAAACAAATGGAAAGGTTAGTAATGTACTGACTTTTATTTATTTGGTTGTGGCGTATAGCGCAAATAAGGTTTCACTACCGTTACTCCTTTAGGAAATTTTTTGAGGGCCTCTTCTGTACTTACTGCAGGAACCACAATTACATCTTCGCCTTCTTTCCAATCTGCTGGTGTTGCAACACTGTAATTGGCCGTTAATTGCAAGGAGTCGATTACGCGCAACACTTCTGCAAAATTTCTTCCTGTAGATGCTGGATAAGTGATCATCAGTTTTACTTTTTTATCTGGCCCGATGATAAATAAAGAACGTACAGTTGCGGTCAATGAAGCATTTGGATGAATCATATCATAGGCAGTTGCTATGGATCGGTCTTCATCGGCTATAATCGGAAAACCCACTGTAGTGTGTTGTGTTTCGTTGATATCATTGATCCAACCTTCGTGCTTGCCTAAACTATCAACACTGAGTGCCAACACTTTTACATTGCGCTTTTCAAACTCAGCAGCCAATAATGCTGTTTTACCCAATTCGGTTGTACAAACTGGTGTATAGTCTGCAGGATGAGAAAATAACACACCCCAGCTATTGCCTAAGTACTCATAAAAATCAATGGATCCTTTGCTTGTTTCTGCTTTAAAATTGGGCGCATCATCCCCTAATCGTAAACTCATTGGTATGATTTAGAATACAAATATATATTATCCTATTAAATAAGTAGACTATTATTTAGGCTTTATTTTTTGGGCTTTACTGTTCTCGCTTTTTGCAATGCTGTTTTCCCAAACTTGTTTTTTACATCGTCTATGGCCTTGTAGAGTTCATCCTTTTTACCAATATTGGCAAACAAACTGCCTTGCAACACATGACTGGTTAACTCACTCAATCGAATACCCAGTAATCGGATGGGTTGGCGCTTATCATACAATTGATGAAATAATCCAATAGCCACTGGAATCAATTCATCATCACGCATGGTATAATCAATTGATATTTGCTTTGATGTAGTTTCAAAATCAGGATAACGAATCTTAACTGCAATGCATCCAGCTAATTTTTGATCTCGCCTTAAATCAAAAGCAATTTTTTCTGTCATTCGAACCAATTCACTCAATAAAAAGTTTTCATCAGTCTGATTGGTTTCAAAAGTATGTTCGGTAGAAATAGATTTTGCTTCGTGATAAGGTTGAACAATTCCATCATGAATGCCTTGCGACTTCTTCCATAAATCAACGCCGTATTTACCAATTTGTTTTTCCAAAATGGGAAGTGGGGTTTCACTCAAATCTTTGATAGTAATGATACCCATGGCATTCAACCGTTGATGCAAACTATCGCCAACTCCTGAAAATTTGTTTACTGGCAATGGTGCTAAAAATTCTTTTTCCATTCCGGGTTGCACAAATAAATATCCATTGGGTTTGGCTTCATCTGTTGCAATTTTTGCAATCATTTTATTGGTGGCCAATCCAAATGAAATAGGCAATTTGGTTTGATCTATAATTTCATTGCGCAAATCAATGGTCCACCGGAATGGATCAAAATATTTATCCATTCCGGTGAGGTCTATGTAAAATTCATCGATGGATGCTTTTTCAAACAAAGGGGCTTTTGCTGCTATAATATCAGTAACCCATCTAGAAAAGCGCGAGTATTCTCCCCTGGTTCCTTGAACCAAAATAGCATGTGGGCAGAGTTGCATGGCTTTGCGCATGGGCATGGCGCTTCTCACACCAAACTTGCGCGCTTCATAACTACAGGTGGTAACAACACCCCTGTCTTTAGAACCCCCTACAATAACAGCTTGGCCTTTTAAGAAAGGATTATTGACTACTTCTACACTTACAAAAAAGGAGTCAAGGTCTAAATGAGCAATATAACGTTGAGGAGTTGTCACTCTTTAAAAGTATTAAACTTAACGGTATACATCCAATAACCCATCCGGTAAGCTTACAAAAACTTTTTTTGCTTTACGATCAATCT
>CANGTR010000036.1 GCA_947456855.1 Sphingobacteriia bacterium | reverse complement strand
GGTTGTGGCAGGAGCAGTCCAAGTATAAGTTGTTGCTCCGGTAGGCATTTCAGAGATATTTGCATAAAAATTACTTCCACTGCAAATGTTTGGCGTTATGTTGCTCCCGGTTACTTGAATATTAGTAGGATTTACGTTAACAGTTAAAGTAAAAGGATTGCCAATAGAGGGTGTTATTGAATAAACTACAATTCCGATTGTATTTCCTGAAACAGTTAATGTTTGATTAATAGAAGGTGAGCCAGTTAATTCTGGCGTATTTCCAGTAACAAGACCTGAAGTCACATCTGCTGTCCATTTAAAACTAGCCCCAGCTAATCCAACTTCGGTAGGTGTTAATCTTACCGTTTCGCCACTACAAACAGATCTAGCCTGATTAGTTTGAGCAGTTCCAATTAAAACAAATAAAACCCCAAAAAAAAGCAGTAATAACGAACGCATTAATACAATTACATATTTAGGGTTGTAATATAAAGAAATGTGAATGGAATTAAAAATTAATACGTTATTAAAAATAGATTAAGTTTTCCGGGATCCTTCCCGAACTAAATTACATAAGCCCCCATAATTTCTCCGTCTTTTACCTCTACTTGGATATGATTCTCCTTGGTAGTAGCCAACGACAGCCCTATATAATCGGGTTTTACAGGAAAAAGCTGATGCATTCTTTCAACCAATACCATCGATTGAATGGTTTTAGGGTGCGCCTCTAAAAGGGGTTTTAATGCATACACCAAAGTGCGACCACTATTAGAAACATCGTCTATAATAACAATATTTTTTCCATCAATGGCTATTTTTTCACTCAATACTACATCAGTGGGATAGTCTTTATCTAATTGGATGGAGGCAATTTGAATGGGATTGGCTATGTATTGCCTTAGCAAGGCTCCTACTTTCTCTGCCATGGTTATTCCACCATTTCTAATACCCAATAATAAAACTGGATCTTCATTTCCACTCAGGTTTTCTGCCAATTCCAAACTCATTCTATGTATTTTTTGAACAACCTCTTCTTTATTAAGAATGTATTTTTTTTCGGGCATACGCTTGTTTTATAGTTCAAATTAACAACAATAAATGAATTGAACAATTGCTATGCTCAATCAGTAAATAACTATCTTAGCAGCACAATCAATTTCTATGCAATATTTACCACAGATTGGGTTCCTTATTTTAGCCGCAATTGGCATTGGTCTTTTCACTAAAAAAGCTGGGGAAATTAAAAGAAATATCTTTTTAGGGAAAGATGAAGACTTAAACGATCAACCTGCCAAAAGATGGAAAAACCTTATTCTATTGGCACTTGGGCAAAAGAAAATGTTTAAGAACCCATTGGTAGCTATCATGCACCTGATTATTTATGCTGGGTTTATTATCATTAATATAGAAGTACTCGAAATCGTATTAGACGGTATTCTTGGCACACATCGTTTATTCTTACCTTATCTAGGTAGTTTCTATTCATTTCTAATCAATTGTTTTGAACTATTGGCGCTCGGAGTTATTGTAGTATGTGTAATCTTTTTAGCACGAAGAAATATCATCCGATTAAAAAGATTTATGTCGAAAGATTTAAATGGATGGGCCCGTTCCGATGCCAATTATATTTTATTCATTGAGATTATCTTAATGAGTTTGTTCCTCACCATGAATGCAACCGATCAAGTTTTACAAAAATTAGGCGCAGATCATTACAATACAACAAGTTCTTTTATTGTTTCTTCAGAACTTATTCCAATTTTTAATGGAATGAGTATGGATGCATTGGTAGCAATTGAAAGAACTGCTTGGTGGCTGCATATTATAGGCATATTTGCTTTTTTAAACTACCTCCCCTATTCTAAACATTTACATATCATGCTGGCATTTCCAAATGCTTATTTTACTAGGCTTGACGCTCCTGGTAAAATGAAAAACATGCCTGCAGTTCAAAAAGAAGTATTGTATGCAATGCAACCTGAAATGGCTCCTGCTGATGCAGCGCCACCAGCAAGTTTTGGAGCCAAAGATATTTTTGATCTGAGTTGGAAAAACTTATTGGATGCATACAGTTGCACGGAATGTGGAAGATGCACTTCTGCCTGCCCTGCCAATAGCACAGGCAAATTACTAAGCCCTAGAAAAATCATGATGGCCACAAGAGACCGAATGGAAGATGTTGGCAAAAACATCAATACAAATAAGGAATTTAAAGCTGATGGCAAATCTTTGTTGCACGATTATATCAGTGTAGAGGAATTAAGGGCTTGCACTACCTGTAATGCTTGTGTAGAAGAATGTCCGGTAAGTATTTCTCCACTTGATATTATTACCGAATTACGTAGATCGCTTATTATGGAAGAAAGCAATGCTCCTCAAGAATGGAATGGTACTTTCAGCAATATCGAAAACAATTTTGCTCCTTGGAAGTTTTCTCCAGATGATAGAGATAAATGGGCACAGGAAATGGTGTAATTTTTATTTCTATCCTTAAACAAAGGGCTTGTAAATAATTCTCCAAAGTTGGAGCAAAGCTGTAAGTATAAAAATAATTCCCATTATTTGATTGAGGGTTTTATTGCTGGTATTGAGTTTATTTACCAGCCAATTTCCACCATGAATATAAACGGCTAAACCAGCAATGGTTCCTGTACCTGCCCCTATTGTAAATAAATTAAAGGCAATTGTGGAAGAAGGCAATAAGCCCATCTGAAATAAAGTGGTGGTCCATAAAAACCAAAATGGAATTTGCACGGGGTTTAATGCACTCATCATTAGCCCAAGTAAAAATCGATGGAGCTTGTTTTTTAAAACCAATGACTTTGATTCGCCCTGTTGTTTCTTAGCGGTTACAAAAGCCATAATTCCTAAAACCAAAAATAAAACTACTGTTAACCAACCCAATGCTAAAAACCAGTTTCGGTGTTGAGTAACCCAATCCATCCCCGTTAAAGCAAATCGCAAATAAATCATTTCTACAATTGCTACCCCTATAGCAAATTCCCAGGCTTTTTTAAATCCTTCTTGCAATCCAATTTGGGTGCTGGTAAAGCTCATGTTTCCTAGTGGTAATTGGCCTAAAAAACTTACCGTAAAGCCTAATAGAATAAATACCAACTGTTGCATTAACGCAATTTAACCCATACCGATCATTTAAATGTTACAAAAATCCGGTCAATGCCAATATTCACTTAATTTTGAACCAATAAAACAAGATTCATGAAGATAAATACAATGGCAGAAATGATGGCTGCAGGAGAAATGCCTGAAGTGTTGTTTTGGGTAGGATGTGCAGGCAGTTTCGATCAGCGGGCACAAAAAATCACCAAAGCTTTTGCCACTATTCTAGATAAAGTAGGCATCAAATTTGCCATTTTAGGAAAAGAAGAAGCTTGTACAGGAGATCCTGCCCGTAGAGCTGGTAATGAATTTCTATTTCAAATGATGGCCTATCAAAATATCCAAGTATTGAATGGATATGGAATAAAAAAAATAGTTACTACTTGCCCTCATTGTTTTAACACATTGAAAAACGAATATCCCGAATTAGGAGGCAATTATGAAGTAATACATCATACAACATTATTACAAGAATTGATTAATGAAGGAAGAATTAAAATGAAAGAAGGTGGTGAATTCAAAGGAAAGAAAATATCTTACCATGATAGCTGCTATTTAGGAAGAGCAAATGATATTTACGAAGCACCCAGAAAAGTACTAGAAGCTTTAGATGCAGAATTGGTTGAAATGAAACGCTGCAGAACCAATGGGCTTTGCTGTGGAGCTGGAGGCGCACAAATGTTTAAAGAAGATGAACCGGGAGATACACGCATCAATATGGATAGAGCAGATGAAGCATTGGCAACAGGAGCATCTTTTATTGCTGCAGCTTGTCCATTCTGCAATACAATGATGACCGACGGTGTTAAAAATAGAGAAAAAGAATCTGAAGTAGGTGTACTAGATGTGGCAGAAATGATTGCTGCAAGTATGCAATAAAACAAATCAAATGGATTTAAAATACCAACAACATATACCTGAAAGTTTTTCAGCCGATTCCAAAGTTTGGGTTTATCAAAGTAGCAGAATGTTTAGCATGAGCGAGGCATTTGAAATAGAAAATATTTTAACTGAATTTACCAATAATTGGAAATCACATGGTGTTCCAGTAAAAGGTTATGCCAATTTATTTTTTGGTCAATTCATCGTATTAATGGCAGATGAATCTGCTGCAAAAGTGGGTGGATGTAGCACAGATAGCTCAGTACACGCCATTCAAACCATTGAAAAGAAATGCAAAGTAAATTTAATGGATAGACAAAGCCTTGCATTTATTGTTCATGACAAATTACAATTACTCCCTCTTTCACAAATAAATTATGCATTTGAAAATAATTTTCTAGAAGAAAATACACTGTATTTCAACAACCTTGTAGCCACAAAAAAAGCATTGATGAATGAATGGCTTGTTCCAATAAAAAATAGCTGGTTAAAATCTAAAATAAAATCATTAGCCATAAGCTAATACTTAGCGTTTCAATTTATCTAATACATCTTTTTTCTGCTTCTCACTCAACGAACTTTTTTGCACCAATTTGTTCAATTGATAACTAATTGACAACCGATAATTTCTTGTAGTAGTAGCGTTCACACTCTCAATAGTAAACTGCTTTCCAGTTGTAGCTGTTACATATTGTTGAGGCGTAAATGGATCAATCATATTAAAACCAACAATCAATCTCCGATCAAAGAATTTTCTTTGTACTCCTAAATTGAGACTTAAATTACTCCTACTCCTGCCTTGAGGATCAGCAAAACTATTGAACCTAGTAGAACCTTCAAAGTTCCACACATTGGTTGGCGTAAATGTAGTGTTTAAGCTTGTATAAAAAGTACCACCATCTTGATAACGGTACAATATTTTTTCGTTTTCGCTGTATTGATTAAAAGTAAAACCGGCACTGGCATTCATTCTGAGTTGCTTATTAAATGTATAACCACCAAAAATACTTGCCTCGTATTCCTTTCTAGCAGCAATATTTAAATAAGTAACAACAGTTTTTCCTCCTTCAATTAAATTACGAATGGTATTGAAAACATTATCAACTTGATTGAATCCAATCGAAGTATTGATGTAATACTTTCCTTTTACCCAACTAATATTCCAATCAAAATTATGAGACAATGTGGGCACAAGAAAGGGGTTACCCAAACGTAAATTATATGGATCACTATAATCCACGTTTGGATTTAACTCGCCAATCCCCGGCCTTCTTATAGTAGCCCTATATACTATGGAAGTATTTAATGTTTTGTCGAATTCCTTTCGCAAAGTAAGATTTGGCAACACATTCCAATAATTATTACTTACATCCGACACATTTGCTTTGATGAAATTGAATCCCATTTTTGTATGCTCGGCTTGCGCTCCAAATGTTAAACGAATATTTTTCTTGAATAAAATACTAAAACCAGCTCTAATCGTTAAAATATTTTGTTTAAATAAAAAATCATTGCTTAACAAATCATTGGGCACATAAACTCCATCCGATTTTCTCAAAAAAGCCGTATTTAATGTATTGTGAAAATCGGATAAAAGATAATTAAAGCCTCCAGAAAAATTATTACCCCTGCCTTTCAATGGCTTGGTATATTCCAACCGACTGGTTAATGAACGATTGCTATTATCAAAATATTGAGACTGGGAAGAATCTACCCCTGTTGGTGTTAAACCTGGGTTGAGAAACTGTTGAAAAAAATCTCTATCGTTGTCATTTTTACTGGTATTGCCAATTACAAAAATGCGCAATACTTCTGCTAAATTCTTACCCTTATGCGTATAAGACAATGTAACACTATGGGTATATCCATCTCCTACACTTTTATTTTCTCTTGTGCTTATTTTGTATACTTCTTGAAATCGATTAATATTCGCAAAGCTATTATTACTCAAATTATCGTAATAATTTAGATTGCTTTGATAAACAAATCCAATTTGATTGTTTTTGTTCATTTCATAATCTACTTGAGAACGCCAATTGGGTCTTGTATTTTTATTGGTAAAACGTCCTGTGGTTTTAAAATAATTGGTAGAATCCTTGTAAAAATTTGTTCGATTGCTATAACTATTTCCACTAATTTGACTTACGCCAGTTCCAATTGTTTGATTGATGGATAACTTTTTATTGCGATAGCTTACGTTTCCTGAAAAATTGCCTTCTCCCCTTGTACCAGCACTTACATTTATTCTTCCCACCCATCCAATTTTACCTTTTTTGGTAACAATATTGATAACTCCTCCTGTTTCAGTTGCATACTGAGGAGGAGGATTGGTCATTACTTCTATCTTTTCGATACTACTGCCTGGCAAACTCTCTAAAAGGTCTTGTAACTGTTGAGGAGTAAGATCTGTTGGCTTATCATCAATTAATATTTTGGGCTCCTTACCTTTTAATAAGATTTTACCTGTTGGATCATTATTAATTAGTGGAATGTTTTTTAATATCTCTGCGGTACTAGAGCCATTGCTAAGTGCACTTTCTCCAACATTATAGGTTAATTTATCATCCTTATTTTCAATTAAAGGTTTTTCTGAATAAACAATCACCTCGTTTAACTCATTACTTACTTCTTTTAATTTTACGTCTCCAATATTAAAATCATATCGATCAGCTCTTATATAAATGCTATCAATTTGGGTATTTGCAAAACCCATGGCTCTTGCCTTAAGCGTAAAGTATCCAAAACTTAAATGATTAAATTCAAAAGCTCCATTTTTATCTGTTATAGTAGAATAGAGAAGGGAATCTTTAGATGTATTGTACAAATCAATCCTAGCGAAAGGAATGGCTTTTCCCTTCGAACCTTCAATTAAATTACCTATAATAATACCAAACTTTGATTTATCAGCAATTACTGCTTGTTGTGCATTTGCATGAACTGTAAATAAAATCAATATTAAAAAAAAGAAACACTTCATTAAAATTTATTCAGCATATAAACAACTATTTAAAAATAGATTTCAAAGTATTGATTAAGTCTTGGCCTCTTAAGTTTTTTGCTATTATAATGCCATTGGGATCTAATAAAAAATTAGAAGGAATAGAGCCAACTTTATACAATCTGGCAACTTCATTGTCAAAATACTTTAAATCGCTTAATTGAGTCCAAGTCAATTGATCTTTTCTTATGGCTTGTATCCATCCAGCTCTATCCTGATCTAAAGAAATGCCTAATACAGTAAATCCTTTTGATTTATACATATTAAAAGCGGCTACAACAGTTGGATTTTCTGCTCTACAAGGGCCGCACCAACTTGCCCAAAAATCGATCAATACATATTTCCCTTTAAATGAAGCCAGTGAAACCAATTTACCTGAAGTGTCTTTTTGACTGAAGCCAAGCGCAGGAGTACCAACTGCATTGATTTTTGATTCTGCAATTGTTTTTTCCAAAATCCTTGCAAATGAACCTTTTTTAGCAGTTGCTTCTAAAGTATTGTATCGAGCTTCTAAATCTGCAGGCCCATTCAGCAAAGGACTTACAACATACAATACAAAAGGACTTACAGGAGAAGTTTTTTTTGTTTGAGTAAAGAAAGTAGCTTCTTGAACAACCCTGGCTTTTGTTGATTCAAATACAACAATCATCGAATCTCTTTTGCGTTGTTCTTTTTCGGCATTGATTTTAGGAACCAGTAAATTCAACTCCTCTCTGATTGGATTAAATTTCGACTTAAAATAAACATAATCATCTTCTACAGAACTGCCTTTCACCATAACTTTTGAAAGTTCATTAAAATCTCCTTCAATGGTTACCGAATTATTGCTGAGAAATAAATCAATTCCTTCATTGTATCCAACAAATCCAATTTGAAAAATATCCGGCTCAACCAGGTTACCCTTAAAATAAAAATTACCATTCCTAACAGTATCTGTTGCAATGGTTTTGCCATCAGACCCATTCATCAAAAAAACCAACATATTGGGTTTGGTATTTTTAATTGACCCTTTAATGTCGAAAGAACTTTGCGCTTTTGTATTTAGAGAAAACAATACAAATGCAATACTTAGCATTTTATACATATTATTTGGAATGACGTTTTTGTAAAATAGACAATACTTCGGCTAAATGGTGGCCTTTTGCATTTAACAACAATAAGTAATGGAATAGCAAATCTGCTGATTCATTGAGGAACAATTCAGCATTATTGTCTTTGGCTTCAATGACCATTTCTACCGCTTCTTCTCCAACTTTTTGTGCAATTTTATTAATCCCTTTCGAAAACATTTTTGCTACATAAGATTCTTCAATTGGAGCTAATTTTCTGAGGTTGATGATTTCTTCTAAATACAATAAAAAATCATCTGTATGATTGGGTTCACTCCAACAAGTATCTGCTCCTGTATGACAGGTTGGTCCCAATGGATCCGCTTTAATTAACAAAGTATCATTGTCACAATCAACAGCAATGGATTTTACTTCTAAAAAATGGCCACTTTCCTCGCCTTTGGTCCACAACCTTTTTTTACTCCTACTATAAAAAGTTACTTTACTTAATGATAGTGTTTGTGCATAAGCAGCTTCATTCATAAAACCAAGCATCAGCACTTTATGCGTTTTATAATCTTGAACAATGGCAGGAACTAGCCCATCGGAATATTTAGAAAAATCAATTGTCATAACACAAATTTCGGGATTTATAACCGCATAGCGATGCCTTTTTCGGTGAGATAGCGCTTTAATTCGGGAATTGCTATTTCTTTAAAATGAAAAATACTGGCAGCCAAGGCGGCATCTGCAGCAGCAAATTCAAAAACATCCCTAAAATGATCCATTGTTCCTGCTCCACCAGAAGCAATAATCGGAACCGGTAATTTAGAAGATAGCGCTTGGGTTATGTCTAATGCAAAGCCTTGTTTAGTTCCATCATTATTCATAGAAGTGAGCAAAATTTCCCCAGCACCCAAATCAACCCCTTTTTGGGCCCAATCAATACATAGGATATCTGTTTTAACCCTCCCTCCATTCAGATAAACATACCAATTTCCATCGGCTTCCCTTTTGGTATCAATGGCCAACACTACACATTGGCTTCCAAATTCACTGGAAAGTTCTTTGATTAAATTGGGATGTTTAAAGGCAGATGTATTGATGGAAACCTTATCAGCTCCATTTTGCAACAACAAACTCACATCATCAACTGAAGCTATTCCTCCACCAACTGTAAAAGGAATATTAATATGATGGGCAATTTTATTTACCAATTCACTCAAGGTTTTTCTACGTTCATTGGTTGCTGTAATATCTAAAAAAACCAATTCATCGGCACCTTGTTGTGCATACAATGCGCCCAATTCTACAGGATCTCCTGCATCACGAATATTTTCAAAATTCACCCCTTTAACAGTGCGTCCATCTTTGATGTCTAAGCAGGCTATGATACGTTTTGTAAGCAAAATAAAATATGGTTTTAGAGATATGAATTATGAGATAAGAGTTATGAGATATGAATTATGAGATATGAGATATGAGATATGAGTTATGAGATATGAGATATGAATTGAGGGTTAGTGGTTATGAATGAAATGAGTTCTTTTAAGGTTATTCTTCCTTCGTAGATCGCTTTTCCAATGATTACCCCACTACATCCTATTCTGTTTAAATCATTTAAATCTTCCAAACAACTTACTCCTCCAGAAGCAACAAAAAAAAGATTGGGAAATTGAGTGATTATTTTTTTATACAACTCAACCGATGGACCTTCTAACTTTCCATCTTTACTAATATCGGTACAAAAAACTTGATTCAAGCCTTCATTTATATAAGATTGAATAAAATTAAAGACATCTACATTGGTAGACTCTAACCACCCACCTACTGATATTAATTCATCTTTTACATCTGCGCCTAAAAAGAATTTATTAGCCCCATAATGATGGATCCATTGTTTAAATGTAGCAGCATCTTTCACAGCTAAACTTCCAATGGTAGCCATGGCGGCTCCAGATTGAAACACAATGGCTAGATCTTTTTCAGTTTTAATACCACCACCAAAATCTATACTTAAATGGGTATTGGATGCTATACTTTCAAGTACTTTCCAATTTTGAACCTTTCCCGCCTTTGCTCCATCCAAGTCTACTAAATGCAATCGATTTATGCCCGATGCCTCAAATTCTTTGGCTACCTCAAGCGGACTTTCATTGTATATTTTCTTCTGTGCATAATCTCCTTGCGTGAGACGTACACATTTTCCATCAATGATATCTATGGCTGGTATTATTTGCATTAAACTGTTAAATTAATAAAGTTTTTTAAAATTTGCTCCCCTATATCTGCACTCTTTTCAGGATGAAACTGCGTTCCGTAAAAATTGTTTTTCTGTAAAGCAGAACTATATTCTTTTCCATAATTTGTTGACGCAATGGTATTATCACAAATAGCAGCATAATAACCATGAACAAAATAACAAAAGCTATTTTCTTTTATTTGATTAAACAAATCAGTTTTTAAATTAAAAATAGTATTCCAGCCAATTTGTGGAATTTTAATTTTTAATGCATGTGGATTTTTAAAAGCCTTAACTGTTGTATCAAAAATTCCCAAACACTGGGTATTATTTTCTTCGCTTGATTTACACATTAATTGCATGCCTAAACAAATGCCTAGAACGGGTTGCTTGAGCTGAATAATTAATTGATCCAAATTTCTTTCCTTCAAATAATTCATGGCGGTGCTAGCTTCACCTACTCCTGGAAATATCACTTTATCTGCTGCAAGAATTGCTGATGGATCATCGGTAACTAAAGCAGAAACCCCAATCCGCTCTAATGCAAAAAGAACAGATTGAATATTACCAGCATTGTATTTAATAATAACCAATTTCATTTTATACCCTATTTTCTTATTATTGATTGAAGAAATGCTTGAGTTGTTTCTTCGATATCATTCATTTTCCCCAATTCAGCAATATATGCAGATCCAATAATTGCTC
Organism: Sphingobacteriia bacterium; assembly: GCA_947456855.1. Lineage (GTDB taxonomy): Bacteria > Bacteroidota > Bacteroidia > Chitinophagales > Chitinophagaceae > Sediminibacterium. The sequence goes on along the minus strand of CANGTR010000036.1, from coordinate 12,201 downwards.
CATTGGCATGCTTACAAGCTGCATCAAAACTGGTCTTATCCTTTATTCCAAATCCTACCAAAATCGGGTTATTCAATTGCATCAATTGAAGGCGTTGTAAATACCTTTCAACTAAATCAAAATCGGTAGCTCCCCCAGTTGTTGCCGAAGCACTCACTGCATACAAAAATCCACTACTTAATCGATCTAAATGCTTGACTCTTTCTGGTGAAGTTTCTGGAGTAACAAGAAAAATAAAATCAAGTCCATATTTATGTATAATGGCTTGAAATTCATTTTCAAATTCAAATTCTGGAAGATCTGGCAAAATCAATCCATCAACACCCACTGATGCTGCATCTTTACAAAAATCCTCGAATCCATACTGAAGTACTGGGTTCATATAGCCCATTAAAATTATTCCCGTATCTTTTAAAATGGGATTATTTCTACAATTGGCTAATTGTTGAAACAACAATTTCATATTCATTCCATTGGACAATGCTTTACTACCGCTCTCTTGAATGGTTGGTCCATCGGCTAGTGGATCTGAATAAGGCATTCCGATTTCAATAATATCCGCTCCGTTTTTTGCCAAGGATTTCATAATTGGAATGGTATCATTCAGGTCAGGAAACCCAGCCGTAAAATATACATTTAATACTTTCGACTGTTTATTGGCAAATATTTGTTTAAGTCTGTTCATTCTTTTATTTTATTAATATAGTCCCTGTTGCATGGCCATCATGTAGGTAGAAAGATCTTTATCGCCTCTTCCACTTAAACAAATTACAACAATATCAGCCGGCTTTAAATTCAGTTTACCCAATACTGCAAAAGCATGTGCTGTTTCTAAAGCAGGGATAATACCTTCTGTTTTACTTAGATGAAAAGCCGCCTCCATCGCTTCATCGTCTGTAGCACTTAAAAAAAGTCCGCGCCCAGATTGAAACAAATTTGCATGTAAGGGTCCAACTCCTGGATAATCCAGGCCTGCAGAAATACTATGTGGTTCAACCACCTGACCATCGGCAGTTTGCATTACTAAACTTTTACTGCCATGCAAAATTCCCGGCTTGCCCAATTGAGTGGTGGCAGCACTCATTCCACTATTTACTCCATGACCTGCTGCTTCTACTGCTACCAATTGTACAGATGGCTCATTTAAATAATGATAAAAAGCGCCAGCAGCATTGCTTCCACCTCCTACACATGCAATAACATGAGATGGTAGCTCAGATCCGGTTTTTGCATTCAATTGCAACCTGACTTCTTCACTTATAACACTTTGAAAACGCGCTACCATATCAGGATATGGATGTGGGCCTACTACACTGCCAATGATATAGTGGGTATTATGAGGATGATTAATCCAGTCTCTAATTGCTTCATTGGTTGCATCTTTTAAAGTTTTACTGCCACTGGTTGCAGGAATAACCGTAGCCCCTAACATTTTCATTCTTGCAACATTGGGAGCCTGACGCTCAATATCTTTCTCGCCCATGTATACAATGCAATCCATCCCCTTAAGTGCACAAACAGTTGCAGTTGCTACTCCATGTTGACCTGCTCCAGTTTCGGCAATGATGCGTGTTTTACCCAGCCTTCTTGCCAATAATATTTGACCAATCGTATTATTGATTTTATGAGCCCCTGTATGACAAAGATCTTCTCTCTTTAAAAAAATATTTGTATTCAACTCGGCACTTAATCTTTCTGCGTAAAATAGAGGAGTTGGCCTACCCACATAGTCTTTCAACAAAGATTTAAATTCTTTGATGAAGTCTAGATCTTTCATGATCGAAAGGTATTGCGCATGCAATGCCGCAACATTCCCATGCAACATTTCTGGAATATAGGCGCCGCCAAATTGGCCATAGTATCCTTGCTCAGTTGGATTTTGGTAATTCATCATTAGCTATTAATTTGTTGTAGTACAATTGAAATAAAATCCATTCTTCCAGTCAGATAGTTCATTTAATCCTTTTTATTTGATGAATAAATGATTCCACCATATCCATATTCTTAATGCCGGGTGAAGTTTCAAATTTACTATTGATATCGATAGAAAAAAGATCTTTTGCAACAGGTGATTCTGAGAAAGCTTGAAGTGAAGCAACATCTTCAGGCCCTATTCCACCACTTAGAAAGAATGGCTTATCGATGGTTAGATTTTTTAAAATCGTCCAATCAAATTTTTCACCAGTTCCACCAAAAGAGGCTCCTGCTGTATCAAATAAAAACATGTCTACAATATCTTGATAATCTTTTATTTTCCAAAGCACATCATCGTCGTTTCTAATCCTAAACGCTTTAATTACAGTTACATAGTCTGCAATTTTTTCGCAATATTTGGGTGATTCATCACCATGTAATTGAACCAAGTACAAACCGCAATCATCCACCTGTTTCAAAACCTGTTCAATAGTTTCATTTACAAACACGCCAACTTTATTGATTTTTTGACCTTTGGCATTTTTTAAATCAGCTGGTTGCAAATGTTTAAGAATATAACGAGGAGATTTTGGATAAAAAATAAATCCTCCAAACTCCACTTCCATTTCATCTAAGCGGATCAATTGACTAATACTATTTAAACCACATACTTTAGACCGCATGCTGTTTTTCTTTTAGTTGCTGAACAAAATCGGCAAAAGCAATCGAAGGACTGGCTTCTTTCATAAAATGTTCTCCAATTAGAAAACCTTTGAATCCTGCTTTTTTTAAAGTTACAATTGTATCTACATTGTTGATACCGCTTTCTGCTATAGCTGGCTTGGTAGCGGGAATTTGATCAATCAAATAAAGTGAATTGGCTATACTTACTTCAAAACTCTTTAGATTTCTATTGTTTACCCCAACCAAGTCTACATCATCACAAATATGCGCTAACTCTTCTTTGCAATGAATCTCAAGCAATACTTCCAATCCAATACTTTTAGCCAATCTAGCCATATTTTTTACTTCTCGAACAGATAAACAAGCTGCAATTAAAAGAACCACTTCAGCCCCAAATGCTTTGGCTTCAATCAATTGGTATTCATCAATCATGAAGTCTTTACGGAGGATTGGAACTTCATTAACTGTTGCTTTAATCAAATCCGAAATACTTCCTCCAAAAAAATGTTCGTCAGTTAAAACCGATAAACCAGAAGCGCCATTGCCAGAATATGCCATAGTTACTTCCTCTACGGTTGAATGATTATTGATAATCCCTTTACTTGGGCTTTTTCTTTTAAACTCTGCTATGATACCTGTTCGCATTGGATCGGAAATAAAACTTTTTAATGAAAGGGTATCTTTATTAAAAAAAAATTCTTTTTCTAATGTAGCTATAGGCATTGCTATCTTTCTACTAGCTAATTCTATTTTCTTCTGAGCAATAATTTGATCTAATATATTCATCGCTATGATTGTAATTCAATTAATTTTTTTAATCCCTTGTAGGCATTTCCACTTTCTAAACTATCTACTGCAGCAGCATATGCCAATTCGTAATTTGAATAGGAACCAGTTGAAAACAATGCCATTGATGCATTGGCCAGCACTACAGCATTCTGCGACCAGGTACCTTCACCCTTAATTATTTTCATAAATATGTTGGCCGACTCTTCAACGGTATTACCCCCATAAATATCCTCAGGCTGCACCATTCTCTTTCCTAATTGTTCTGGAGTATAAATGGTTTCACCTGCATTGGTAATTACCTTAACATCTGCGGTCAGCGATATTTCATCGTATCCATCTAAACTGTGAATAATGGTAAATGCATTGCCTGTTTGTTGCAATAAGTAATTATAAATTCTAGCCATTTCTAAACTGTAAACACCAACTAATTGAAAATCCGGACTTGCTGGATTAACCATTGGCCCAAGTATATTAAAGAAAGTACGAACACCTAAATTTTTTCTGATTGGGCCAACTAATTTTAATGCTGGATGAAATAAAGGTGCATGTAAAAAGCAAATATTGGTTTCATCTAACTCTCGCTGTAAAGCATCATTGTTGTTTTTAAACTTGTAACCCATCTGCTCCATTACATTGGAAGCACCGCTAATGGTTGATGCCCCATAGTTTCCGTGTTTGGCTATTTTATGACCAGCTCCAGCAACAATAAAACAAGCCAATGTAGAAATATTGAAGGAGTTTTTACCGTCCCCACCGGTTCCAACAATATCCATTATTTTGCCCCCAGTTAAATTTACTTTAATAGAAAGTTGCAACAAGGCATCTCTAAAACCCAACAATTCTTCAATGGTAATGCTGCGCATTAAATAAACTGTAATAAATGCAGCTATTTCAGCATCATTGTACATTCCATTTGAAATATTCAACAATACATCCTTTGCCTTTTCTCGGGTCAAGGATTTATGTTCAAATAAATGTTGTAATATTTTTTTCATTCAATGATGTTATCTTTTTAACCAGTTTTGAATAATTTTTTCACCATCTGGCGTCAATACACTTTCTGGATGAAACTGAACTCCTTGAACATCAAAAGATGTATGCTGAAGCCCCATAATATAACCGTTAGCATCTTTAGCAGTAATTGTTAAACATGCAGGAACCTGCTGATCAGCTACAACCCAACTATGGTATCTTCCAACAACTATTTCGGCAGGAAGTTCATCAAATAAATAACTTCTTTGACCATTCGATTGCGTTTGAATATTAATGGGCGTAGCTACTCCATGGAATACGGTTGAAAGATTAATCAATCTACCTCCAAAAGACTGACCAATTGCTTGATGCCCTAAGCAAACACCTAAAATGGATTTGGTTGGCGCATAGGTTTTTATTAATTCAAGCAACATACCTGCTTCGGATGGTATTCCAGGGCCAGGTGACAAAATAATTTTATCGTAAGTTGCAACTGCTTCTAATTCAATTTCATCATTCCTAAATACATCTACAGATACATTGGGGAATTTGGCCACCAAATGCACCAGATTGTAAGTAAACGAATCATAATTATCAAAAACTAAAATTTTTTGCATCTTTTATCTTTTATCTTTTATCTCTCATCTTTTATCTCTCATCTTTTATCTCTTATCTCTTCTTTCTTATCTCATATTTCTTGAGCAGCAATTGCTGCCATTTTTAAAGCATTCAACTTATTATTCACTTCCTGTAATTCACTTTCAGGAACACTTGCAGCCACTACGCCTGCGCCTGCTTGATAAATCAATGTATTGTGCTTACACAAAAAAGTACGAATCATAATGGCATGATTACAGGAACCATTGAAGCCCATAAACCCAATTCCACCTCCATAATATGACCGGTTGGTAGGTTCATATTGATCTATCAATGCCAAGGCTTTTATTTTAGGCGCACCACTTAAGGTGCCAGCCGGAAATGTATTGGCCAATAATTCAAATGGATTTTGATTGGGTTTAACCATACCAGTTACTTCACTTACCAAATGAATTACATGACTGTAATATTGTACCTGACGATAGTGGGCTACTTGAACATTTGAGCAAACCTTACTCAGGTCGTTTCTTGCCAAATCTACCAACATTACATGCTCTGCATTTTCTTTAACATCATTCAATAATCGTTCAGCAGCTGCTTGATCAACTGTATCGTCTCCTGTTCTTTTAAAAGTTCCAGCAATTGGATGAACAATTGCTTTCCCATTGTCGATAATCAATTGCGCTTCTGGTGAAGATCCCATTAATTTATAATCACCATAATCAAAGAAGAATAAATAGGGAGATGGATTGATGCTTCTCAAAGCTCGATAAACATTAAACTCATCTCCAATATAAGTTTGTTCGAAACGCCTACTCAACACAATTTGAAAAACATCTCCTCTTAAGCAACTTTTAATTCCTTCTTTCACCATTGCCAAATAAGCTTCATTGCTTATATTGGACCTTTCCTCACCCACTAATCTGAATGGAAAAACAGGCACATCTTTATTCTTGATTAATGATTCAACCAAAGACATGTCCGACTCAAGTCCATCGATTTTATTTTCACAGAGGATCAATTCATCTTTAAAATGATTGAATGCAATCACATATTGATACAACCGATAACGCATCAATGGGATAGCCTCATCCCCTTTTTGAGTAAAAGGTACTTTATCGAAAAACTGAACTGCATCGAAAGTAGTATAGCCATATAATCCTTGTGCAAATTTGAGTGACTTATCTGACGAATCAGACAATTCAAATTGTTGCATAAATTCCCATACCAATTTGGGAACTTCTTTTCCGGCTTCTATTTTTATTCGTTCAGGCTCTTCTCCAGGCAGTTTAAATTCTACACTATTCGCAGAACTGATTTCGATTCCTGCAATAGCATTGATACAAATAAAAGAATAACTATTTTCAGTAGCATGATGATCAGTACTCTCTAATAAAACGGTATCCCTAAATCGATCCCGCAAGCGGAGATAAATTCCAACAGGTGTAAATATATCACCCAACATGCGCTTACCTATTGTTTCGATGTATATTCTTTGCATAATATCCCTTTACTAAGTATTACAAATAAAAAGCCCCGAGATTTTCGGGGCTTTGAATATATTCAAATGAGTATTGGCTATGCCATTACAGTCCCCGTTTGGAATCTGAATGCCACCACCAATATTTGTTAATTGTCATCATTGTCATACAAAGATGTGGTATTGAAAGCAGAATTCAAAAAAAATTAACGTTGTTTATCCTTTTTAGGAATAAAAAAAATGAAGAAAATGCATTGAATTAAGCATTAGATACCGAAATTTGAAAAAAAAACAAAAAAATGAAACTGCTATTGCCCTTTATATTAACCTTATCCCTCGCCTTTACATCTTCCTCCATTTTTGCTTCAGACAATAACCCAGATGCAATTCTAGGTTTTTGGAAAACCGGAGAAGGCAATGCTGTGGTTCAAATTTATAAGCAAGAAGATCGATTCTTTGGTAAAATCGTATGGCTAAAAGAACCCAACGACCCAGCTACTGGTAAACCCAAAGTAGATCAAAAGAACGAAGATCCAAAATTAAAAGGCCGCGCAGTAATGGGAATGATTAACCTAAGGGATTTTAAATTTGCAAAAGCCAATCTTTGGGAAGATGGAAAAATTTACGACCCAAAAAGCGGAGAAGATTATAGCTCAAAAATAACCTTCATAGATGCCAATACCATCGAAGTAAGAGGATATGTAGGTATTTCCATGTTTGGAAGAACCGATACCTGGAAACGCCAACAAGTAAAATAATTATAAGCTTACTAAGTTCAAACTTACATTAAAGAAGAAAGCATTACCCAATGTGGTGGTAACGATTTCATTTGCCTTAGCTCCATTATAACGATCAACCACATTAAACCTTCCGTTAACCCTTAAACCAGACTGAATACTCAACCACCAAAAACCAAACAAACTTCTTTCATAAGTGAATTTGGTTTTGATTTCGCCTCTCTGCAAAAAGGTAGTAGGCAAATTTCCATTGTTTAATGCGTATTGATTGCCTTCTAATTCATACCCCGCAAAAAGCATTGATTTCTTATTAATATTCCTTCTTACAGCAACCTTAGCTGGAAAAACAGACTCTATACCCCATTGCTCATTAAAGGTTTGATTGTACAATAGCACTGGAATTACGATTGGTCTACCCAAACGGAAAGTTCTTGCAGCCCCAATTCCCCACATTAAATTTTCAGTAGGCTTCCAACCATAAACAAATGAACCACTGTAAGTAATTGCATTACTAGAAATAGAACCGCCAGATTGATTTTGCCAGTTTGCATCAGCAATCACTTGAAACAAGAAAAACTTTTTTTCATTCAATGGCTTGAATACCGTTGCTGATAGCCCTGCACTATTGAGTCCATTATTATTCAATGATTGATACAATGGATATGGAAATGAATAGTTAGCACCATCATAATTTGTTCTCCAATAATTGGCAGCTAAATTAATGATGAGGTTATTTTTGGAAACGATCGGAGTGAAAAAACCCAACCTTAAGCCTCTTGCATTATCGTATCGCTGTGTTTCACCAAAAGGCGAAGGACTAGCTTTAAAATCATGAGCCCCCTGATATTCATAACCAATTGAGATAAACCGATTGGGGGTTTGATTCAATACCTTTTGAGTACAATATCTTTTAATAGGCTTTTCGTCTACATCAGAAAAACTAAAATTATTACCTGATACAAGGGTATCTGTTTGGGCAAACAACATTTTACCAAAAAAAATACATGCAATTAATAAGTAATTCCGCATACGTAATGATTGATTTATAGTGCAAAAAAATGAATAATCCCCATAATTCCAATTTTGAATTAAAACCTATCTCTATAAAACTCCTTTAGTAGAAGGCAAAAAGGTCGAAAAAGGGTCACGCTTAACAGCCATTCTAATTGCTTTTGCAAATGCTTTAAAGATGGCTTCAATTTTATGGTGCTCATTATCTCCCTTGCATTCAATATTTAAATTGCATCTAGCTCCATCACTGAATGATTTAAAAAAATGAAAAAACATCTCTGTGGGCATCTCTCCAACTTTTTCTCTTTTAAATACTGCATTCCAAACAAGCCAATTTCTTCCGCCAAAATCAATTAATACTTTGGCTTCTGCTTCATCCATGGGCAATGCAAAGCCATAACGTTCCATACCTCGCTTATCTGCCAAAGCAAGGGCAAATGCTTCGCCTAAAGCTATCCCAGTATCTTCAATGGTATGATGCTCATCAATATGAAGATCTCCAATGGTTTCAATAGAAAGATCCATTTTCCCATGACGGGCTATTTGCTCCAACATATGATCAAAAAATCCCAATCCAGTATGGATATTGGCTTTTCCTGAACCATCAATGTTTAAATTAATCTTAATGTTGGTTTCATTGGTAATGCGTTCGTGTTGTACTTGTCTTAATCCAAGTTTTAAAAATGAATAAATGCTTTTCCAATTGTCCGTTTCAAGTACAATTGTAGGAGCATATTTTTCGGCTTGCTCTTCGGTCAATTCATGTAAACCAGATTTTAGATAAATGGCTTTACATCCGAGATTTTGAGCCAATTCTATATCGCTCCAACGATCTCCAATTACCAAGGAATTGGTTAAATCAAATTCATTATTATTTATTAAATGAGCAAGTAAGGCTGTGCCTGGTTTTCTAGTGGGTAAATTATCCGCAGCAAAACTTTTATCAATAATCATTTCATCAAAAACAAATCCCTCACCTACCAAAGTTCTAACCATTAAATCATGATAGGGCTGAAACTGTTGAGTTGGATAACTATCAGTACCTAATCCATCTTGATTGGTTACCATTACTTTGTAAAAATCAAAGTCAGCTGCAATTTGAGACAATACAGCAATTGCACCGTTTACAAAACTTGTTTTTTCGATACTGTCTATTTGAAAATCACTGGGAGGCTCTTGCAATACTACCCCATCCCTATCTATGAATAATATTCTACGCATTATTTATTTTTTGCTCTAACTGCTTTTACCTCTTCAGCGGTAATTGCAGTTGATTTATTTCCAAACGAACTTCTTACATAGGTTAATACATCAGCAATTTGCTGATCTTTTAAAAAAGCATGAGAAGCCATTGGATTTTCATAGCTATCGCCATTGATTTCTAAAGGAATATTCATGCCATTTAAAACTATGCCTATTAAACGCTGTTTGTTGCCATTTACATATTCTGTTTGAGTTAATGGAGGATTCATTCTTGGAACTCCTCCACCATCTGCTTGGTGGCAAGTAAGACAATACCTTGCATAAACCTCTTTACCCCTGGCTTTACTAGAAGTGCTAGTAGATTGAGATTGTAAGATTGCAGCTATTCCAGCAACTAAAATCACGCTGATTATCATTTTTTTCATACCTAAATGCTAGTTTTTGTAACTAATTTTCCAAACATACCCTTTACTATCATCTGAAACATACAAAGAACCATCAGCCCCCTGTGCTAAACCGCATGGGCGATGTTTTGCTGCACTTAAATTTACCACTGTTTCCATTCCTGCAAAACCATTGGCAAAAACTTCCCATTTACCTGTTGGTTTACCATTTTTCATCGGTACAAAAACTACATAAAACCCTTCTTGAGGTTCTGGAGATCTATTCCAACTTCCATGGAATGCAATAAATGCTCCGTTTTTGTATTTAGCAGGAAATTGATTACCAGAATAAATCAATAAAGCATTGGGTGCTAAATGTCCTGGGAAACCTACCAACGGACTAATCGCATTATCAGCCCCCGTTTTTACTCTGTCTCCGCCAAATTCGGGATTGAGTATTTTTTTATTTTGCAAATGATCCCAATGAACATATGGCCAACCGCAATCATCTCCTTTCTTTACCATATACATTGTTTCAGAGGGCAACTCTGCTCCAGACTTTTGATCGTAATATTCAGGATAAGACTGATACAATTCATCTCTACCATGAACCGTGACAAACAATTCATTTACCTCATTGTTCCAATCCAAACCAACACAGTTTCTAATACCTGTTGCATACCTTATACCATCTGCATAAGATTGGTTAAGTTTATCTACTTTAAATTGCCAAATACCACCAGCACTATCTAAAATAGGGCAAGGTGTTCTTCCTTTTGATTTTCGCTGGCGATCCTGTTCCTGACAAACATTGCTTGGCGCTCCAATATTCACGTAAATGTTACCTGCATTATCCAATGCAATTGATTTTGAATTGTGTTGGCGTTTATCCCACAATCCTGTAACTATACGTTGAACTCCAGCTGTATCTATTCCTAATTTACTATTGTTTAAAGGGTAGCGAAATACAGAACTGTTATTGGATGCATATAAATAACCATTTTTAATGGCAATTCCAGTACCTACATAATTGCCAAAACTCAATGTATCATCCATTACACCATCTTTATTGGTATCCCTTAAACGTACAATTCCACAACCTTTGCTTAAACGCTCCAACTTCATGTATAAATCTCCGTTGCTGTTCATAGCAATATGACGAACTCTTCCAAAATTAGCCGCAACTGTTGTAGTTGTAAATCCATCTGGTGTTTTAATAGATACATCCGACTGCTGGGCCATACAAGATCCAAGCGTTGCAGAAAAAACAAAAATGAGTGTTGTTAATTTCATGTTGAGGTTTTAATACTGGTAAAATTAAGGATTCAACTGATACCAATCTTGCATAGCATCTACTAAAAAAGTATTCTCCTGTTCTGTTCCAATCGTAATACGTAAACAGTCGGAACAAAGTTGCACATTGCTCCTATCTCTAAGCACAATACCCTTGGTGAGCAAGAATTCATAGATTTTTTTGGCTTCTTTGATTTTTACCAAAATAAAGTTTGCATCAGAAGGATATACCTTTTCTACAGTAGGCATAGATAGAAATACATCAGCCAGTGCTATTCGCATATCAACCAATAGTTTTATCATATCATTTACTTGCCCAATTTCTTCTAAGGCAGTTAGCACCAATTCTTGTGTTGCTTGGTTAACATTATATGGCGGCTTCACTTTATTCATGATTTCAATGATTGATAGTGAAGCAAAAGCCATTCCCAATCTTAATCCCGCCAGACCCCATGCTTTGCTAAATGTTTGCATTACTACCAAATTGGGATAATCTGCTAATTCTTGTACAAAAGACTTTTGCTGTGCAAAATTGATATACGCCTCATCAATTACTACTATACCAGTAAAATTATTCAAGACGGTTTCGATGTCAATTCTATTGATTGAATTACCTGTAGGGTTATTGGGCGAACAGATCCAAATGATTTTTGTATTTGCATCAATTTGATCTTCTAAATGAATCAAGTCTAATTGAAAATTATCCAACAATGGAACTTTCTTCAGCGCTATATTGTTGATGTTGGCACTTACCTCATACATCCCATAAGTTGGTGGGCAAATAATCACATTGTCTTTCCCTGGTTCACAAAAACAACGAAATAATACATCAATGCATTCATCGCTACCATTTCCCAAAAAAATATGTTCGACCCCAACGCCTTTAATAAAAGATAATTTTTCTTTGATGGCTAATTGGTGCGGATCTGGATAGCGATTGTACCATTTTTTTAATGGAGAACCCAAGCTATTTTCATTAGCATCTAAAAATACTTTTGCTTCACCACTAAATTCATCCCTTGCCGATGAATAAGGCACTAATGCCGCAATATTTGGTCTAACTAATTGATTGATATCAAAACTCATAAAGCTTATTTCTTAATTTATCTTTCTTATCTTTTATCTCTTATCTTTTATC
>CANGTR010000035.1 GCA_947456855.1 Sphingobacteriia bacterium | reverse complement strand
CAAGTGCTGATTTTATTGATGTTTTACAAGAACCCATCAAGAATTAAGAGATAAGAGATAAGAGATAGGAGATAAGAGATAAGAATTAAGAGATAGGCGATAAGAGATAAAAGATAAGAAATAAGAGATACGAATTAAGAGATAAGCGTTATGAATATTAGAAAACGGTTTCGAAATCATCCTGAAGTGCATACTGGCGCTTTGAATGATATATTATTCATATTGCTTTTGTTCTTTTTAATCGTATCTACTTTGGCCAATCCGAATGTAATTAAAGTAGCTAATCCAAAAGCGAAAGCTGATACAAAAGCAAAACAAACCGTAGTTATTACAGTGGATAAATCGCAACAGCTTTTTATAGGTGCTGAAAAAATATCGATGAATGAGTTGGAATTTAAGCTTCAATCCTTTTTGTCTAAAGAAACCGATAAGCCTTCAGTAGTAATCAATGGAGACAGTACTGCTCATTTGGGTACTGCAATCCAAGTTATGCAAATTATCAAAAAATTAGGAGCAACTCCGGTGATGGCAGTGGATAATAGTGGAATTAAAAATTAATTGTTTTTTTTAATTCGCACCATTCTATCTTTTCCAAAAACATCTTTTTTTAATTCAACCGATGTGTATAGGGTTGAAAATAATGCTACTACTTCCTTGCCTATTGCCTCGTTGATTTCTAAGTAGATCAATCCTCCAGGCAATAAATGAGTTTGACTAAATTGTACAATTTTTCGATAAAAAAGCAGTCCGTCTTCATCGGGAACAAACAAAGCCTGGTGCGGTTCAAAATTGACTACATTTTGATGCATGAATTTTTTTTCTGCTTCTTTGATATAAGGTGGGTTGCTTACAATAATATTCACTGGCTTTAACCTTATCCAGTTAGATTCATCTAAAAAATCAAGCTCTTCGAATTGTACTGATTGATTCAATTGAATGGCATTTTCTTGGGCAACGGATAATGCATTTTTACTAATATCTATTGCCAGAATCTCTAAAACCGATTGTTTAAGTCCAATACTAATCGGAATACATCCACTGCCGGTTCCAATATCCATTAAACAAATTTGATCTTGATCATTCTTTTTTAAATCTTCTAAAACCCATTCTACTAATTCTTCAGTTTCGGGTCTTGGAATAAGGGTGTCTTTATTTACTTTAAATCGATTACCCAAAAACCATGCTTCTTCTAGTACATATTGCATTGGTTCTCCTTGCTCAAGCCTTTTTGAAAAAGATTCAATCTTTTCAATTTGATTTGGCAAGAGTAGCATCTGCTTATTGATTGCTTGATCGGTTTTGTTCATTCCAGTAATCGATTCAATCACATAGCTGGCAATATTTGTGGATTCTCTTAGATCATAAAGAGTAAGAATGGATTGAATAGTGAATTGTTTGCCTTCCAGAATTGTCATGCTGCAAGGTACCCATCATTTAGCTATTTTTGCCTAAGATATACCGATGATTATACACGAAAAATACATGCAACGCTGTATTGAACTTGCAATAAAAGGAGCAGGTTCAGTGTCGCCCAATCCAATGGTAGGTGCTGTTTTGGTATATCAAGACCGTATTATTGGCGAAGGATATCATGCACAATTTGGTGGCCCTCATGCGGAAGTGAATTGCATCAATTCGGTAAAAATTGAAGATTATAGTCTGATAAAACAGGCAACTTTATACGTTTCCCTCGAGCCCTGTGCTCATTATGGAAAAACGCCGCCTTGCGCCAATTTAATTATAACAAACAGTATTAAGCATGTTGTAATTGGAACCAAAGATCCTTTTGCATCAGTTAATGGCAATGGGATTCAACTTTTACAGGATGCTGGAATTGTGGTTGAAGTAGGAATTTTGGAAAAAGCGTGTAGACGCTTAAATGCATTTTTTTTTAGTTTTCACGAGAAAAAACGACCTTATATCATTTTAAAATGGGCCCAAACTGCGGATCAAAAAATTGCCAGTAATGATGAGCAAAGGCTATTGATTTCTAATCCAGTTTCCAATAATTTGGTTCATCAATGGAGGTCGGAGGTTGCTGCAATTTTAATAGGCACCAATACAGCTTTAAAAGACAATCCCTCATTGAATAATAGGTTATGGGCAGGCAATTCGCCTATTCGATTGGTTATTGATTTGTCATTGAGGTTACCGCTTAGTTTAAATTTATTTTCAGATGGGTTACCTACTATCGTTTTTAATTATACCAAAACGGAAATTGTGGGAAAACTGCAGTTTGAAAAAATTCAAAAAAATCAATCTGTAATTGATCAAATCATTGGTTACTGTTATGCTAACCATTTCAACTCTTTATTTGTAGAAGGGGGCGCTGCAATTTTACAATCTTTTATAGATGCTTCATTGTGGGATGAAGCAAGGGTAATTACCAATCAATCCAAATTGATTTATGATGGGCTGGATGCACCACTATTAAATAATTACAGCGTTTTGAGTAATAAAAAATTGCTCGATGATGAAATTGTTATTTATTTGAACAAATAATTGCTTGCATGATTTACCTTATTGGCAGTATTGTATTAACCAGTTACCTTATTTTATCATTTAAGGCTTGTGAGCGCTTTAATGTACCTGTATTTCCTGCCATTGTGTTTAATTATATCACTTGTGTAATTACCGGCTCAATAGTAAATGGGGCGTTCCCAATCAATTCAACCGCTGTTGCTAGTCCCTGGTTTAATTGGGCGTGTTTGATGGGGATTTTATTTGTTTCAATATTCAATATAATTGGAACAACAGCCCAGAAAATCAGTGTTGCAGTAGCTTCAGTGGCCAATAAACTCTCATTGATTATTCCGGTTGTGCTTTCAGTTTATCTCTATAACGAAACCGTTGCAGGATGGAAATTGGTTGGGGTGATTTTAGCGTTGATTGCGGTAGTTTTAACCTGTTATCCAAAACCAGCGAGTAGCCCTGAAAAAAACAGCATTTCTGCATCATTGAAATACATATTGCCATTGGTATTGTTTATCGGAAGTGGTTTATTGGATGCATTGATTAACCATGTACAACAAAAATATGTGAATGATGAAAATAGCAATGCCTATTTAATTACTGGATTTTTTTCGGCGGCAATGATTGGGTTTATTATACTCATTTATCAATATTTTACGCATCAACAACAATTTTCTTGGAAGCATGTATTGGCAGGGATTTTAATTGGAGTGCCTAATTATTTTTCTATCTGGTGTTTAATCCATTTTTTAAAGCAAAGCCCTTGGCCAAGTAGTGCTAGTATTCCATTAAATAACATGGGTATAGTTCTTTTTAGCACAATACTTGCCGAAATCATTTTTAAAGAAAGATTGTCTTTGATAAATTGGATAGGAGTGGGAATTTCTGCAATTGCTATTTATTTAATTGCATTTGGTTTTTCTTTCTAGGCTTTTCCTGTGATTCGGTAAACGAATAAACCAATTATTTCTTTAATGAGGTATTTCCAGTTGTGGAGTAAGCGTATGTCTGGAATGATGGTGTCTTCAAAATTGAATTTGGTGGGATATACTTTATAGTCGCATGGGTAAGGAATGATATTTTTGTAACCTAGTTTATTAAAAATGGCGTTGGATCTTCTCATGTGTTGTGCAGAAGTTACCAAGATATATGGTTCTTGAAGATGAAGTGTGTTTAATATTTGTTTAGAATACACTGCATTTTCATAAGTGTTTCTTGATTTGTCTTCAATGATAATTGCTTCTTTTTTTATTCCATTTCTAACCAATTCTTTGATCACATAAGAGGCTTCCGAAGGCTCATTAAATAGTAAATGCCCACTTCCGCTGCTGATTAAAATATATTTCACTTGATTGCTATGGTACAAGTTTGCAGCTTGAATAAATCGATCTGCATTATCTCCCATATATCCATTATCAAATTTGTCGAAACCAGAAAAGCCGCCTAATAGTATTACAACATCTGATTTGAAATTATTTGGTAAGATTGTTGGATTAGGTTGCCACCAAAAATTAGCTGTACGATAAATAAAAGGGTTTGAAAAAATAATGCCTATAATAACAATTCCAATCCCAATCTTTTTTCTGATTTTTTTATTTTTAATTAAAATAAAAATGATTCCCAGAATAAGCATCCAGTTGAATGGAATTAATAAAAAAGCAAATAGTTTCGATAAAATAAAAAACATCAGCTTTATTTAAACTGGTTACTTACAATTAACTCTTTGGAGCCTGCAGTGTAAGTATAAAATCCTTCTCCAGATTTCACCCCTAGTTTTCCAGCAGTTACCATATTTACCAGTAAAGGACAAGGTGCATATTTGGGATTTCCATACCCATTGTACATAACATTCAGTATGCTTAAACAAACATCAAGCCCAATAAAATCGGCCAATTGTAAGGGCCCCATCGGATGCCCCATTCCTAATTTCATAATTGTGTCGATCGATTCAACACCTGCAATGCCTTCATAAAGGCTGTAAATGGCCTCATTGATCATGGGCATCAATACCTTATTGGCAATAAAGCCAGGATAATCATTTACAATGGATGGAGTTTTGCCTAATTGCTTACTTAACTCAACAATGGTTTCGGTTACTTCTTTTGAAGTGGAATATCCATTGATGATCTCTACCAATTTCATAACCGGAACAGGATTCATAAAATGCATGCCAATTACTTTGTCTGGACGTTTGGTGGCTGCAGCAATTTTAGTGATGGAGATAGAAGAAGTGTTTGTAGCGAGAATGGCATCTGCGGGAGCAGCCGCATCAATAGCAGCAAAAATTTTCAACTTTAAATCTATATTTTCAGTAGCTGCTTCTACTACCAGTTGAGCAATAGACACACCTTGCTCAATATTGGTATCTGTACAAATATTATTAAGTGTGTTGGTCTTATCTAAATCAGTAATAGAACCTTTGCTTATCTGGCGATCTAAATTTTTACCGATTGTTGCCAATGCTTTTTCTAATTGACTTTTTTGAAGATCTACTATGGTTACTTTAAAACCATTTTGCGCAAACACATGTGCAATACCGTTTCCCATAGTGCCCGCTCCGATTACAGTTATATTTTGTAAAGCCATAACTATTCAATTATTTGAGTAAAATTATTTTTTTCTTTTAAAATCGCCTCTTTTCCAAGCACTGATAAAATCTGCCCAAGCAGCTGGATTGAGTACATTCATTGGAGGAACTTGACCAGCGTAATAATATTTATTGGTATTTTGTCTGATTTGGTAATTGACTGCTTCCCTTCCATCTGCAGGCAAGCTATTTAAAAGTACCCTTCTAGTAGCTTCATCTGTATTTTTCCTGGCTATTTCATAAGCATCATCAGGTAATCGATTGTTTAAAAAGTCTCGTTCAAATTGTTCTCTGGTTGGCCTGGGTTTTAAGATAGTTGCAGGGAGATAAGCGGTATCGCTGATAAGCAATTGAATAACACTGTATTGGTTTTCGGCTAAATTGATTGGAATAGTAATGGTATTGTTTTTAAAACCCACACTCGAAAAAGTAATTTTATCTCCCTTCATTACAGCGATAGAAAATACCCCATCATAACTTGTAATGGTACCTCTTCCTTTGCCCTCTACAATAATACTGGCAGAAGGAATTCCTCTCAAGCTATCTGCAGTCATGATTACTCCATATAATTGAACAATAGAATCTCTATAGGGGTTCTTGGTTTCTTGCGCACGAAGTACTCCAACATTAAAAAAGGAAAAGAAAATAAAAGAATAAATGAGTAATCTTTTCTTCATAAGCGCTTCAGCTCTATCTGTGCAAATGTACTATTTTGCACAGTTTATTGGGTTAAAGTCTTTAATTCCTAACAAAGTAAAGCCCTAGGAACTTAACTTTGCACTTTCAATCCTTTTTTAACAAAAACTTTCGTGATGACAACCGAAGATATTCTCAAAGCCCTCAGTAATGTGCAAGAACCCGATTTGGGCAAAGATTTGGTGACTTTAAATATGGTTAAAGATATTGAAGTTGATGGCGATAAAGTAAGTTTTACAATAGTACTCACCACTCCGGCATGTCCTATGAAAGACATGATGCAAAGAGCCAGTGAAAATGCCATTAAATTGTTGGTGAACAAGGCTGCTGTGGTTACGGTGAATTTTACGGCAAATACATCTAGTACCAGAAAAGATGATCAAAAAGTGCTTGGAGGAGTAAAGAATATTATTGCAGTGGTAAGTGGAAAAGGTGGGGTAGGAAAAAGCACTATTTCGGCCAATCTGGCTTTGGCATTGGCTGAGGGTGGGGCGTCTGTGGGGTTAATGGATGCTGATATTTATGGGCCCAGTGTTCCCATGATGTTTGGAGTTAGAGGGGAGAGGCCGATGATGAAAGATGTGAATGGGAAAGGTATGATTCTGCCACTCGATAAGTTTGGCATTAAATTAATGAGTATTGGGCTTTTGGTAGATGAAAAAAGTGCAGTTGTTTGGAGAGGTCCAATGGCGAGTAGTGCTATTCGTCAATTTGTTACTGATGTAGAATGGGGCGACTTAGATTATTTAGTAATAGATATGCCTCCAGGAACTGGCGATATTCACCTAACATTAATGCAAACAGTACCTGTTACTGGTGTAGTAATTGTTACAACACCTCAGAATGTAGCATTGGCGGATGCTAAAAAAGCCATTGCCATGTTTGGTCAGGCCCAGATCAATGTTCCCATTATTGGATTGATTGAAAACATGGCCTATTTTACTCCAGCAGAATTGCCAGACAATAAGTATTTCTTATTTGGAAAAGAAGGTGGAAAAAAATTAGCAGAAGAATACGATCTTCCTTTCTTAGGCCAGATTCCATTGGTGCAAACCATTCGTGAAGGTGGAGATGAAGGAGTACCAGCCATGGTGGGCAATGATCCGATCAGTCAGCAATCTTTTAGAAACTTTACTGCTATGGCAGTTAGGAATATAGCTGTTCGAAATGCCAACATGCCTAAAACGCAATTAATTGAAGTTGTAGCAGAATAATTATGTACCATATTCCTTATTTCAAAGCCAAAGAACATGTAGAGGTGATTGCTTTTATGAAAGCACATCCATTTGTGGTTTTATGTGGGGTTGATAAGGATCAAAAACCTATTGCTACCCATTTGCCGGTTTTGATCATTGAGAAAAATGACCAATTGTTTTTACAGGCACATATGATGCGTAAACAAGACCATTGCATTGCATTTGAAATGAATACCAATGTATTGGCTATATTCAATGGGGTACATAGTTATATAAGTGCTCAATCATATGACCAAAAAAATACAGCAAGTACCTGGAATTATGCTGCTGTTCATGCCTCAGGAACAATTCGTTTTTTAGATGATGAAGGCTTGTATGAACTATTGGTGAATCTAACCAATCATTTTGAGGGAAGCCCGCATTCACCTTCATCTGTTAAAGCAATGGATGAAACATATGTAAGAAATCATATGAAGGCAGTTGTTGCATTCGAAATTGAAGTTACTAATTTGCAACATGTTTTTAAATGGAGTCAAAATAAAACAGAACAGGAAAAATCGCGCATTATTGATCAATTATCTAAGGGAGAAATTAATCAGCAACTGCTAGCACAACAGATGAAACATCAATAAGCACTTCTTTTTTCAATCTATTTGATATGAATAAATGTATTGTTTTATTTTTTCTATTGATTGCTTGTAATCCTGTTAAGCAAACAACATCTACAATGGCAATAATTCCATTCGATTATCAAGGGCATAGAGGTTGCAGGGGTTTAATGCCCGAGAATACCGTCCCTGCTATGTTAAAAGCCATTGATTTAGGCGTTACTACATTGGAAACGGATGCGATTATTACGAAAGATAAAAAAGTGATATTAAGTCATGAACCTTTTTTTAATCATGAGATTACTACAAAGCCAAATGGTGTAATTGTATCAGAGGCAGAAGAAAAGTCGTTGAATATTTATCAGATGACTTATGATGAAGTGAAACGATTTGATGTTGGTTTAAAACCACATGCCCGATTTCCTAATCAAACTAAACTATCAATTGCAAAGCCCTTGCTTGCTGATATGATTGATGCTGCAGAACAATATACTAAAGCCAAACGCAAACAACCGATTCATTATAATATTGAAACCAAATCTCAATCAACCACAGACAATCAGTATCATCCAGCTCCAGCTGAATTTGTGGAATTATTGGTATCGGTCATACAGTCTAAAAACATTGCCAACCGAGTAACCATCCAGTCATTTGATATTCGCACTTTGCAATACCTTCATCAAAAATATCCATCTATCAAAACTGCTTTGTTGATAGAAGACTTCGATAAAACCAGCTTAGAAGAACAATTGGTTCAATTGGGATTTATACCCACTGTTTATAGCCCTCATTTTTCGCTGGTAAATCCTTCTCTTATCCAGCAATGTGTAAATAAGAAAATGCAAATTATTCCTTGGACGGTCAATGATTTGCCTACCATACAACGATTAAAAGCAATGGGCGTTAATGGAATTATATCCGATTACCCCAATTTGTTTAATCAATAAGCATTGGATAGAAGGATGTACCTTTGTAACCAGTTTAAACATGATGAAAAAGATTATCATAACACTAGATGGGTTTTCTTCCTGTGGTAAAAGCACATTGGCCAAACAATTGGCGCGTGAGTTGAACTATGTATTTATTGATAGTGGAGCTATGTATAGGGCCATTACACTTTTTTTTATGCGTAATCATATAAACTGGAACAATGAGGAGGAGGTTCAAAAAGCATTAACAGACATTAATCTTGATTTTGATTACAATGATTCAACAGGATCAAGTGATATGTTGCTTAATGACGAAAATGTAGAAGCATTAATCAGAGATATGTTGGTGAGCGAACACGTTAGTGAAGTAGCTGCTAATCAATATGTGCGTGAATTTGGAGTTGCACAGCAACAAAAATTAGGTACTCGAAAAGCCATTGTTATGGATGGGA
This sequence comes from Sphingobacteriia bacterium, assembly GCA_947456855.1. Taxonomy (GTDB): domain Bacteria; phylum Bacteroidota; class Bacteroidia; order Chitinophagales; family Chitinophagaceae; genus Sediminibacterium. The sequence goes on along the minus strand of CANGTR010000035.1, from coordinate 14,408 downwards.
GGGATATAGGCACTACCGTTTTCCCCAATGCAGAATTAAAAATATTTGTAACTGCAGATCCTGCAGTTAGAGTAGAGCGTAGGTTTAAGGAAATGTTTGAGAAGAATCCAAACATTACAATTGAAGAAGTGAAAGACAATTTAGAAATGCGCGACTACCTAGATAGCAATCGCGAATTCAGTCCATTGCGTAAAGCTGATGATGCCATTGTATTAGACAATAGCAATCTTACCAGAGAAGAACAACTCAACATTGCATTGGGTTGGGCCAAACAAAAAATGGAGGAGTAATTAAATCAATTGCTCTGAAATTTTTCCAGTGGTCTTATTTTTCAATATTAATTTTTTGGCACCATAATGGGTCATTTCTTCTTTTACTAAATAGTGGTCTGCATCGTATTCAGTTAAATGACTTTCTTTAGTAAGGCCTGTTTTGCCTCTCCAGATATCCAATTGTACTGGTTCCCATAATTTGGTTTTTGCCGATTTATAGGCCGCATCTAAAATAGCGTTTACCACATAGCCATCATAAAAAGTTTCTTTAGGTGCAATGCCTTTTTCAATTGCATTGAACATATCCATAAACATATGGTTATAGCCCAATTCATTGAGTTCGTCTCCTACAGGAAATAACCAACCCGAATTAGATTCAGCTTTTTCTGCAATATAATCTCCGCCTTTGCCTGTGGTGAACATATCGAAACCAGTTCTTAAAAAACTATTGATCCAAATAGTTCCTTCTGTGCCCATCACTTCATCACGCAAATCAAGTCCACCTCTAAAAGTCCAACTTACCTCAAACTGACCAATGGCACCGTTTTCATATTTCACCAAACCAATAGCATGGTCTTCTGCATCAATTGGTTTTACTTGTGTATCTGCCCAGCACATTACTTCAATTGGCTTAATGTCTTTTCCTATATATGATCTCGAGATCTCAACACAATGACAACCCAAATCTAAAATACAACCGCCGCCTGCTTGCTCTATATCCCAAAACCATTCACTGTGCGGACCAGGATGGGTTTCTCTTGATTTTGCCCAAAGTATTCTACCAAGAGCACCATTTTGAACCGATTCATTTGCTTTGATGAATTTAGGTGTGTATACCAGATCTTCTAAGTAACCATTAAAAATACCTGCAGCTTCTACCGCTTCTAACATGCGCTTAGCTTCGGCAGCATTGCGCCCCAAGGGTTTAGTAGTAATTACTGCTTTCTTGTGTTTGCAGCAAAGCATCACTGCTTCTTCATGCAAATTATTCGGCAATGCAATACAAACCATATCAACATCAGCCCTTGCAATGGATTCTTCCATATTGGTAGTCCAATGATGGCATTGATAATCGTTAGCAAATTTTTTGGCGCTTTCTTCTCTGCGAGAATAGATGCTTACAATTGTATCCTTACTTCTATATCCTTGAATAGAGTCTGCATAAAATCTTCCGATAAAACCGGAACCTAACATGGCGATACGTTGCATAAAGAATTATAAATTATGAGTTATGAGTTATGCGATACAGGGCTGGGGTCTTTTTTTTCTTTGAAGAAAATAATGAAGAACACCAATACTGCTGCTGCAATATAAGCAGGAGTCATCCAAATTCCCTGCCAATTATGAGCGGTTTCACTGGTCTTCTGAGCATTGACTATATATCCTGAAAAGCTTGTTCCTATTACCATTCCCAAGCCATACGTAGCAAAAGTAAATAGGCCTTGTGCTGCATTCTTTATTTTTTCACCCGCTTTTTTCTCGGTGTACATATAGCCGGTTACAAAGAAAAAGTCGTAACAAATACCATGTAAAATAATGCCTGCATACAACATCCAAGTACTGTTTTCTATATTTCCATAAGCAAAGAAAACATAGCGTAAAATCCAAGCCGACATGCCAAAAATCAACATATTCTTTACGCCCGCTCTATTGAATAAAAAGGGGATGGCTAAAATAAATACAGCTTCAGATACCTGACCCAAGGTCATTTTGCTGGCTGCATTCGGAAATCCTATTTCATTTAAAAATGGATTCGCAAATCCATAATAAAAAGAGAGTGGGATGCAAATTAAAATGGCTGCAATAAAAAATACGAGAAATGATTTTTCTTTTAACAAAACAAATGCTTCTGTTCCAATGGCAGAAGAAGCATCAGCTGTTTTTCCTTTTGGAGGTGTATTGGGTAATACAAAACTAAATAAGCCAAGACCTAATGACACAGCAGCAGCAATATAAAAGGTGTTAGCAGATTTTTCTATGCCCATTTGGCCAATACATAAACCAGCAACAATCCATCCGATGGTGCCAAAAACCCTGATCCAAGGGAATTGCTTTCCTGGGTCGGTCATTTGAGAAAATGCTACACTATTACTTAATGCAATAGTGGGCATGTATAGTAAAGAGTACAACAAAACAATCCAATAAAAACTGTTGCTGCTTTCAATTTTTGTTGCCATAAAAAGAATTCCTGCACCTAAAATATGCAGAATGCCCATGATTTTTTGCGCTGCAAAAAATCGATCAGCAATCAATCCTACAAAAAAAGGAGATATCATAGTTGCAATGGCCAATGCGCCATAAGTAGCTCCGATTTGAACATCAGTTGCTTGTAAAGGAGCCTGCCCCATATAAGTTCCCATTGTTACATACCAAGCACTCCAAATGAAGTACTGTAAAAACATCATGATGCCGAGGGATATACCTGTAGCTCTGTTCATATTGCAAGTATTTAAACGTTTCCAAATTAAAGAAATACTTGCATTAACGGGTAATTATTTTATCCCAATGCCTGTAATATATCAGCCAATACATCATCTCGATGTTCTAAGCCCACACTAATGCGGATTAGACCAGGAGTAATATTAACCGCTTGGCGTTCTGCTTCAGATAATTTTGCGTGTGTAGTGCTTGCCGGATGAGACGCAATACTTCTGGTATCGCCAAGGTTTGCGGTAAGCGAAAGCATTTTTAATTTGTCTAAAAATTTTTGGCCAGCTTCTAATCCGCCCTTTAGTTCAAAGCAAACAATACCGCCCCCATTTTGCATTTGTTTTTTTGCAATGGAACAATGTGGATGAGAGGCTAAAAAAGGGTATCTCAAATGGGCAATTGCTGGATGATTTTCGAGTTGTTCAGCTATGAATAATGCATTGGAAGCATGACGTTCCATACGAACATCCAATGTTTCTAAACTCTTGCTCAATACCCATGCATTAAAAGGAGACAATGCAGGGCCAGTACTTCTGCAAAATAAATAGATATCATGAATAAGGTCTTTTCTTCCAACCACCACACCACCCAATACACGACCCTGTCCATCCAACCATTTTGTTGCAGAGTGAATTACTAGATCTGCTCCAAACTCAATGGGACGCTGGTTTACAGGTGTTGCAAAACAATTGTCTACATTCAAAATAATTTGATGCTTTTTAGCCAAACGTCCAATCATTTCTAGATCGAGTATATCCAATCCAGGATTGGTGGGCGTTTCTAGATAAATCATTTTAGTATTGGGAGTGATGGCTGCTTCCCATTCAGCTTCAGTAGCGCTTGCGCTAACATATCCGTATTCAATACCGTATTTAGGCAAATATTTAGCAATCACTGTATGGGTGCTTCCAAAAATAGCATTACAAGAAAGCAAACGATCGCCTTGTTTTAACAATGCCATGAATGAACCAAATACAGCGCTCATTCCAGATGCAGTTGCATAACCCGCTTCAGCTCCTTCTAAAGCAACCATTTTGTCGATAAATTCTTGCACACTTGGGTTGCTAAACCTACTGTAAATATTATCGTTGGTTTCATCTGCAAATGCAGCGCGCATCTCTTCTGCGTTATCAAAACAAAAACTACTCGTTAGAAAAAGCGGAGTAGAATGTTCCATTTCATTGGTTCGCTCTGTTTGTATGCGGATTGCTTTTGTTTCGTTTTTCATTCAATTATTTTTTAACAAAAATGATTTGCATTTTTAATTTATGGTAATCGTCCAATCTATAGTACAACCAGCAGCTCTTAATGTGGCAGCCACCGAACAATATTTATTCAAGGACAGTGCAATGGCTTTTTCTGCTTTGTCTTTTTCTACAGAGCCAGTGAAATAAAATTCAATCATCACCTGTTTCCATAAAGAAGGTTCTTTTCCATGTTCACGCTCTCCATTAATAATCATTTTAAAATCTTCAAGGGTTTGTTTTTGTTTTTTCAGGATCGAAACAATATCTACTCCTCCGCAACCTCCAAGGCCCATCAATAAAGATTGCATTGGTCGAATGCCCGAATCGTGCCCGCCAATTGCAGATGAAGCGTCCAATCTAGCCGTATTTCCATTGCTATCGGTTGCCAAAAATGCATAGGCATCATCCACCCTTTTTACCTCAATTTGGTCCATTTTCAAAATTTCAACAAATGTACGCAGCGCAAAGCTTTATTTTGCAGTAGAAATTCAGATTAATCAGTATGTTAGTTTATACACATCATCAACCTTTCCAGCTCGAGAATGGCAAAATCCTTCCCGGTTTAGAAATTGCCTATAAAACAATTGGAACCCTTAATGCAAGCAAAGACAATGTTGTTTGGATTTGTCATGCACTTACTGCCAATGCCGATGCGGCTGATTGGTGGAAGGGTTTGGTGGGAGAAGGTTGCTTGATCGATCCCCAAAAATATTTTATAGTTGGAGCGAATATTATTGGTTCATGTTATGGTTCAACTGGTCCTCTAAGTATTGATCCTCAAACTAAGGTACCTTATTATGCTAGTTTCCCAACTGTTACCATTAGGGATATTGTAGCTGCACATATTTTACTAAGAAAGCATCTGGGCTTCAATTCCATACATTTATTGATGGGAGGAAGTATGGGTGGATATCAAGTATTGGAATGGGCTGTGATGGAACCAAGTGTGATTCAAAAAATGTTTTTGATTGCTACTTCACCTTCAGAAAGTGCCTGGGGTGTAGCTGTTCATACTGCACAAAGATTAGCGATTGAAGCCGATCAAACATGGCAGGATATGCAACCCAATGCAGGTGCCAGCGGATTAAAAGCTGCTCGTGCTATTGGAATGCTTACCTATAGAAATTATACCACTTTTCAAGAAAAGCAAACAGATCCAGACCCTGAAAAAATAGATGATTTTAAAGCTTCTTCTTATTTGCATTATCAAGGAGATAAATTAGTGAAGCGCTTTAATGCCTATAGTTATTGGTTGCTAACAAAGGCAATGGATAGCCATCATTTGGCAAGAGGCAGGGGTGGAGATTTAATTGAAGTATTAAAATCAATCCAACAACCCACATTGATTATAGGCATCAATAGTGATATTCTTTGTCCATTGGATGAACAACAGTTTATGGCCGATCATATGCCGAACGCAGAATTGTTTGCCATCGATTCAACTTATGGGCACGATGGATTTATCATCGAAACAAAACAGATCACCGAATTATTGGCGGGCTGGATTTAGTACATCTTATTTTATTGTGGGTGGTATTTGCTCACGGCATTTTTATATACTTCTGCTTTGTTCAAGGTCATTGGTTTAGTTTCTTGCTTGGTATACATCTCCATTTGATCGGTATAATGGGGTGAATTTTTTCTGGCAGAGGCGCCATATACATTTAATGATTCTATCATCGGCCCATCTTTGGTGAAACGAACCAACTCTATATAAGCATCGCCCTGATTACCTTTGTATAATCCATTTTTATAAGGGATAGAATACATTGGTGCCAATACATCGGGTAAACCAGGTAAAGGAATTGCTATATTTCCTCTCACTAATTTTTGCACTTCTCCTAATTGAATATTGGTTCTGCCAAAATCCTTCATCATGGTTGCTTTTGCTTCTCTCAAAATAGTAATAGCATCTTCTTGTTTGATGCCTTTATTTTTAAAATAAGAACCCCATTTTTTGGAAGCAATGGTATACACAAAAAAGAAATTACCTGCGCCAATACTTTGCGCATCCGTTTTTTTATCCCAAGTTTTTAAGTTGTTAATGATGTCTGCAATATCAGGGTGAGCAGTGGCATCCAATAAAAACAAACTATCAATATTTGCCGGGAAATACATTTTAGATGGAAATTGTCGATCGAATTTGATTCTTTTAAAATCGGCATAAGATACTTTGTTCAATGGTTTTACAAGTTCCTCAAAACGCTTGCTGCGATTGTTTTCTAGCGTTTCATACCCCATGGTAATATCTTTTACAACTGGGTTTTCTGCGCCATCTGTAGAATGAAAAGGAGAGTGGTTGGTATTGTAAACATAGCCCGACGTTGGCTGTAATACCTGCGGTAAATCAGCTAAAGGATGTAATTCATTCCACAATGTGGCAGAGGTATTGCCAGGCAATGTAGTTGCCCAGTTAAACTTTTTATCTCTGATGGGAATTCTTCCATTGCTTAAATAATAGATGGTATCGTATTTATCTGCATAAACAATATTGTATCCTGGAATGGCCAACATATTCAATGCAGCTTTAAATTCAGTAAAATTTTTGGCTTTATTAAAACGATACCATTGCTCTAATCCACGAATATCCATTTGTGCTGGCATACGAATAGAGAATGTTCCTCTTTCAGTAATTAAAGTAGGTCCGTATTTACTCCAATAGGCTTTCTTTTTTACATTTATTTTAGCACCTGCAATTTTTACTTTTAATAAGGCAGTTCTTTCTTCGAGTGTTTCCCAATTGCCATCAAATTTGTATTGCAACTTATTGGCTGGATTCATTTCTAATTGATACACGTCTAATTTGTCGGGGTTGTTTACTGTATGCGCCCAGCCTAAGTTTTCGTTAACACCATGCAAAATACTAGGAGCTCCAGGAAAATTGGCGCCCAAGATATTCCAACCTTCTTCGCTGCATAAATGTGCTTCGTAAAATGCAACAGGCCCTTCCAAAGGCTGATGGGCATTGATGTCTAAGTAAACCTGTCCATCAGTTGTTTTGGCACTGTTGAAGGCAAATGCATTACTCCCTGCTGTTTTATAGTTCTCCAACAAAGGAACGGTTCCTCCAAAAATAGAAGCCAAAGCTTTGTCTGCACCTGATAAAACACATAATTGCAATACAGAATATTGAATCATGTCTTTTGGAACAACAGGAAATAAATGCTTTAATAAAATTTCTTTTGGATGATTATTGGCATAAGCATTCAATCCTGCGCAATAACCTTCTAATAATTTTTTAAAATCTGGGCTTAGGTCTTTCTCATATTTTTCTTCTACCAATTCTGGAATGCGCAAGAGATGAATAATATAATCGATCGATGCTCCTTTTTTTCCTTGGTACTGGGCCAACATGGCTTTTCCTGCCATCAAGGATTGTTGAATTGTAGTAAAATCATCTTCGGCATGCGCCCAAGCCAATCCATATGCTACTTCTGGGTCTGTTTTGCCAAAAATATGGGGAACACCATATTTATCTCTAATTATATCAATTTTGGTTGGATCAAATTGGGTATAACCAGTATGAGTTAAAACCAATAGTAAGAGTATGGTAGCAATCTTTGGCATCGTCGATTTTTGTATAGAACAAATTTAACAACATAATGTTTAGCCAACTAATTTGCTACTTGCTTGTTATCTTTAAATAAATATTTCTTTTATGGGAATCTGGAAACAAATCAGCGAATATCTCTTTATTTCTAAAAGAGACCCTAATGAACCAAGAACTAAATGGATGAAATACATGCATGGCATGAATCGGATATCCTTAATGATGTTCCTTCTGGCTCTGTTGTTTATTATTTTTAAGGCAGTTATTTTGCCACTGATAAGAAAATAGCCAAACCGGGTAGATAGTTTCTATAATGAACTATTTTTTCTTTAAGAATTGCATGATTTTTTCTGCCGCTTGTTGAGAGGCATGCCCGCCCGCTGATAGAACAGCATGTAAAGATTGATAGTCTTTGTTGAGTGAAGCAATATGATCGTCATCTTTCAATAATCTGGAAAGTTCGCGCACCAAATTTGTGGTGTTCAATTCATCCTGAATTAATTCTTTTACTATTTCCCTGTTCATGATCAAATTGACAAGCGAGATAAATTTTATTTTAATTAAGCGCTTGATGATTTGATAACTAATGGAACTGCCTTTATAACAAACTACTTCAGGTACTGCAAATAAAGCAGTTTCTAATGTAGCGGTTCCGCTGGTAACCAATGCTGCTTTGGCTTTTAGTAATAGATCATAAGTGCTGTTTTTTACAACATCCACATTTGAAATGCCATTTAAAAATGGTTCATAGAAATGATCATCCTGCCCTGGAGCTTTAGCAACCACAAATTGATATTCCGGAAAATGATTGGCCACCGATAACATGATGGGTAATTTTTTGGCAATCTCTTGTTTTCTGCTTCCTGGCAATAAGGCAATGATTTTTTTATTTGTATCAATGGTAGGATGTTGTTTTTTAAAATCATCAATCACTTCAATCAATGGGTGACCCACATATTCCACATTCCAGTTCCAGGTATTTTTATAATAGTCTTTTTCAAAAGGGAGAATGCACAGCATCAGATCGATGCAGGTTTTCATTTTCTTCACTCTATTGGCCTTCCATGCCCATACTTGTGGAGAGATATAATAGATCAGTTTGATTCCTTCTTTTTTTGCCCATTCAGCTATACGAAGATTAAACCCTGGGTAATCAATCAATATCAATGCATCCGGCTTGAAAGTTAGAATGTCTGCTTTACACCATTTTAGGTTGGCCATAATGGTAGGCAGGTTCTTTACCACTTCAGCAAAGCCCATAAAAGCCAAATCCCTATAATGTTTTACCAGTTCAGCTCCAGTGGATTGCATCATATCTCCACCCCAACACCTGATGTTAGAAGCCGCATCTTGAAACTGTATTTGTTTGATCAGGTTGCTTCCGTGTAAATCTCCACTTGCTTCTCCTGCTATTATATAATACTTCATGCCATTTACCTTAAGGGCGCTGTTTATAACTGCAAAATACAACTGTATTTGCTTTGAAGTTCAATACATTTTAACAGTAATTATAGCTAATATGAATATATAACTAAGGAAATAGTTTGGAAACTAAAAAATTAGTTTATACTTTTACTTTGCAAATTATTTATCATGAAACCATTGACCAAGGCAGAAGAGCAAATCATGCAGAGTATCTGGAGTTTAGAACGTGCATTTTTAAAAGACATCATAGAAGCACAGCCAGCACCAAGGCCACATAATAATACAGTGGCAACCATTGTGAAAATATTGGTAGACAAAGGTTTTGTTGGGTTGAAGCAAATAGGAAGGGTACATGAATATTTTCCAATCGTATCTAAAGAAGATTATTCGTCGAGCAGTATTAGAACATTGGTAGATGGATATTTTGAAGGTTCTTTTGCCGATGCGGTTTCCTTTATGGTGAAACAAAAAGACATCAGTGTAAAAGAATTGGAACTCCTATTGCAGGAAATTAAAAAATTAAAAAAATAGGCCATGTCATCAACACTCTATTATTTTTTGCAGGTAATACTTTGCAGTGGAATTATGGTTGGGTATTACTGGCTTGTATTAAGGAACAATCGGTTTCATCAATACAATCGATTTTATTTATTGGCCATAGCCTTGTTTTCATGGATTGTTCCTTTGATCAAAATTCAGTGGAATAAACCAGTTGAAACAGATCCTCAATTGATACAATTCTTCTCGGTGATTGCAGATAACAATACCGAAATAGAGGCTGGCCTACACAAGGGTTGGTTGCAATATGGATGGCAAGGCTCGCTTCTATTGATCTATTCATTGGTTGCCATTGTTTTATTGATAGGCCTTATTAAAAGCTTATTTCAGATTTATCAATTATTAAAAACCCATTCTTGTAAGAGAGTAGGGGAAGTATTCCTTATTTTAACAAAAGTAAAGGGGGCCCCATTTTCTTTTTTCCGTTATATTTTCTGGCACGAATCAATCGATTTAACAAGTGATGCTGGAAAGCAAATGATGCAACATGAACTCACCCATGTGCGGCAAAAGCATAGTATGGATAAAATATTCATGAAACTTGTTTTGATCGCCGGTTGGTTCAATCCATTTTTTTGGCTGATTAAAAAAGAAATGGAAATGATCCATGAATTCATTGCCGATAAAAAAGCAGTTGCAAATGGTGATACTGCAACACTTGCACAAATGTTATTAACTGCTGCCTATCCACAGCAACAATATTTACTTACCAATCCTTTTTTCTTTTCACCCATTAAAAGAAGACTTCAAATGATCACTAAAAATACCAACCCAAAATATAGCTATATGCGTAGAATTATTGTGTTGCCTTTATTGGCGATCGTTCTGGTATTATTCGCCTTTAGAACAAAAGAGTTAAGGAATGCGGAAAATATTTCTGTTGAAACAATTGTAAACCAAATAGGATCAGAAGCAAAATCCATTTTATCTGAAAACAATGCTGTTTCAAGTATAGACAGTTCAGTAAGTATAGAAGATACTACTATTTTAAATGCTGATTCTGTTTATTTGATTCCTAAGGATAAATCAATTCAATTGATTTCTGAAGGGAAAAATGCTTCTAATTTTATTACCCTAAATGGAATTGCCTTGCAGAATAAAATGAATTTCAATTCAACAGGAAAGGACACAGGGTTCATAAGATTTAACGCAATGAAAATCGATTCAGTGCCACCATTGTATGTAATTGATGGAGTAAAAATGGATAAAAGTGCTCTTACTCAAATGAATCCTAATTTTATAAAGGAAATTACAGTACTAAAAAACAAATCTGCTGTAGAATTATATGGCGAAGAAGGGAAGCATGGCGTTATTATCATTACCACTAAAAACAAAGCAATGATGCCGCCATTGATGGCTTTGCAACTAAATAAAAATAGCAGTGATACTTCAAAATTTGTTCAAGGCTATCCACTTAATCCGAGCGTTGGTGTAACAATAAGTGGATTTGTTACAGTTGAAAAAGAGGGTGATATCAAACCTAATAAAATTGTAGAAACTCCATTAAATAAAGAAATAGTAGTGAAAGGCTACAAGCTTAATGCTGGCGAACTTAGCGAAAAGCCTATGAAGGTTGTTGAGGGTTTTAAAATCAATCCCAATCCATTGGTAATTATAAATGGAATGCCATTTTATGCCGATTTCAATGAAATTAAAATAGACCCAAAAGATATTGAATCAGTGAATGTGTTGAAAAAAGAAGGGGCTATGAAAAAATATGGCGAAGCCGCTGAATACGGTGCAATTGAAATAAAAACCAAGTCAGGAAAATTACCAACAACACCGCCACCACCAGCTACTCCAGGTAGTACTGGGCAAGTAAAAGAGCGTTTTCCCAAAGTGGAAACTATTTATAAAGGATCTCCCAAGCCAGGATTAGTAAGAGAAGGCTCATCATCTGCGGCAGCAGAAAGTTATGATAAAGTCTTTACAAAAGTAGAAGTACCTGCATCCTTCCCAGGAGGTAAGGAGGCAATGAAAAAATATTTGAAAGAAAATCATAATGGAAACCCTTTTAAAGAAGGAGGCGCTCCTCCTGGAAAATATACGGTATACGTAAATTTTACAGTCGATAAGAAGGGAAATATTAAAAATGTAAAAGCAACAAATGATCCAGGATATGGTGCTGCAAAAGAAGCAGAGAAAATATTTTTGAATAGCCCTAAATGGATTCCTGCTAAACAAAATGGCTTAAATGTAGATTCAAAACAAGGTCATGGATTCACGTACATTGTAGATTGATTTTCAAAATAAGTATCAGGCAAACCACTTAAACCCAAGTGTAATCAGAGCATAAATACAAGTAGCAATAAAAATACCTTTGGCTGTTTTGTCTTTGTGTTCGTTGATATAGAGTGTAAATAGTATAGCATTGGCAATCAGTGCTATACTAATGATGCCGCTCAATAAAGATTTTTGCATGTTCAGTACCTGGAAAAATTCATTCAACGTAAAGAGTCTGAACTTCCATAAATAGTATCCAAAAATTCCTATCACAGGTGCTAAGAATCCAAGTAGCAATCCGAGCTTTAAATTGTCTTTCTTCATGCTTTAAAATTCAAGCTTTTTTCTAGTTTCTTTTTCAATTCGTAATTGGTTAAATCAAACTGAACTGGTACCACACTTACATAATTGTGTTTTAAAGCCCAAACATCGCTTTCCTTGCTCTTATCAAAATTTACAAATTCCCCCGTTAGCCAAAAATATTTTTTTCCATGTGGATCTTTGCGCTCGTCAAATTTTTCCTCGTATTTGGCATATGCCTGATGACAAATTTTAACTCCTTTGATTAGTTTCTCATCGCCTTTAGGAATGTTCACATTCAAGCAAAGGTGTTTGTCTAATTGCTTCGATTTTAAAATTTGCTCCACAATTAATCGAACATATTTTTTGGCGGCAGTAAAATCCGCTTCTATGCTATAATCCAATAAACTAAAACCAATACTCGGAATGCTTTCAATAGCAGCTTCTAAAGCAGCCGACATGGTTCCGGAATAAATTACATTGATCGAATTATTGGCCCCATGATTAACACCACTCAAACAAATATCTGGTTTACGATGCAACACTTTATCAACCGATAATTTTACGCAATCCACTGGTGTGCCACTGCAACTCCATGATTCAACTCCTTCTACAATAGGAGTCACTTTGTGTAATCTAAGTGGTTGGCCAATCGTAATGGCGTGGCCCATTCCGCTTTGTGGTTTGTCTGGTGCCACAACTACAATCTTCCCCAATCCTTTAACGGCTTCTGTTAATGCTTTGATTCCTGGTGCAGTTATTCCATCATCATTGGTGATTAAAATGATGGGTTGTTCTTTTTTTGTTGATGTTGCTTTTGACATAGTTGCAAGATATAATTTAGTAAAGCCTATTTTTTCTTTTTATTCGTTGTTTTTATGCTAAAGTATTTGAACACTGGAAATTCTACAGGCTGTGTGGCAATATTATTTGCTTCCAAATAAGTATCAAAAAAATTCCAAACCAATAATCCATCATCGGATTGAGGCTCTAAAGTGTAAAAAATCAAATTCGATAAAGGCTGTGCCAGATCAACCAAAAAGTCTCCTTTGGCTGCCGTAAATTCTTTTGCAACAAATTTCCCTTCTGCAGATGCCATATTATGCCCTTCGAATTTTCTGGGAGACTTATTCAATTTTTCAACCAAAAAACTTTCTCCTTCAAATACTTGTGGTTTTTCAATGATGCTCACTTTTGCACCTTGCTTTTTAAGGTGTTCTGCAATATTGGCCATTGCCGCAGGTATGATATATCCTCTTGGTAATATGGCATTCACGGTGTCTTTAAAATCGGCATAATAAGCCACGTTATCGTAATGCACTATTTTCCCGGTTTTAATGAGTGCAGTAGTTCCATCAGCCTTGGTATATTTTTCATAATCATAGGTCCTAAAATGATTGAGCGGCTGTGCCGTAGGAACCATTTTAAATCGTACTCCTTTTTTTGTTTTACCTGCTTCATTGATCACTCGATTGATGGCATTGTTTTCGGCTTCTTTATTGATGCGAATAATGGTAGATGCATTGTTGTTGCAGTAAGTTAAAATTTCATCTACAAATCGATAAGTTGAATTAATACGTTGATAGAAACGTTCATGCGCAAATGCTTCACTTAAAATACTCATGCGGTTGCGTAATCCAATTTGATTGATGATATAACGTGGATGATGATTGTAGGTAGAGAACTTAGTTACAGGCCAACCTTCTCTGGTGTTGAAGTCGCCAAAGGGTCCAAAGAATAAATCATTCTTTGTTTTAACCTGATTGGTGATGTAGGGGAGGATGGTATTGTTGGTATATTCATAAGGCCCTTTTTCTCCGGAGGATAAATAACCTGGTGCCCATGTAAGTGAATAGCCATGCCATGTTCCGTTGGTTGTATGAAGGTCTACCACCATTTGTGGATCCCATGCGTTCAGAATGTTTTGAATCATGCCATTGGTTTCAGGAGCTTCCATTTTAATTCCATCTCTATTGAGGTCAAGCCCTTGACCATTCTCTCTTTCGCCAGTTTCCAATGGACTGTTTTCTTGCGAAGGTCTTAAGCCTTTGGCCATTTTATCATTGCCATCGGTATTGTATATTGGCACAAAAATGATGATCTGATTATTGAGTAAATCTTTTTTATTGCCTAATAAAATATCGCGCATCAACATCATCGTAACTTCTTTTCCTTCAATTTCTCCTGCATGAATATTGGCTTGAATATATACAACTGGTTTGCCTGAAGCTTTTGCTTCTTCTGGTGAACTAATTTTTGGATTGGCCAAAACCACCATCGGAATATCCTTACCTAATGTGCTCTTTCCAATAAATCCCATGAACATATTTGGACTCATTGGTTGTATGGTATTGAGGAACTTCATTACATCCGTATAGGTAGATGTTTTTTCGAAATTCGATT
>CANGTR010000034.1 GCA_947456855.1 Sphingobacteriia bacterium | reverse complement strand
ACCTGTTTGTTCATCAACAATTTTTACGCCTCCATCCATTACTACGTATTCAACATCCTTATCAAATAAAGTGTAGGCTTTTAATAATTGTTGAACCGTATGAATTCGATCGGCTTTTACGGAATAATCATTAATGATTAATTCCTTGGTATGTAATTTTTGATCAGCATCTAAAGATGCATCTTTGTCTACAGCAGCCAATGATAAACTGATATCTGGCAACACAAAAAAAGCAGTATCTTCTCCAGCGCCAGTAATCAATTGAATACCTTTATCTGTAAGTTCTACGGAATTGTTTTTTTCATCAATATAGAAATACAATTCTTTATCTGCATTAGGCATTTCTCTTTGCTGATCAGCCAAATAATAATTTTCTGCTTTCTGCAATTTCACCCGCATGCCTGGCTCGCTCAGGTATTTGATCAATGCACTATTCTTTGGCAAACCTCTATGAGCACGGAACAAAGCCAATCCTCCATCTTTAGGATCGTCATTGCCCTCTCCAATTTTTTTCTTGGCTTCTGTTAAGAAATGTTGTGTTGCTCTTTTTTGTGCATCCACCAATTTTTCAATTCTTGGCTTCAATTCAAAAAATTGTTGTTCTCCTGTTTGATGCCCGATCGGACCGGAAATAATTAAGGGTGTTCTAGCATCATCAATCAAAACAGAATCCACTTCATCCACCATGGCAAAATGATGTTTTCTTTGAACCATTTCTGCTGGGCTATGCACCATATTGTCTCTCAAATAATCAAAACCAAATTCATTATTGGTACCATAAGTAATATCCGCTAGATAGGCTTTTCTTCTTGCCTCACTGTTGGGCTCATGCTTATCAATACAATCTACTGTTAAACCCAACCATTCAAAAATGGTTCCATTCCATTCACTATCTCTTTTTGCTAAATAATCATTCACTGTAACAATATGCACTCCTTCTCCAGCCAATGCATTTAAATAAGCAGGCAAAGTAGACACCAATGTTTTACCTTCTCCAGTAGCCATTTCAGCAATCTTTCCTTGGTGCAAAACACTACCACCAATAAGCTGTACATCGTAATGAACCATATTCCACAAAACAGTTCCTCCACCAGCTGTCCAAGTATTTTTAAATTCTACTTGATCACCTGTTATAGTTATGTAATCTTTTCTAACACTTAGATCTCTATCAAGTTGAGTAGCTGTTGATTTTAAAACAGCATTCTCTTTAAACCTACGAGCTGTTTCTTTTATTACTGCAAAAGCTTCTGGTTGAATTTCACTCAATGCTTCTTCAATTTTTTGATCCCTTTCTTTTTTAAGTTTATCTATTTGCTGATAGATACTGTCTTTGCCATGAATATCATTTTCAGGCAATACATCGGCCGCAGTTTTTTGAGCTGCGATTGTTTCATCAATTGATGCAAGATGGGACTGGATCCTTGCTTTAAAAGATCCTGTTTTTGCCCTTAGCTCATCATTTGAAAGGGTTTGATACTGCTGAAAAAACTGATTGGCTTTTTGAACGATGGGCATTAAAACCTGCACATCTTTTTCACTTTTACTGCCACCGAATAACTTAGAAATAAACTTCAACATATAATAATTGCTCTAATAAGAAAAAATTTAACAGTCAAACAACGTGCAAAAGAGATTTTTTAGTCAATTTGGCACCCTGATTGAGAGCCGGCAAAGGTAAGCTTTTGATTGAGATCGAGATGAGACCAATTACGAATCTATTTTATGTATTCATTTTAACCCTTTTAATGGGCAATAATCTTCATGGCCAGGCCATATTTCATGATTCATTAACTGCAGACCGAATTAACAAAAACAAGACAAATAGCACCATTTTGGCTACATGGGCAGGGTTAAACATCATTCAGGGAAGCATTTCAGCTACCAATGCAACCGGCGCTGATCGATATTTTTTTAAATCCAACGTATATTGGAACCTTGTAAATATGGGTATTGCTGTTTATGGGCTAGTTGGAGTTAGAAAAGAGCTGAATCGAACAATTGGTTTTAATGAGAACCTTATTGCTCAACAAAAAACCGAAAAATTGCTCTTATTGAATACAGGATTGGATTTGGCCTATGTTTCAACAGGATTTTACCTAAGGGAAAGGGGGGCCAGCATAAACAATGAATCCCTCACTGGCATTGGAAATAGCTTATTGTTACAGGGTGCTTTTTTATTCATTTTTGACCTTGTTCAATATGGAAATCATCGAAAAAATGGCAAAATATTGGAACAAAAATTGGGCAATTGGCAATTGGCTACAACATCAAATGGGATTGGGATTGCTTATCAGTTTAAATAAGCCAAGTTTGTATTGGAATTTATGACCGATTTGGCTACTTTTGCAGCCCAAAACAGTACTATCGTATGGCAGGTCAATTAAAAGAGGTAAGAAATAGAATCAAAAGTGTACAAAGCACGCAGCAAATTACAAAAGCCATGAAAATGGTGAGTGCAGCTAAATTGCGTAGAGCTCAAGATTCAATTACCCAAATGCGCCCTTATGCTAAGAAATTGCAAGAAATGCTTAGCAATATTGTTAGTAGCATAGAAGGTGGTATGACTTTAGCATTGGCGGAAGAAAGAAATGTGGAAAAAGTATTGTTCATTGTTGTAACAAGTGATAGAGGACTTTGCGGAGGTTATAATGCCAATTTGATAAAACTCACCAAAAGCACCATTGATGAAAAATACGGTGCTCAATTTAAAAAAGGCAATGTACATATTTGGAATATTGGCAAGAAAGGATATGAAGGATTAACAAAGGCAGGATACAAAACAGATGCAACTTTTAAAGATATTTATTTGAATTTGCATTTTGAAGCAGTTCAAGCTGCAGCTCAAGCCGCTATGAAAGCTTTTGAAAACAAAGAATTTGACGCAGTAGAAATTGTTTATAGTGAATTTAAAAATGCTGCAACCCAAGTATTTACAGCTGAGCAATTCTTGCCTATTCCGAAAGTGAGCAAAAAAGTAAATCAAAAAAAATCGGATTTTATTTTTGAACCAGCTAAAGAACAATTGATTGCCGAACTAATGCCAAAGATTTTGAATACGCAATTGTTCAAAGCTGTTTTAGATGGAAATGCGAGTGAGCATGGGGCTAGAATGACGGCAATGGATAAAGCAAGTGAAAATGCAAATGAATTATTAAAATCACTGAAGATCAGTTATAATCGTGCACGCCAGGCTGCCATTACAACTGAATTAACAGAGATTGTTAGTGGAGCAGCTGCATTACAAGGATAATATTATTGATATACCATAATTCATAATTTGCATCTCATAATTCTTAATTCATAATTCATAATTCCCTAAGATGGATTTAAGCGAAATAATACCGCATATAGAAGTGCTCATTTTTGCAAGTGAGAAGCCATTAACTTCTTTGGATATTGTTGAATTAATCAACAATAGTTTTGGATTTTTGGAAGAAAGAATTTCTTTAGATCAGGTTGAATCGGCTGTGGAAGGCATTAGGGAAAAATACAATTCAGAATTTTATCCATTTGAAGTTCGCGAAAGCGGAGGCGGATGGCAATTTCTAACTAAGAAAGATTTCCATAAAACAATTGCTCAATTAAACGGAGACAAGTTTTTAAAACGCTTATCGAATGCAGCGCTGGAAACACTTGCCATCATTGCATACAAACAACCTATTACCAAGGGTGAGATAGAAGCCATAAGAGGAGTAAATAGCGATTATAGTATTCAAAAACTGTTGGAAAAAGAATTGATTTTGATCAGCGGAAGAAATGAGCAAATGCCAGGCAAACCTTTGGTATATGCAACTTCTAAAACATTCATGGATTATTTTGGAATCAACAACACTGCTGATCTTCCAAAAATCAAGGAAGTATTGGCTGAGCAATTAATAGAAGGAACAATCATTAAACCAGAAGACTTTACGGATCAACCCATAGCCAATGTCATCATCAACGAAGAAACGATTGAAGGAGATGTTTCTGTAATAGAAGTTAACGAAGAGGGTGAATTGATTATCAAAAAAGAAGAAGATAGCGACAATTCTGTAGAAGAAAATAACCCTGAATAAGTTTGGTTATTATCTTTACGCTATGTCCCTTACTATCAGCAACAATCAATTAACTGCACTTGCAGCAAATTTCGGTACCCCATTGTACGTATACAATGCAGATAAAATTACCGATCAGTATCAATTACTTCAACATGCATTCAAAGGTGTAAATGCTAAATTCTTTTTTGCATGTAAATCTTTGACCAATATTAATATCCTAAAACACATTCGTTCGCTTGGATGTAATATCGATTGTAGCTCAATCAATGAGGCGAAGTTGGCTGTTCTTGCTGGATTTAACCCTTCTAATATTTTATATACCAGCAATGGAATCGCATTTGAAGAAATTGAAGAAGCTGTTGGTTTGGGAATCAATGTAAACATAGACAGTTTATCTAATCTTGAGAAATTTGGGAAGAAATATGGACATGGATATCCTGTTGGAATTAGGTTACTACCCAATATTATGGCGGGAGGTAATTTAAAGATTTCAACGGGTCACGATAAAAGTAAGTTTGGTATTCCGCTTGAACAATTGGATAGCATTCTGAACTTGGTTAAACAATACCAAATCAATATTGCTGGGCTTCACGTGCATACAGGAAGTGAAATCAAAGATGTAGCTGTATTCATGCAAGTAGCCGATATCTTTTTTGAATTGGTTCCGCTTTTCCCTGAACTCGTTTTTTTAGATTTAGGCGGGGGATTTAAAGTGCCTTATAAAGAAAATGAAACAGGAACAGATATTGCATTATTGGCAGAAAAAGTGCAAGCTGCCCTGATTCGATTAAATGAACAATATGGCCGCAATTTTCAAGTTTGGTTTGAACCCGGTAAATATTTAGTGAGTGAGTCTGGTAGTTTTATTACCACCGTAAATGTGATTAAAAAAAATAAAGCTGCAATATTTGTAGGTGTAAACAGTGGATTTAACCACTTGATCAGACCTATGTTTTACGATGCATATCACAAAATAGACAATATCAGTAACCCAGAAGGCCCCATTCAACATTATGCAGTTGTTGGGAATATTTGCGAAACAGACACTTTTGCCTGGGATAGACCACTCAATGAAGTAAGAGAAGGAGATTTATTGGTTTTTAACAATGCAGGGGCATATGGATTTGAAATGGGTAGCAATTATAATTCAAGATTCTTACCTGCTCAAGTAATGCTCAAAGAAGGTCAGGTACATTTAATTAGAAAAAGAGATGTTTTTGAGGATTTATTAAGAAACCAGATCAACATAGATTGATAACTAATTTGTAGTTTGCACACAGATGATTGAAGTAAAAGATATTCACAAGCAGTTTCAGGGCAGAACCATCTTAGATGGAATTAGTGCAGTGATGGAAACGGGAAAATGCAATCTTATCATTGGGGCCAGCGGAAGTGGAAAAACAGTACTCACTAAATGTATTGTAGGGTTATTTGCACCAGAGTCTGGAGTCATTGCTTTTGATGGTGTTAATATGATTGAAATGGAAACAAAAGAAAGAAAATTACTTCGTCAAAAAATTGGCATGTTATTTCAGGGAAATGCATTGTTCGATTCAATGACTGTTGAAGAAAATGTAATGTTTCCATTGAATATGTTTACCAATTGGACGCTTGCCGAAAAAAGAAAAAGAGCTGCAGAAGTATTAGAACGAGTAAACTTAACAGAAGCACATAGTCGATTTCCTGCAGAAATTAGCGGTGGTATGAAAAAAAGAGTAGGTATTGCCCGTTCGATTGTTTTAAACCCCAAATATCTTTTTTGCGACGAGCCCAACTCTGGTTTAGACCCCCAAACCTCATTGGTAATTGACAAGCTCATTAAAGAAATTACACTGGAATACAATATCACCACAATTGTTGTAACACATGATATGAATAGTGTTATGGAAATTGGAGATCATATTGTTTATCTACACCAAGGAAAAAAACAATGGGAAGGAACCAATAAAGACATCATATTTAGTAAAGATCAATTATTAAACAATTTCATATTCGCTTCAGAGTTTTTACAAGACGCTAAAGAAATGAGAATGATGGAAGCAAACCAGCAAACATCAAAATGAAAAAGCTATACTTTTTTTTAATCATGGCAATTGTAGCTTTATCTTCTAAAGCCCAATCGCCTATTGATACCATTCCCCCTTACCAAAAAAACAAAGCCATTCCCGATTTTAAGTTATTGCTAACAGACAGCAGTTGGTTGTCTAAAAAAGACTTGCCTCAATATGACTACACTGCAATTATTTATTTCAGCCCAGAATGCAATCATTGTCAATACGAAGCAACAGAAATTGTAAAAAAAATAGATAGTTTAAAAAATGTATTATTCATTTGGGCTTCTTATCGGGACTTTGAAGACATCAAAAAATTTGAGTATAAATATCGGCTCAACCTATACCCCAATATAAAAGTTGGTAGAGATCCTATATATTTGATTCCATCTTTTTATCAAGTAAAGTTTACTCCATTTGTTGCATTATACAACAATCAAAAAGAATTTGTAAAAGCTTGGGAAATGGGAGTAGAAATGCCTGAATTAATCGAATTTATCCATAAAAAGTAATTGTACAGTTGTACCTTTATAACCTCAATTTAATAATCTAAATATTTCAATTATGAAAGTTACAGTAGTAGGTGCAGGAGCCGTTGGAGCAACTTGTGCCGACAATATCGCGCGTAAAGAACTATGTACAGAACTTGTTTTATTAGACATCAAAGAAGGATTGGCCGAAGGAAAAGCCCAGGATATGATGCAAACTGCTGCTCTTTTAGGTTTTGATACTACTATTGTTGGAAGCACAAATGACTATACGAAAACTGCAGGTAGTGATGTTGTAGTAATCACTTCCGGAATTCCTCGCAAACCAGGTATGACAAGAGAAGAATTGATTGGCACCAACGCAGGAATTGTAAAAGGTGTTTGTGAAAACATTTTGAAATATTCTCCCAATACCATCATCATTGTGATTAGCAATCCAATGGATACAATGACCTATTTGGCTTTAACCTCAACTGGTTTACCAAAGAACAGAATTATAGGAATGGGCGGCACATTGGACAGCAGTAGATTTAAATATCAATTGAGCCAACATTTAGGTTGCAGCCCTTCAGATTTAAATGCAGTTGTTGTAGGTGGTCATGGAGATACTACAATGATTCCATTAATCAGACATGCTACTTGGAATTCTGCACCAGTAACCAATTTCTTAAGTGCAGACCAACAGAACCAAATTGTTAATGATACCATGGTTGGCGGAGCCACTTTAACTAAATTGATTGGCACATCGGCGTGGTATGCACCAGGTGCCGCAGGAGCTGCTTTAGTAGAAAGTATCGTTCGCGACCAGAAAAAATTATTTACCTGTTGCGTTAGCCTCGAAGGAGAATACGGACAAAATGATATTTGTTTAGGTGTTCCTGTTACAATCGGCAAGAATGGCTGGGAAAAAGTGCTCGACTTTAAATTGAATGCCGACGAACAAGCAGCATTTAATAAAAGTGCAGATGCAGTAAGAAGTATGAATGAAGTATTGAAAACACTTTAATTATTGGTTGACTATTTTAAAAAACGGCAGAAAGCATTTTCTGCCGTTTTTTTATACCCATGTTTTAGCTACATCAGCAATGGCTTGAATATCTTGTTGTTGCATACAATTGAAATGTCCTTTTGGGCATTTTTTTGTGCCATAGTTAGAACAAGGTTGACAAGAAAGCTCAGGAACTATAAAATTTTTATAGGCTTCTGCATTGGCATGTACAACGAGTTGATTAAGTCCGTAATAAGGCTCCACATCTAGTAGCGGAGAAGTTCCTCCCCAGATAGCCAATACTTTTTTATTGAATGCGCATGCGATATATTGAAATCCTGTATCGTGAGAAATAACCAGTTTAGCTTGTCTAATTAAATAGGCAGATTCGTTTAAACTAAACTTACCACAAGCATTGTAAATTTTAATTTCGTTGATACTTGCAATTGCATTGCCTTCATTCACATCTTCCTTTCCGCCAATTAATACTACTGGAAAGTCCAATGCAATACAAAGTGCTTGTATTTTTTTAACGGGTAATTTTTTGGTAAAATAAGATGCCCCAATAACAATAGCAATAAAACCGGCCAAATGTGAAGTAGGCAAGTCAGCAGCATCAACATGATCTGTTACTGGAATAAAATAATCGAGTCCCATGCCATCATTTACAACACCGAGAGGAGCAATGGCATCCAAACTGCGATCAGTAATATGTCTTTTTGCCATTTGATTGATGCCAAACTTTGTCAGCAAAAATTTAGCCCAGCTTTCCTTATTGTAAGAATAAACAGGAATATTCAATTGAATTTTAATCAAAGCAGTTCTAAAATTTTTATGCAAATCAATGATACCATCAAATTGCTCTTGCCTAAACAGTGCAATTAATTCATTTAAATTATTGTTATAATAATGAAAACGGTCAATGTATGGGTTTGCTTCAGTAACCGCTTTGAAATTTTTTTTTGTTAAAAAATGGATTTCTACACCAGCCACTTGCTGTTTTAAACATCTAAATACTGGAGTCATTAAAACAATATCACCAATAGAAGAAAATCGTATCACCAAAAACTTTTTCCGTTTTTGAAATGCTGGAGCGTTTTCAGGAATTTGTTTCTTTTTAAATAAAAAAAGCATGGCACTATTTTCTTGCTTAAGGTAACTCAGTTGTTTCTATATAATTCAAATCTTTGTGGAAAGTTTCTTCGGTATAATAAAAAGCAATCAATGTTATAGACATAACAATAACTCCGGTAATGATGCCGCTTTCCAATAAACTATATCCCAATGAATTCTGAAGCAGGTTTAAAAACAACAAATTAATTAATGGCAGTGCACCCCTTACCATATTGGGTATTGTTGTTGCAGCAGTTGCTCTTAAATTAGTACCGAATTGCTCCGCACCCATAGTAACAAATATGGCCCAAAATCCAGTACTAAAACCCAATAAGCCACAAATAGCATACATGGTACTATCGCTGTTATTGAAATTGCTGTAGAACAATACCAATGCAATCATACACAATGTATAAAAAGCAAGCAATGCCTTTTTTCTACTCTTAAAATATTGGCTAACAAGCCCAATCAAAATATCACCAATTGCAATACCAACATATGCATACATGATTGCCCTTCCGCTTTCTATATGATTTTCTCCATACAATTCTTTTGCAAACCGATTGCTAAGGTTCACTAAAATGCCAATTACATACCATGTTGGCAATCCTATTAAAATGGCCAATACATATTTTTTAAACCTTTTTCGATTATTCAAAAACATCAAAAAATTACCACGTTGAACACCTACTTGCTGCTTTACATTGGTAAACATTCCGCTTTCAGCTACAGAAATTCGCATCAATAATAATCCAATACCCAATCCCCCTCCAATTTTATAACAAAGCCTCCAATCATTGGTTGCCTTATAAATAAAATATGCAAATACTGCACCAAATAGTCCGATGCCTGCCACCAATGAAGTACCAACACCCCTTTTTTCTTTGGGCAATAATTCACTTACCAATGTAATACCTGCTCCCAGTTCTCCTGCCAATCCAACACCAGCAACAAATCTAGCCCATGCATATTGATCAACTGTTTGCACGTATCCTGTAATAAAATTGGCAATTGAATACAATGCAATTGATCCAAATAAAACACTAAGCCTTCCTTTTTTATCACCAATGGTGCCCCATAATATTCCTCCAATTAGCAAACCCACCATTTGCCAATTAATAATTTTTGTACTGGCTGCCAATACCTGAATTTTATCTGTTAGCTCCACCCCTATGCCTTGCAGACTTGGTTCTCTAACAATGGTAAACAACAATAAATCATATATATCTACAAAATATCCTAGCGCTGCTACAATTACTGGGATCGAAAAAATACCTACTTTTTTTGTTGTCATAAAATCAAATTAATCATTTTTTAGTAAACTTTATTTTTCTACAAGATGTAGATCCTTTCCAAAGGTTTCTTTAATACTAATTGCTGCAAAAATAGCTACACGCATTAAAATCAATCCCCCTTTAATATAGCTACCAGTAAAATCTCTTAGCTCCAACAATTACTGGAAGAGAAAATATCCCATATTGTTTTGGTTGAGTCATCATAGAGAATAAATAAAACCGATCAGTTTTTGTGCTTGTCTTTCTTATTAAAAACCAATTTCATAATTACTGGCGCAGTGGTAATAAATACAATGCCTAAAACAATTACTTCTAAGTGTTGTTTTAAATCGAATCCGAACTGAGACAATATCCATTTCTGTAAGAAATGTCCGCCAATAAGCATACTAGATACCCAAGCAATACAGCCTACAATATTATAAAAGGAGAATTTCTTTTGATCCATTTGAACAATCCCTGCAACAATTGGTGCAAATGTTCTAATAATGGGAATAAATCTGGCAATTACAATTGCTCCCCCACCATGTTTTTCATAAAAATCATGTGCTTGAACCAAAAATCTTTTTTTGAAAAAAAAGTTCTCTTTCCACTGATACATGGCTGGACCCACTTTTTTTCCAAACCAATATCCGGTAGTATTCCCTAGAATTCCAGCTAAAGATATAAGTACAATTAATTGCAATAAGTCGAGGTATTCGTTTCCAGTAGGAATAAATTCATTGGCTATATTGGAACTGTAGATACCTGCAACAAATAGCAAACTATCTCCAGGCAAAAAGAATCCAGCAAACAATCCTGTTTCTGCATACACTACAAATAAAATCAACCAAAGCCCGCCATGCTCAATATAAAATTGAGGTTGCAATAACTGTGTCCAATGAAAATCGCTTAAAATTTGGAGTAACATATTCCTTTCTTTCTATAAATTAATTGGTTGCTTCAGGAAGTAATTCTCCTTCCCATTTACTTACAACAGATGTGGCTAATGCATTGCCCAGTACATTGGTACCTGTTCTAAACATATCGCAAAAATGATCTATTGGTAAAATCAATGCAACTCCTTCCGGAGGTATTTTAAACATGGCGCAAGTGGCTAGAACAATAATAAGAGAAGCTCTTGGAACTCCCGCTATTCCTTTACTGGTAAGCATTAGCACCAACAACATAGTCAACTGCTCTCCTATTGGCATATGAATACCATATGCTTGCGCAATTGCAAGGCTGGCAAATGTCATGTACATCATACTTCCATCTAAATTAAAAGAATAACCCAAAGGAAGAATGAAGGAAACAATTTTATTCTTACATCCAAAACGTTCTAATTCTTCGGTTAGTTTAGGAAACACCGCTTCACTACTAGTTGTACTAAATGCAACCAATAGTGGGTTAGCAATATGCTTTAATAGGCTTGTCATTCTTTTACCAAGAATCAAAAAGCCCACACCGCATAATATAATCCAGAGCAATGCTATACCTAATACAAAATATCCAAAATAAATAAAATAGAAACTGAAAATACTCAACCCTTTTTCTGCAACAACAGCAGCCAAAGTGCCAAAAACACCAAAGGGTGCAAAATTCATTACATATCCAACAATTTTTAAAATGATATGCGATGCAACATCAAATGCTTTAATCAGTGGTTTTGCATAATCGCCCAAATTAGCAGCCGCTACACCAAACAAAATAGAAAATATGACTATTTGTAAAATTTCATTGGTGGCCATTGCTTCGAAAATACTAGCAGGCACCACATGTTCTATAAATTTTTGCAACGAAAATTCTGATGTTTTTCCCATTAAATCTTTTAATCCTGAATTATCTGCCTGAGAAAGATCAATATAAGAACCTGGCTTGAATATATTAACCAATAACATACCCAATAATAAGCTTACTAAAGAAGCACTGATAAACCAAAGCATGGCTTTTCCGCCAACCCTTCCAACAGTTTTTAAGTCGCCCAATTTGGCTATACCTACTACCAAAGTAGTAAAAACAAGAGGAGCAATAATCGTTTTTACCAATCGAATAAAAATAGTACCAAGCAGCTTGATATTTTTTGAAAAAGAACCGATGGTTTCCGGGGCTGCAGTTTCATGAATTAAATAGCCTGCCATAATACCCAAAAACATGGCAATCAAAATGTAGATCGTTAGTTTGTTCTTCATCTAGGAAGTATTTGAAACGGCAATATAACCGTTAAAATTGGAAAACCCATACTCCAGATTTGTTTAAAGTTTTGATGTTTAAAAGGAATTTAATGCCTATTTTGCTCCATCATTTGAAATAAGAACCCGATAATTTAACATTATGAGTTTATTTAGAAAAAAATCACTTTCAGCAATGCTAGCACATGCTGAAGATTCGGAAAAGGGATTAAAAAGAACCCTTGGAGCTGGAAACTTAATTGCACTAGGTATTGGAGCAATTATTGGTGCAGGCTTATTTGTAAGAACCGCTGCAGCTGCAGGACAAACCGCAGGCCCTGCAGTTACCCTATCATTTGTTGTTGCAGCTATAGGTTGCGCATTTGCAGGTTTATGTTATGCAGAATTTGCATCAATGATTCCAATTGCAGGTAGTGCATATGCATATTCCTATGTAACCATGGGAGAATTAATTGCATGGATTATTGGTTGGGCTTTAATTATGGAATATGCACTTGGTGCCGCAACGGTTTCAATTGCTTGGAGTGAATATTTAAACAAGTTGTTTGGGGGGCAAATTCCCTATGAATGGTGCCATTCACCCTTTGAAAGTTTTACCGACTCATTGGGTGTTCATCATGCAGGTATTATTAATGCACCGGCATTAATCATCTTATTATTAATTACACTTTTGTTGATCAAAGGATCTCAAGAATCAGCAACCGTAAATGCTATTATTGTTTTTGTAAAAGTGGCCATTGTGATTTTATTCATTGCAATTGGATGGCAGTTTATCAAACCAGAAAATCATACTCCCTATTTGATTCCTGAAGGAACAGCAGCCGTAACAGACCAAGCAGGCAAAGTGATTGCAGATTACTCGGGTTGGAATAAACATGGCTGGGGTGGTGTATTAGGTGGCGCGGCCATTGTGTTTTTTGCCTTTATTGGTTTTGATGCAGTATCAACTGCAGCGCAAGAAGCAAAAAATCCAAAAAGAGATATGCCAATTGGTATTTTAGGTTCTTTGGTGGTATGTACTGTTCTTTATATTCTTTTCGGACATGTATTAACAGGAGTTGCCAATTGGAAAGAATTTGTAGATCCAGAAAAAGGCCGTGAAGCATCTGTTGCATACGTAATTTCTACTTATATGACGGGATTTGGATGGTTGGCTAAAGCCGTTACCATTGCAATTCTTGCAGGTTTTTCATCTGTAATTTTAGTGATGCTAATGGGTCAAAGCCGCATTTTCTATACGATGAGTAATGATGGATTGATTCCAAAAGCATTTGGAGAATTACATCCAAAGTTTAAAACTCCATACAAAGCCAATCTGATTTTATTTGTTTTTGTTGGGCTTTTTGCAGCATTTGTACCTGGTCATGTTGCTGGAGACTTAACCAGTTTTGGAACTTTATTTGCGTTTGTATTAGTAAGTATTGGAGTTTGGATGTTAAGGGTTAAATCGCCTGAGATTGAACGCCCATTCAAAGCGCCATTGGTTCCCATTGTTTCAACTTTGGGCGCATTGATTTGCATAGCCATGATCGTAGGATTAGATACCAATACTTTGATTGCGGCATTTGGCTGGATGGCTGTTGGGTTGGTAGTTTACTTTGGTTATAGTAGAAGTAGGAGTAAATTAAAAAATCCAAGTGATATCATTCCGCATGCTTCTGATTTTGAGAAGCATTAATCAATAAATAAGCAAAATACTAAGCCGTCTCAAACTATTTGGGGCGGTTTTTTATTTGGATTCGTTGGCAGCTCCGCTCCTATGCGTTAATTTCGCAGCCTAAATTACCTGATAGTTAACCAGTAACTCAATAACCAATAACTATCAACTAAATCATTAGTAATGGGAAGAATATTCGAAGTACGTAAAGCCAGCATGTTTGCTCGCTGGGACAAAATGGCCAAAAATTTTACCAGAATTGGTAAAGAAATTGTTATTGCTGTAAAAGCAAACGGACCAGATGTTGCTACCAATCCAGCATTGAGAAGATGTTTTCAAAATGCCAAAAGTGTTGGAATGCCAAAGGACCGTGTTGAAGCAGCCATTAAGCGTGCAATGGGTAAAGATACCAGCAACTACGAAGAAATTTTATACGAGGGGTATGCACCACATGGTGTTGCACTATTGGTAGAAACAGCAACCGACAACCATGTTAGAACGGTAGCAAATGTTAAAAGTCATTTTAATAAAGGACAAGGCGCTCTGGGAAATAGCGGAAGTGTTAGTTTTCAGTTTAAAAAAATGGGCGTTTTTAAATTAAACCCAGAGGGAGTAAATATGGATGATTTAGAATTAGAATTAATCGACCATGGTTTAGATGAATTGGGAGAAAGCAACGACGATAATGGAAATCCAATTTTAGTGCTCCGTTGCGCATTTGTTGATTTTGGAAATTTACAAAAAGCATTAGAAGATAAAGGCATCGCAACATTAAGCGCCGAATTAGAGTGGATCCCTACAACCACTGTTCCTGTATCAGATGAACAAGCAGAAGATGTTTCAAAATTAATTGAAAGATTAGAACAGGATGAAGATGTGAACAAGGTGTTTCATAATATGGCTTAAGGAAAGATGAGATAAGAGATAAGAGATATGAGATATGAGATAAGAGATATGAGATATGAGATAAGAGATAAGAGATATGAGATATGAGATATGAGATACAGGAAATAGAGAAGCATTCGATAATTCTATTTGATGGA
Source organism: Sphingobacteriia bacterium (assembly GCA_947456855.1). Taxonomy (GTDB): domain Bacteria; phylum Bacteroidota; class Bacteroidia; order Chitinophagales; family Chitinophagaceae; genus Sediminibacterium. Next base: position 8,742 of record CANGTR010000034.1, on the reverse strand, counting down.
GTATGTAACTTATGTAGTAATTCAGTTCAATTTATCATTAAACACGATCCAAAAAACCATTTTAGATTTGCCTCCTTACAAAGTAAATCTGGCCAACAAATTCTAGCGCAATTTAATTTGTCTACCACCAATTTGAGTTCGTTTATTTTGTTAGAAAATGGCAAGATATTTACCCAGTCTACAGGGGCCTTAAAAGTTGCCAAACAGTTGTCGAAGGGTTGGCGTTTTCTTTATGTATTGATTAATGTGCCTCCATTTATTAGAGATGGAGTATACCAAATAATAGCCAACAATAGATACCGGTGGTTTGGAAAAAAAACAACCTGCTTTATTCCTTCTGCAGCAGTTGAAGCATTGTTTCTTGAATAAATTATCATGAAAGGCATTCTAGGTGCAAAGCAATAGCAACTATTTTCATTTTGGCTAATTTACTCTTGCATCATTTCTCGAATCACCCTAATTACATCTTCTGCATTTGGCTTGCTGAAATAATCACCATCAGTTCCATAGCTCGGACGATGTGCCTGACCAGTTAAGGTTCTTGGACCTACATCCAACCATTGGAAAGCTTTCTGACCTTCAATTACCTGATTATACATAAATGCAGCAGCGCCCCCCGGAACATCTTCATCAACAAATAATATACGGTTGGTTTTCTTCAACGATTCAACAATTCGATGATGAATATCAAAAGGCAAAAGTGTTTGTACGTCAATTATTTCGCAACTGATTCCTTCATGCATCAATCGATCTGCTGCATCTTGAATGATACGCAAAGTAGACCCATATGAAACAACCGTTACATCATCACCTGCTTGTATAACTTCAGGAACTCCAAGTGGCACTGCAAACTCTAATAAATTGGCAGGCATTTTTTCTTTTAAACGATACCCATTTAAACATTCAATTACCAAAGCTGGGTCATTGGATGCCAATAAAGTATTGTACATTCCCACAGCTTGCACCATATTTCTTGGAACGCAAACATACATCCCCCTTAATGAATTAACAATCATTCCCATAGGAGATCCACTATGCCAAATTCCTTCCAAACGATGACCTCTAGTGCGTATAATGACAGGTACGCTTTGCTGACCTTTGGTTCTAAAATGAGTGGTTGCTACATCATCGCTTAATACCTGTAATCCGTATAATAAATAATCAAGGTATTGTATTTCTGCAATTGGTCTTAATCCTCGTAAAGCCATTCCCAGTGCTTGCCCAACAATCGTTAATTCACGAATGCCAGTATCCAATATGCGATCTTTACCATGCTTTTCTTGAAGACCAGCTAAACCTTGATTTACATCTCCGATATAACCAACATCTTCTCCAAATGCATACACTTTTGAATTGTGCGTAAACAATGCATCAAAATATTTATTCAATATTTCATATCCATTAACCACCGGTGCATCAAATGAAACCAAAGGTTTTATTTCAGCAACATTTAAAGCACTTTTTGGCGTTTGATTGTATAAATGAGAATTGTATAATTTTTTATTTTCCAGTAATAGCTCTTGATAATACAAATGAACATCACCAGCAGATGGAGACTGAGGAGCCAACTCAGTTGCAACACAAAGGGCTCTTAATACATCTTTTCTTTGAGGTTCTTTTAGGCCAATTAATTCAGTAGCCATTTGCTGCAATTGATTGTATTTATCAATATCATTTACCACCATCTCTTTTAATAAACTGGCAGCATTCGCAGCTTGTTCTTTTATTGGATCGAAATATTTATTGAAGGCATTTAATCTACAAGCTCTTACATATTCTTTGGCTTCAATTTCTATACCTGATAATTCTTCTTCGCTCGACAACCCATTTTCAAACATCCACTCTTTCATCTTTTTGATGCAATCCCATTCTTTTTCCCAAGCCAATCTTTCTGCAGATTTATATCTTTCATGGCTTCCACTTGTGGAATGACCTTGAGGTTGGGTAACTTCTTCTACATGGAATAAAACAGGCACATGTGTATCACGAATATGCTGAATGGCCTCTTCAAAAACCTGACACATACCAGCATAATCCCAAGCTTTTAATTTGTAAATACGAATACCGTTGGTATCCTCTAATTTTTCTAAGCCTCTTAATGCATCTGAAATAGAACCTTTTGTTGTTTGAAAATTTTTTGGAACAGAAATCCCATATCCATCATCCCACACAAAAACAGCCAATGGCACTTGCAAAACACCGGCAGCATTCATGGTTTCCCAAAAATGTCCTTCGGAAGTGCTTGCATCACCAATTGTACAAAAACAAATTTCATTGCCATTATGACTCAGGTGCTCAAATTCATGCTGATGCACAGTTTGTCTAAAACATTTTGAGGCAAATGCCAAACCCAATGCGCGGGGCATTTGAGATGCTGTTGGGGCCATATCTGCCGACACATTTCTTCGATTGGCAAGGTCTAACCAGTTGCCATTGTCATCTACAAACCTGGTGGCAAAATGCGCATTCATTTGTCGACCCGCACTAAATGGATCATTTTTTAAATCCGGATCTCCATACAACTGTGCAAAAAATTGCTCTACATTACACAAACCAGTAGCAAACATGAAAGTTTGATCTCTATAGTAACCACTTCTAAAGTCTCCGGGTTGAAAAAATTTAGCCATAGCCAATTGTGCCACTTCTTTTCCATCTCCAAAAATGCCAAATTTTGCTTTCCCGGTAAGCACTTCTCTCCTACCCAATAAGCTTACTTCCCTACTGATAATGGCCGTTTTATAGTCTTCCAGAACAGTATTCCGAAATCCTTCAAAAGAGAGCATATCTTCTTTATGTTGTATAGCTTCAGCTGATTCCATATGGCAAAGATAAATCTAGGTGTTTAAAGACTAACAAATATTAGTATAATCTGAACAAATAAGCATTCTTTATGAAAAAATTTGCGCTTAATTGATCCTAAGTTAATCCATTAGTGCAAAGATTGTGTAATTTTAGGTCCTAAAGATATAGGTATGATGCGTTTATTACTAATCACCTCTTTTTTGATGGTTTTTGTGGGATTAAAAGCACAGAAAATCACCATAAAGAATGAAAAATACGAAATGGGTAAAATTATTTACGGCAAACCTGTTGAGTATACAGTTGAAATTATCAATAACGGATCAGATACTTTAACACTAGAAACAGCAAGGGCTGGATGCGGATGCACAACGCCTAATTTTATACCTAATCAAAAATTTGGACCTGGCCAATCTGTAAAAATATTAATTCAATTCAATAGCAGTGTATTGGGTAATTTTACTCGTTTCACTGATATTGTGTTGAATGGCGGAATAGTTAAACAAGTTAGTTTTAGTGGAGAAGGCGTACAAGAGAAACAATTAACCAAATTATCCAATCATTCAATTAATCAATAAGTATGAAGTTCTTTTTTTTAGCCGTTTGTTTATCATTAGGCATGAGCAGTTTTGCACAGACCGACATTAGTTTTAAAGAAAAAAAACACAGTTTTGGAAAGATCAAAAAAGATGTTCCAGCAACCTATATTTTTACATTCACCAATAAAGCTTCGAAACCAGTAGTGATAGAATTTGCTAATGCAGAATGTGGTTGCACTAAACCAGAATACTCCCAAGCCCCCATTGCTGTAGGAAAAACAAGTACCATTAAGGTTACTTATAACGCGGCAACTTTAGGTGCATTTAAAAAAAATGTAGACGTAAAATTTGCGCATTCCAATCAGCCCTATACACTTACCATTGATGGAGAAGTAATTGAGGCAAAAAAGAAATAATCTTTTTCTTTAAATCATATAGAATAATATGTTAGCAGTTAGCAAAAGGGGTCTGGACATGCCAGCTTCTCCCATCAGAAAACTCGTACCTTATGCGGAAGCCGCAAAAAAAAGAGGCACTAAAGTATACCATTTAAATATTGGTCAACCCGACATCGAAACCCCTAAAGCAGTTTTAGATGCAGTTAGGAACAGCAACTTTAAAGTGCTGGAATACAGCCATAGTGCCGGCAATGAGAGTTACAGAAAAAAATTAGTACAGTATTATGCTTCAGTAGGCATTCATGTAAATCATCAACAAATCATCATTACAACAGGCGGAAGTGAGGCCATTCAATTTGGATTCATGGCTTGTTTAGACGCTGGAGATGAAGTAATTATTCCAGAACCATTTTACGCCAACTACAATGGATTTGCCGTAGCAGCAGGAGTAAAAGTAGTTCCTATCACTTCCTCCATCGATAACGGATTTGCGCTACCACCTATTGCCGATTTCGAAGCAAAGATTACTTCAAAAACAAAAGCAATTGTTATTTGCAATCCCAATAATCCAACAGGTTATTTATACAGTAAAGCAGAGATGGAGCAATTGAAAGAATTGATCCTTAAATACAATTTGTATTTATTTTCCGACGAAGCTTATCGTGAATTTTGTTATGGTGGAGAACAAGTAAGTGCAATGCATTTAACTGGAGTAGATGAACATGTAATTATCATGGATACCATTAGCAAAAGATACAGTGCATGCGGAGGAAGAATTGGCGCATTTGTTACAAAAAATCAATCGGTATTAGATGCTGCAATGAAATTTGCGCAAGCAAGATTGAGCCCTCCTAGTTTTGCTCAAATTGCAGGAGAAGCTGCCATTGATCTACCAGCTAATTATTTTGATACTACCAAAGCCGAATATCAGTCACGAAGGGATTTAATTGTAAAACGGCTTAATAATATGGAAGGGGTATTTTGCCCTAATCCGGGTGGCGCATTTTATGCGATGGCCAAACTACCAATTGACGATGCAGATAAATTTTGTCAATGGTTATTAGAAGAGTTTGCTTTTGAAAATCAAACGGTTATGCTGGCACCTGCAACTGGCTTTTATGGAACCCCAGGATTGGGTAAACAAGAAGTAAGATTGGCCTATGTACTTAATTTAGAGGACATTAATCATGCAATGGACTGTTTGGAAGCAGCCATCAAGGTGTATCCAGGAAGAATAAATTAATATTAAAATAATTTATATATTAATTTTTTGTTACCAAATTATCGATTTTTGTTAAATTAATGGAAATACTTACAAATAATATTTAATTATAATTGATTTTTGCGCATTTGACTGTATATTCACAGCATCAAACGCAGATAAAGACTCTCTTATAATGGCAAGCAATCGAAAAAATCCCTTCGTTTCTACGAGGGGATTTCTTTTTTCTGTCTCTTGTCCCGTCCTGAAATAACTGGTAAGCATTAAACAAAACCATCGGCTTATCTTTATTGATTGGTTAACAATTATGCGTATTCAATTCAGTAAAAAATTAATTTTTCCATTGGCGATGATTATTGGATTTTTTGCCAATACAATGGCTTACTCCCAAAATTATCATGCCATACACGGTTCATCTTATAGTGGAGCTGCGGGTATCTTCAACAACCCAGCTTCACCCAATAATAGTTTACATAAATGGGATGTTCATTTACTTTCGCTTCAACTGAACAATATTACCAATACGGTATATTTTAAGGACCTGAAACTGCCTTCTATTTCCAATGCCAGCATTCAACTAAAAGAGGGGAATTACAGCCGATTAAATCACCAGGTTATTGATTTGAATGTATTCAATGCAATGTATCAAATAGATGCTAAACAAAGCATTAGTGGCGGGTTAAGAATTAGATCTTACGCTCATATTAAAACCAATTCCTTCGAAGCAAATGATTCTTCCAATACGCTGGATAGATTTTTATTCAATAATAGAACCACTCCATTTATTGAAGGATTCGGAACTCATGCAGGCTGGCTAGAGGGCAACTTAAATTACAGCAGCGTTATTAAAGCAACAACTACAGGTAAATTAAGCGCGGGCATTACTCTACAAATTGCCAAAAATGTTTCAGGAGCTTATACCAGAATCAATCGAATTAGCTTTTTAGAAACTGCATTAACTCCAACAGATACTGTTTATACTTTTACGGGTGGTGCAGGATCTTATGCCTATTCTTCCAATTATGATGCAACTACTCCTTACAATAACCTTCAAGAAAACATCAATCAAATGATTAAATCTGGCACTACAAGTCTAGGACTTAGTGTTGGATTAGAATACATTAAATATGATCAATCTTCATCTGCGGGTGAAAATGAACCAAATCCTTATCGATGGAAATTAGGGTTCAGTATAATGGATATTGGTGCATCTTCTTTCAAAACAAGTGAATATACGGGGTATTTCAGTAACCCATCCAATACAATCAATGATGATGATTTAAGTCAAAAATTAACCAATATTAATTCAGCTCAAGATTTAAGAGACTCACTGGCCACTTTGTTTGGAACAACAACTCCTCTTCCGCCAACATTTAAAATTAATCAACCAACAAGAATGATTATCAATATTGATCGAAATTTTGGGAATCATTTTTATGTGAATGGGCAATTAAGTTTGAATTTCAGAAGTAGTGCTAATTTTAATAAATTCAACACTAGAGAATTGAGTTTACTCAGCATCACGCCAAGATGGGAAACCCTTGCATGGGGAATTTTCTTACCAGTTCAGTACAACACACAAGGACAAATTTGGATAGGTGCAGCAATTAAGATGGGACCATTGGTTGCTGGCATACATAGTTTGGGAATCTTTAAAAAAGATCCATTACTAAATGGAGGAGGATATCTAATGATGAGTATACATCCTTTTAATAAAAAAATGTATACCACCAGATTAGATTGCTATTAATGCGCTTTACTCAGCAGCTTGTATATTACCAGCTTGCTTACCTTTTTTTCCATCAACTATATCAAAAGAAACTTTTTGACCTTCTTTTAAAGATTTAAATCCGCCCATGTTGATTGCTGAAAAATGTGCAAACAAATCTTCACCACCATCATCGGGTTTAATAAATCCAAATCCCTTAGCGTCGTTGAACCATTTTACTGTACCAGTTGGCATAACTATATTATTTAAGACTTAAATATACAGAAAAATAATTGTAGCGTCAATTTATATTATTTTCTTGCCTTTAATTGAGCAAGGTATAAAGAGGCGGGAGTTAGCCCTTTTTTATTTTGCCCTTCCCATTCCCCATCGGGCTTACCTTTAAGCCTACCCTCATATTTTTCTCCGTGCAAGCCTATGGCATAATTTTTCCCATTCACCCATGGACTTTGTACAACTGCTTTTTGAACTGAACAATTCCAAAGCACTTGGTTTACACCACTCCATCCATGCCCGCTCCCCCAATTACCCCTGTCTTGAATGGCCATTTCTCCATCAGTTTTAATATTATCATATAAAGTGCCCGAAGTCCAACGATGATGTGGACCAATATCTGCATGTGTATTAGTAGCAGCACAATTATAAAACACATTGGGGCCACAAACTCTGGCTGCTGTAACAAAATCATGCCTTCCCTCAGTAGCAATACAATTCATGAATAAATTTTGCTGCCCAGCATTGGAAAATGAGTAGCGGCGACTACCAGTTATTATGGACTTTGCATCAAAGCAATTGCTATTGAGTACAGTAATATTTTTAGCCCAGGAACCTAAATGAACACATGAATTACCAAAATAGCGCGAAGTAATATTACGCACCCATCCATTTTCAACCTTATCCATTTCAACTGCCACCCAAGCATGGTTCTCGGATGTGTCTTTTTCAAATTCAGATTCGCAATACAAGTTTTCTATTCCTACCCGATTAATTCTATTAGTGAAACTGTAAGCATAAATTTCTCCTCCACCATATTTTTCTTCTAAGGCCAATACGATGGGATTATCAATAAAAATAGCATCCCCCGCAATTTTAGTAATGGTTCTCTCAAAATTAAATCCATATTCTTGTGGTGTCCATTGTTTGGTATCTTCTCTTACTTCTATTTGATCCATCTTTAAATCATTGATCCATGCTGATGTTCCGGGGCGATACACCATAATTTTATCTCCTATAGAAAAATTACCAGCATTGGAAACATTAAAAGAAAAACTTCCAACAGGAACATATTGATTTGTAATCTTAACACGCGAATTTTTCCTTTCACTTACAGACCCACTTCCAGAAAACTTAAACAAACTGTATTGCATTTTACCTGTAGCAATTAACTTGGTTTCGAGCCCCTCTCCCCTAATGACAATACCACTTGTTTGAATATGAATGGTATTGGGAATTTTATACGTTCCTTTAGACAATAAGATAACACCAATAAACCCATCTTCATTTGGTTGATTCTTACTCAACTTGTTAATTGCAGCTTGAATATTTTCTAAATCATTCTCCGATGGTTTAAGTTTTATAAAAATGGGAATATGAGTAGGAATAGGTTGATCTCCATGAAAATACCCAACCCTACTAAAATCGGGAATGATATTGCCTTTTTCGTCGGGGGTGTAAGTGATTGTTCCTTTTTTATCAACACTAACCCATTTGGATTGCCAGGATTGGGCAGTAGCAACCACTGTATTCAAGCAAAGTGAAAAAAGTAGTATACGATACACTAAGCGATCATCAAGTTGCATATTAAACATCATTGGATGTTGTTAATGCTTGCCCTTTAACCGTTTCATTAAATTTTCCTTGGTTGTAAATCAAATTGCCATTTACAAACGTGTGGGTTACTTTTGTTTGAAATGTTGTTCCTTCTAATGGCGACCAACCACATTTAGATAAAATATTTTCTTTACCAACCGTCCAACTAGAATTTAAGTCTACAATAGTTAAGTCTCCAAAATATCCCTCACGTATAAAACCTCTTTTTTCAATACGATAAAGTGT
>CANGTR010000033.1 GCA_947456855.1 Sphingobacteriia bacterium | reverse complement strand
GGGAGTTGGCCATTGAATGGTACGAAAAAGGAATGGTTGCCGCTAAAAACGCCAAAGACCAACATGCTTATAATGAGTTACAAAGTGCTTATGAGGATTTGGTTTACTAGTTTGCATACAACTGGCTAATTGTGGCTGATTTCTTTTTAAATGGCATTAATAATCTCCAAGAATGTTCAATATTTAACCAGTAATCATTTTTGAAAAAATCCTGTAATGCAAAAACCAAGTTCTTATTGCGAAGCGGTTTCGCGAATGGAAAAAAACAATCTACATCGAATTTATCACGATACTGCTTATGGATTTGCCATTCATGATGACAATGAATTGTTCGAAAGGTTGATTTTAGAAATTAATCAGGCTGGTTTAAGCTGGACAACCATCTTAAACAAGCAGCAGAATTTTAAAAAAGCTTACCATGAATTTGATATTAAAAAAGTAGCAGCCTATAAAGAAAAAGATAGAAGCCGTTTGTTGAATGACGCTGGAATAATTAGAAATCGATTGAAAGTAGACGCTGCTATCCATAACGCAAATGTGATACTTCAATTGCAAAAAGATTTTGGATCATTTAAAAATTGGTTGGACGCCAACCATCCATTAACCAAAACCGAATGGTTGAAATTGTTCAAGCAAACATTCAAATTTACAGGTGGTGAAATTGTGAATGAATTTTTGATGAGTACCGGCTATTTAAAAGGAGCTCATATTGAAACCTGTACGATACATCAAAAAATAATAAAGTCTAAGCCTAAATGGTGCCAATGCTAGATTTTTGTATATTGTATTATGAAAAGAATCAACCAACAGCTGCCTTATGGCCTTAAAAGGCCAATTGTTACAATTGTAACTTTTTTTGTTTTCTATTGCATTGGTATAATGCCTTTGTTAGCTCAAACAAGCAACGACCCAATTATTAATGCTATTATTAAAGAAGCAACCTCTAATTCTCAGCTACAAAGAATGAGCCATGAGTTAATGGATGGAGTAGGGCCACGTTTGGTTGGATCTTCTAAAATGACAAAGGCTAGTGATTGGGCAATTGAACAATACAAACAATATGGCATTGAAGCCAGAAGAGAAAATTATGGAACATGGCGTGGATGGGATAGGGGTGTAAGTCATGTAGATATGATGAGTCCGTGGATAAAATCATTAGAAGCTACTCAATTGTCGTTTAGCCCAGCAACCAAAAAACCAGTGGTAGCTGAAACGATTATCTTAGCTGATGTAGCAGATTCATTAGCTTTTCAACAATGGTTGCCAATGGTAAAAGGCAAGTTCGTATTGATTGCTATGCCTCAACCTACTGGAAGGCCAGATTATAATTGGCAGGAATTTGGTACAAAAGAATCTTTCGAAAAAATGAAGAAAGAAAGAGCTGCACAAACAGATGCCTGGAGAAAAAGAATTGCTAAAACTGGTTTTAATAGTCGCCAGCTAGCTGCTGCACTCGAAAATGCAGGCGCTGTTGGAATTGTTGCCAGTAATTGGTCAAGTGGATTTGGAGTAAATAAAATTTTTGATGCATCCACTAAAAAAATTCCCACAGTGGATGTTGCGTTAGAAGATTATGGTTTACTGTATCGATTAACAGAATCAGGAAAGCAACCAACCATCAGCGTTTATACTCAATCTAAGGAACTAGGAAATGTACCAACGTTTAATACCTTGGCAGAGATGAAAGGTTCTGTGAAGCCCTCCGAATATGTGATGTTATCTGCTCACTTTGATTCTTGGGATGGTGCAACAGGTGCAACAGATAATGGTACAGGCACAATGGTGATGATGGAAGCCATGCGTATTTTAAAAGCAGTTTATCCAAATCCAAAAAGAACCATTTTGGTAGGACATTGGGGAAGCGAGGAACAAGGGTTGAATGGATCTCGTGCATTTGTAGAAGATCATCCTGAGGTAGTGGCTAATTTACAGGCATTGTTTAATCAAGACAATGGAACAGGAAGAGTAATCAATATTGGTGGATCAGGTTTCGCAAAAGCAAAAGATTATCTAGGTAAATGGATTGCAGCTGTTCCTTCTCCTTTCAAAGATTCCATTAAAACCAATTTTCCTGGTTCCCCTGCAGGTGGTGGCTCAGACAATGCTTCTTTTGTTGCAGCAGGAGCGCCCGCATTTTCTTTGGGTGCATTGAACTGGTCTTACTTTAATTATACCTGGCATACCAATAGAGATACTTACGATAAAATTGTATTTGATGATCTTCGGAATAATGCAATTCTTACAGCCATACTTGTATATATGGCTTGCGAAGACCCTGAAAAGAGTTCCAATGAAAAAGCGCCATTAGCAGATGGTCCTCGTGGACCACAGAAATGGCCAGAGCCAGTTAAAGCTAAAAGAACTGGCGGGTTTTAAATTTCAGAAAGGCATTCATCCATTTCAAAAAAATCAATCGCTTTCTTCGAAATGCAAGTGCTGGTGATGCGCTCCTGCCGCAATATGTAAAACAAAGCCCATGATAGCGGTGTCTTTAAGTATATTGATGAGCGCTGCCATTTCGGTATCTCTATTGCCTGCATTTAAATAGTTGGGTACATGAATAGACAGAATAAAAACCAACATTAATACAACCAACAGATAACTTGTGAACTTTACATATTGATTGGTTAGAAAAGATAGGCCAACAACTACGAATAAGCTGCCCACTATATAGGCATATAAAATCCCTCCAACCATGAATACAGGTACATAAACGAACAGGTCTCTTGGGTATAAAAAATGGAAAATGCCGAAAACAATTAAAACAACCGATAGCATATAAATTGCTATCCTCGAAATGATGTGATAGTGTTTCATAAAATGCAATTTTGGTTCTCTTAAAGTTAAACAAAATAAACCATGATTGCAATAAAAGGAGTCATTATTCTTTGTCAAAAAGGCCTAATTGAAGATCTTTTCGATTTTGCTGTGTTTTGTTTATTGGAATAAACTGGGTATGGCTGATTTCATAAACTTGGGAAGCTATATATCTTGATGCAATGATGATTTCAGTTTCGTTTGCATGGGGTAAGAAAAGATTTTTCGCAAGTTCAGGACAATTGTTTTCTTTAGAGAGATGCGATAAAAATAAATGCGTTATGAAAGACGATCGATGATTGATAAATAAGTCTAAGGCTTGTTTATTGGAAATATGTCCTTTGCCATTTCTGATTCTCTCTTTTAAAATGAAAGGATACCTGCCATTTTCCAGCATGATTTCATCGTAATTAGACTCTAAAAATACGGCATGACATTGCCTGAAATAATGAATTACTTGGTCACACACAACGCCAATGTCTGTAATTACTCCAACATTAATTCCTTGGTCACTTACAAAAAAACTATGCGGGTCGATTGCATCATGTTCTTTTCTAAAAGGAGTTACTTCAATAGACCCGATTTGTATGGGTTGATCTGCTATAAAATGCGCGGATAAATGTTTAATCAGCTTTGGTCCTCTTTTACTGGTTTCTGAAGTAATGTATACTGGGATTTTATATTTATTTGCTAATACCGAAACTCCTTTGATATGATCAGTATGTTCATGAGAAATAAAAATAGCTTTTACTTTATTGATTGAAAGACCTATTTGCTTCATCCTGATTTCCGTTTCCCTGCATGAAATGCCCACGTCTATTAGTACTGCTTCGGAATTATTTCCAATATAATAGCAATTGCCATTACTGCCAGAATTCAAAGATGCCATTTGTAGTGCCATAGACTTTGCAAAGAAAGTGTATATTTATCTCATAAATACGAAGAACTTAGTGCGTAAAGAAATGTATCAACATTGAGGGTAAATAGCCGTTTATGTACATTTATTAAATATTTCTCTATGTGGTATCTAGGTGCTAACAACGCTTATCAAGGAACAATAAAAGCTTTTTTTCATGGAAACAAAAATGTCTAACGATCCATTGCATGGGAAAACACTTGAATCGATCTTAACCTATTTGGTGCACCATTTCGGATGGGAAGATTTAGCTCGTATGATTAATATCAATTGTTTTAAATCTAACCCAAGCATAAAATCGAGTCTTACTTTTTTGCGCAAAACACCTTGGGCCAGAAAAAAAGTAGAGGATTTATACATCAGTACTTTATAGCCAATTATAATTCTATAAGACTGGTTGTTTTAATAATATCTTTAATTGCATCGGTTAACTTATCTAGATCTCCCTGTGTATTGAATGCCTGTATGGAATATCTTAGATACACTTTGTCGGCATGTGGCATTACCGGAATTTCTATTTTATATTTTTCGAATAAACAATCCTTTAATACAACTGGTGATGCTGTTTTGATGGGGATACTAAAAAGCTGTACAATAAAATCATCATGAATAGGAGCCAAAGGCTCAGTTTTAAGCAATTTGCAAAAAGGCAAGGCATTTTCGTGAACCATTTTTCTACACGATTTGGCAATATCGGTCCATTGATTTTTTTCCATGAAATCAATTGCTGTTGGTACAGTGCAAAAGGCGGAGAAGTCTCTAGTGCCCTGGGTTTGATGATAATCTAAAAAGCGTGAATGAGATGGGGTGGTGCTATTGTATCCCCAACTAATTACCAAAGGATCAAATTGATCTTGCAATTCCCTTCTGACATATAAAAAAGTACAACCTTTTGGAGCCATCATCCATTTATGACAAGCCCCTGTATAAATATCTGCATCGAGTGTACTTAAATTTAATGGAACCTGACCTGGAGCATGAGCACCATCTACAAAACTGATAATGCCCAATTGTTTTGCCTTTGCACAAATTTCTTCAACAGGAAATCGAAGCCCGGTTGAACTGGTAATATGGCTAATGAAAATCATTTTTGTTTTTTCATTTACGCCTTTAAAAAACTCTTTAATGAATGCTTCCTTTGAAACAATCGGCAAACTAATGTGCTGTCGAATGTATTTTGCTCCAGCTTTATCGCAATAATATTGAATGGTTCTGTCGCAGGCGCCGTACTCTAAATCGGTTGTTAAAATTTCATCACCTGGTTGTAGTGCAAAGCTTTTTGCTATGAGGTTTACTGCATGGGATGGATTTACCATAAATACCAAATCATCTTCATGGCAATTCAGGTATATACCTAATGCTGCTCGGGAATTTTTAAGGTATTGCATACCTGTTTTTATAATGAACTCAACGGGTTCTTGTTCCAACTCTAATTGGTATTGTTGGTATCGATCAAAAATCGGTTTTGGACATGCCCCAAATGATCCAAAATTAAGAAAGGTAATGTCTTTTCTTAAAAGAAATTGCGAACTTAATGCTTCTCTAGTCATGCTATAAAATTAGGTGTTGTGATTAGACTAAACAAAAGGCTTATTTTTGAACATGTCATTTTTTTTACAAGTAAATGAAATTACTAAAATAGAGCAGGGAAGGGCCATTGTTCATCCAATTAGCTTTAAGCAAGAAAAATTACAGCGAATCGGTATTGCTGGTGAAACAGGTTCTGGCAAGAGTACTTTATTGAAAATGATTGCTGGGCTGATTCAGCCAGATGGGGGAGCTGTATTTTTTAATCAAGAAAAAGTATTGGGGCCTTTAGAGCAATTGCTTCCAGGGCATCCAAAAATTGGGTACCTGTCTCAGCATTTTGAACTGCGCAACAACTATCGTGTTGAAGAGCTATTGGCCATGTCTAATCGGTTAAGTGATGATGATGCAGCGATTGTGTATGCTATTTGTAGGATTGATCATTTGATGAAAAGAAAAAATGATCAAATTTCTGGTGGTGAGAAACAACGCATTGCATTGGCTAAGTTATTAATAACGGCCCCATCACTATTGTTTTTGGATGAACCATTTTCGAATCTAGACAGGGTGCATAAGCAAATCATTCAATCGGTAATTGATGATATTTGTACACAGCTTAAAATAACTTGTATTTTGGTTTCTCATGATGCAACTGATTTGTTGTATTGGGTAGATCGTTTATTGATTATGAAAGATGGGAAGATTATTCAAGATGGAAATCCAAAGCAATTGTATTTTCATCCAGCAAACGAATATGTGGCCGCCTTATTAGGCGACTATAATTTAGTAGATACCAGTCTCCATCCTGCATTTGAACAATTAATTGGAGAAGGGGCGCGGGGTAAAAAAGCCATGATTCGCCCTGAGCAATTTTCGATTAATAAAGAGGGGTTAGGGCTTATGGGAATTGTAAAAAGAGTTTTGTTTTTTGGAAGTTATTATATCATTGAAGTATTGTTGGATGGACTTATCATTAAAATACGTACAACGGCATTTCAATTTTATATAGGAGATAAGGTTTTTATTCAACTATCGGTATAAAAAGTTAATTATGAGCAAACAAAAAATAGCATTGATCACCGGTGGCAGTAGGGGTTTAGGGAAAGATATGGCTATGCAAATTGCCAACAAAGGCATTGATGTGATAATTACTTATAAAACAAAAGAAGCTGAAGCAAACGAAGTAGTAAATGCCATTCGATCTACCGGTAGAAAGGCTGCTGCATTGTTTTTGGATATGAATGCCTTTAATGAATTAGATGCTTTTGTAACAGGGTTAAGAAATTTATTAACTCAAGAATTTAATGCAGAAAACCTGGATTGTTTAATCAACAATGCTGGAATGGGTTCTACGGTTCCATTTGAGGCGGTAACTGAAACAATGTTTAATGAATTCTTGAATGTGCATTATAAATCGGTTTTTTTTCTCACTCAAAAAATCATTCCGTTGATGCCCTCTGGAGCAACAATCATCAACATTTCTTCGAGCACTACTGCCTATTTTGTTCCAGGTTATTCGGTATATGCATCTTTAAAAGGGGCCATTGAGATTTTTACAAAATACCTGGCTTTTGAATTGGGTAAAAAAGGCATACGTGCCAATGCAGTTGCACCTGGACCTGTTGAAACAGATTTTAATAATGCGGCAATTAGAAATAATCCTGATCGAAAAAAATATTTGGGTTCATTGTCTCCACTCAACCGAGTTGGTCAGGCCGACGATATCGGAAGTGTTGTTGCTTTCTTGTGTACAGAAGAAGCGAAATGGATCAATGGACAAGTTGTAAAAGTAAATGGTGGACTCGTATAATCAAGTCAGTATGATTGGTACTATTAAAGACCAATTCTTTTCGAAATTTGGTCGTCTATTTTTCTAAACAGGTGATAGGGTTTATAGATGCGCCAATCAGCTATTTCCATTAATTCGATATAATAGTTGAGTTTCTTTTTACGAAAATCTTGTTGGGTTGCTTCTGGCATATTGAGGGCTACAATCCAACCATTTTCCTCTGTTACTTCTTCGAACCATTCCTGGTAGTATTCTTTATCACTGCTATGAAAATTCAATACATTTTCTGTGATTAGTATAAATTTTGTGATTTTCAGTTTAGATAATTGATCAATGATTTCTCGCTTTAATTCCATGATATCATTCTCAATGGCATCGTTCCATTCGCCAATCATTTCGATGATAGCAAAATTCAATTCATAATCAACGTAAATGATTTTGATGTATAAGGTTTTGCTACCAAAATCATCCCATTGTGGATGTATATAATAATTATAAACTGTTTGAGAAAATTCAAATTCACTATAAGTCCTACCAAAAAAAGGCGATTGAGGATCTTCCTCTGCAATGTAAATATGTCTCCAATTAAAAAAGGGTTCTATCTCGTGCATTTCAAATTGCTAATTCTTATTGACTAACAGCTTCCGCCGCTTTTTTAACACTGCCATGCTTTAGTAATAAGTCTTTTGCTTTTTCATAGTCATTGATGGCTAAACGGTCCATCAACATTTTCACACCTCTGTCTACTAGTTTAACATTGCTCAATTGCATATTCACCATCTTATTGTCTTCTACTCTACCTAATTGAATCATAATGGAAGTAGAAATCATATTGAGTACCAATTTTTGTGCTGTGCCACTTTTCATTCTTGTACTACCTGTAACAAATTCAGGCCCAACTACTACTTCTACTGGAAAGTCGGCTGCAGCTGATACAGGGGAGTTTGGATTACAACTAATACTACCAGTTATAATGCCTCTTTTTCTGCATTCTTTTAATGCACCAATTACATAAGGAGTTGTGCCACTTGCCGCAAGCCCAACTACCACATCTTTGTCATTGATAAAATGTTTCTGTAAATCAGACCAGCCTTCTTCGGCGCTGTCTTCTGCAAATTCAACAGCCTGCGTAATGGCTTTTTCTCCTCCGGCAATTAAGCCTATCACCAAGCCATAAGGAACGCCGAAAGTGGGAGGGCATTCACTTGCATCTACAATGCCCAATCTACCACTGGTTCCTGCTCCAATGTAAAACAATCTTCCACCAGCCAACATTTTATCGCTGATGGCTGCTACGAGTTTTTCTATTGCAGGTATTGCTTTTTCTACTGCAGTGGGAACGGTTTTATCTTCTTCATTAATGTTGATCAACAAATCATGAATAGACATTTGCTCTAAATGTCGGTATGTAGATGCTTGTTCGGTAACTTTTATGAATTCAGCCATATTTATTTTTTTTGATGATATTCTATCAAACCAGGCATTGGGGTTTTAAGTACTTTGCCTAATTCTAGCTCATAAGTATTGCAAAGTTCCTTTAAAACATCTCTAAATCCAAATGCAATACTGCCGATGAAGTGGATGGGTTTTGTCCAGCTCTCTTTGTATTTGTACAAATGGGTGAAAAAAAAGTCGTTTAATCCGTCTTCAATAATATTTTCAATCATAAAATGCCCTCTGTTTTCTGCTAAAAATATGGCGAAACTTGCCAAATATCGATTGGGTAAAGGCATTTTATACACATTGTGTAAAATGCTATCATGGGTTTCATTGAATCTTTTTTCGAATGCATTGTGCAAATCTTCATCGAATGTTTTGTATAAATAATATTGAATTACTTTTTTGCCCAAATAACTGCCACTGCCTTCGTCTCCTAAAACATATCCTAAACCAGGACTGTTTTTCTCTATTTTTTTGCCATTGTAATAACATGAGTTAGAGCCTGTTCCTAAAATGCAAGCAATCCCTTTCTCTTTGCCACAGAGTGCCCTTGCGGCGCCCATCAGGTCGTGGTTTACTTCTATAGATGCAGCTGGAAATATTTTTTTCAAGGTAGATTTCATGCTTTTTGCATTGTCCAAATCCCTTAATCCCGTTCCATAAAAATAAATCCCTTCAATTTTTGCATTGCCTATTTTGGGCAATAATTTGGCCTTAAGAATTTGGCTCATTTCTTCTGCAGAAACAAAATAGGGACTAATGGCAGGGGTAATTATTTTCTTTTTTTTGCCTTTCAATAATAGACTCCATTCGCATTTGGTAGATCCACTATCGGCAATCAGGATGGTTTGCATGTGAAAAGTTTAATTCGGATATAAATATAGATATTTGCAGCCTATGGGCTCAAAGAAATTACAAGTTTGGTTACCGATACTTTTTGCGGTAGTAATGATTATTGGAATGGCTATTGGTTTTCAATTAAAAGAGAAAACCATGTCTCCTACATTTTTTGGGATCAATAAAAGATCTTCCTTGCAAGAATTAACGGAATTGATAAAGAATAAATATGTAGATCAATTGGCGTTTGATAGCATAAATGCATTGGCTGCTACAGAACTACTGCAACATCTCGATCCACATTCTGTATTTATTCCGGCTGCTGAGTTGAGTTTAGTAAATGAAGAAATGCAGGGCAATTTTGAAGGAATTGGGATTGAATATCGCTTAATTGATGATACGGTAAATGTAATGAATGTAGTAAAAGATGGTCCTTCGCAAAAAGCTGGCTTGCAAATTGGCGACCAATTATTGGCTGTAGCAGATACCATCAAGGTTTCAGGGGTAAAAATCAATCCCACTGATGTAAGGAAGTATTTTAGAGGCCCGATTAATTCAACAGTAAAAGTAAAGTTTAAGCGTGGCAATACTATACAATCGGTAACCATTACTCGAAATCTAATTCCATTGTCTTCCATTGATGCAGCTTATGAAATAAGCCCTGGCATCGGATATATACGCATCAACAAATTTGCAGCTCGTACCTATGAATCATTTATGCAGAATTTGGAAATGTTGCAGAAGAAAAATATTCAATCATTGGTGTTGGATTTAAGGGGAAATGGGGGAGGATTGATGAAAGAAGCGGTGGATATTGCTGATGAATTTTTGGCGGATGATCAATTGATTGTATACACTGAGGGAGAGCATGCGCCTAAAATGGAATACCGGGCAAAACGACCGGGTATTTTTGAAAAAGGCAAATTGGTGGTATTAATCGATGAAACTTCTGCATCAGCCAGTGAAGTTTTGGCAGGTGCTTTACAAGATTGTGATAGGGCAACCATAATTGGAAGAAGGTCTTTTGGTAAAGGGTTGGTTCAGCAGCAATTTCAATTAAGTGATGGATCGGCGGTACGATTAACAGTGGCAAGGTATTTTACACCATTGGGGCGGAATATTCAGAAGTCGTATAGACATGGAATGAAAGCATATCAAGAAGAATTGATGAGCCGTTTTTCAGGAATAGATTCAATCAATCATCAAGAAGATTCGGCCCAAGCCAAGAAGGTTTTTAAAACAAAATCGGGCAAAATAGTATATGGTGGAGGTGGAATTACGCCCGATAGTACAATAGTATTTGATTCATCAAGGTATACTGATAACTATGTTAAATTATTGGTTACCAATAATTTATCTGATGCTGCTTATAATTATTATTTAAATAATCGTTCTGGTTTTGAATTGTATAAATCAGCAGGCGCTTATTTATCAAATTATCAACCAGGATCATCGGAGTGGGCTTATATTGTTGGGTATGCGCAAAAAAATAAGATCAATTTGAAGGATGTCCAGGAACCTCTTAAAAAATTAGTATTACTTAAATTTAAATCATTGATTTCCAGATATTTATTAGATACTAATGGATATTTTATTATAGCAAATAATGAAGATCCTGCGATTGTTAAGGCTGTTCAATCGCTTAAATAATGCCAACAAGTTGGTATGTAAAAAAGAAAGAAAAATAACCTAGTTGATTTAATGCACATTTTTTGCGAGTTATCAACGATGGTGCTTCTTCAATTTTCATAAACATTATAGTAGCTATATTCGTACAAATACTTGCGTATGGGTGCTTCCTCGCTGATTGTACTGATTATCGCAGCAATTGCTTTTTCTGGCATTGCTATTTTAGTTTCATCATTGGTTTTAAAAGGATCCACCAATAAGCAAAAAGGAGAGCCATACGAATGTGGTATTCCAACAACAGGAAAAACATGGGTTCAATTGAATGTTGGGTATTATTTATTTGCCTTGATTTTTTTAATTTTTGATGTTGAATTGATATTCTTGTACCCTTGGGCTGTAGTTGCAAAAACTACTGGATGGCTCGCATTTGCAGAAATTGTTGTTTTCTTTTTTATATTATTCATGGGCTTTTTATATGCACATAAAAAAGGTGCACTTAAATGGATTTAATGATTATTCATTATGATTGAAGAAAAAACTAAATCAATTGCTTTTCCCGGACAAGTTCATGAATTGCCAGGAGGAGGAGTGATGCTTAGTAAGTTAGATGATGTAATTAATTGGGCTAGATCCAATTCATTATGGCCACTAACTTTCGCAACCAGTTGTTGTGGTATAGAATACATGTCGGTAGCTGGGGCAAAATATGATTTTTCGAGATTTGGTTTTGAAGTAGCTCGGGCTACTCCTAGGCAAGCTGATGTAATTATTATTGCGGGAACCATAGTTAATAAAATGGCTCCAGTTTTAAAAAGATTATACGATCAAATGGCTGATCCGAAATATGTAATTGCAATGGGGGCATGTGCAATTAGTGGAGGCCCATTTTTTTATAATACCTATTCTGTGGTGAAAGGCGCAGATCATATCATTCCTGTAGACGTGTATGTGGCAGGTTGCCCGCCAAGGCCTGAAGCATTGATACATGCATTATTGTCATTACAACATAAAATAAAATCTGGGTTAACCCGAGAGCAAATTAGAACAACTCCTATTGAGCAAATAACTCATTAAATAAAAGCAATAATGCTCAACGAAGAATTAAAAGCTGCCATTGCCGATCTATTACCAGAAGCGGTATTGATAGATGGAGGAGAATGGGTTAATGTAAAAGTAGATGCATCTGAATGGCTTGCTTTTGCAAAGCAATTGCGTTTGGAACCTGCTTTGAACTTTAATTTTCTTTTTTGCTTAACCTGTATCGATTGGAAAACGCATTTAACGATGGTATATCATTTATCATCTACACAATACAGGCACAATATGGTAGTGAAAGTAGATTTGGATGCCAATAAGCCCGAAGTAGAATCAGTGTCATCTATTTGGAGAACAGCAGAATTTCATGAAAGAGAAGTATATGAATTATTTGGCGTGAATTTTTTGAATCATCCAGATTTGCGTTTATTGATTTTACCAGATGGTTGGGAAGGAAAAAATCCGTTGAGAAAAGATTTTGAAGATCCTATTAATATGATCAAACTCTAATATGGTTGAAGCATTAGGCAGCACACAGGAAGGAAATTTAATCATCAATGTTGGGCCACAGCACCCTGCAACCCATGGTGTGCTGCATTTGGTTATTACACTGAATGGAGAAACAATTGTTCATGTTGAACCTCATCTTGGATATATTCATCGGTCAATCGAAAAAATGTGCGAGAGTTTAACTTATCGCCAGTTTATATATGTAACCAGTAGGATGGATTATTTGTCTTCACATATCAATAACCATGCTTGTGCGTTGACTGTAGAAAAAGGAATGCAAATTGAAGTTCCGGCAAGAGCTCAAGTAATCAGGATATTAATGGATGAACTTACCAGAATTGCATCACATGAACTTTGGTGGGGAGCAATGGCCATGGATTTAGGGGCTTTCACGCCATTCTTTCATGCATTTAGAGAAAGAGAAAGCATCAATGATATCATGGAAGAAACTTGTGGGGCCAGACTCACCATGAACTATATAGTGCCTGGAGGTGTGATGCAAGATATACATCCTAATTTTCAAAATAGGGTGAAGGCTTTTTTGAAAATGTACAAATCGAAGATTCATGAATACGATGAAATGGTTACAGGAAATATTATTTTTCAAAATCGCATGAAAAATATAGGAGTGCTTTCTGCAGAAGATGCCATCTCTTATGGATGTACTGGGCCAACCGCAAGAGGGTCTGGGGTGAGTTCAGACATTAGAAAAATTTATCCATACGAAATTTACAATCAATTGGATTTTGATGAAGTGTTGGAGCATGGAGGAGATTCATTTTCTCGTTACATGGTTCGGATCAGAGAAATGCAAGAATCCATTAAAATCATTGAGCAATTAATCGATCATATTCCCGAAGGCGATTTTCAAGCAAAAACCAAAGCCGTTTTAAAGTTGCCTAAAGGAGAATTTTATACAAGGGTTGAAACTGCAAGGGGAGAATTGGGTGTATATATAGTAAGTGAAGGAGGTACAACACCTTATAGAATCAAATTTCGTTCACCTGGTTTTTCTAATTTGTCTGTTTTAAACCATATAGCACGTGGTAGTAAATTGGGCGATTTAGTAGCCATGATGGGAACCTTGGATTTGGTAATACCTGATATTGATAGATAATATGTGGAGCCTACAAAAAATAGCAAATACAATTCATGAATGGTTGAATACAACATTCAATTCAACCATTGCAACCACTATAGAAATGGTGATTGCAGGAGTGGCTGTAATTACTTTGTTTGCTTTGTTGGGCTTGGTATTGGTATTGATGGAGAGAAGGATAGCAGCTTGGATGCAAATTCGTTTAGGGCCTAACAGAGTAGGACCGCAAGGGCTACTGCAATCAATGGCGGATACCATTAAGTTATTGGTTAAAGAAGGGCTTACACCCAATGGCGCAGATAAATTTTTATTTAACTTGGCGCCATTTATTGCCATGATTGTTGCCATGTTGTTGATGGCGCCGATTGCTTTTGCAAAAGATTTTCAGTTATGGGATTTAAATATCGGAGTACTTTATATTTCTTCGGTTTCTTCTATAATGGTCATTAGTATTTTAATGGCAGGCTGGTCTAGTAATAATAAATATTCATTAATGGGTGCAATGCGCAGTGGTGCTCAGATAGTAAGTTATGAATTATCTGCTGGTTTAGCCATTTTAACCATTATTGTACCAATAGGTAGTTTGCAATTTTCCGAAATAGTACAATCTCAGGTTAATGGATGGTGGATATTCAAAGGGCATATACCTGCTATCATTGCATTTGTAATTTTTATGATTGCAGTTACTGCAGAAACCAACCGTGCACCATTTGATCTGGCAGAAGCAGAGTCTGAGCTTACTGCAGGGTTTCATACAGAGTATTCGGGAATGAAATTTGCTTTATTCTTCTTATCGGAATACGTGAATGTATTTATTGTTTGTGCTGTTGGTGCAACTTTATTCTTGGGTGGATGGATGCCTTTTCATATCGGACATTGGGAAAGCTTTAATCATATGATGGATTATATTCCTTCGAGTGTATGGTTCTTTGGAAAAACCTTTGCGTTGATCTTTTTGATCATGTGGTTTAGATGGACATTCCCAAGGTTAAGGATTGATCAATTATTGAATTTAGAGTGGAAATATTTATTGCCAATTAGTATGTTCAATTTATTGTTGATGACGGCATTGGCTATTTTAGGATGGTATTTTTAAAATGAATGTAAACAGCTATGTTTTTAAAAGACTATATCAATGATGTGTATGGGGCAGTAAAATCCTTGCTGGTTGGTATGCGCAGAACTGGCTATTATTTTACCCATCATAAAGAAATTATTACACAACAGTATCCCGATAACCGGGCAACACTCGATTTGCCTGAAAGATTTAAGGGAGAAGTAGTAATGCCGCATGATGCAAACAACGAACATCGCTGCACAGGTTGTACGGCATGTGAGTTGGCTTGCCCCAATGGCACTATTAAAGTGATTACTAAATTTGAAGTGAATGCAGAAGGAAAGAAAAAGAAAGCCATCGACAAATTGGTATACCATTTAGAATTGTGTACCATGTGTAATTTATGTGTAGTGGCTTGTCCTTCGGATGCCATTAAAATGGCACAGACTTTCGAACACAGTGTGTATGATAGAAGTGAGTTTACCAAAGTATTAAATAACCCCGGCTCTAAAATCATGGAGGGTGTGGAATAATGAACGGATCAACCATTGTATTTTATTTGCTGTCTTTGCTTACTTTAACGTTCGGCATACTTGCTGTAACTACCAGGCAAATTTTTAGGGCAGCTATTTATTTATTGTTTGCTTTAATAGGCATAGCAGGATTTTATTTTTGGATGGCCTATGAATTTATTGCTGCAGTTCAAATTGTGGTATATGTTGGAGGAATTGTGGTTTTGATTATTTTCTCCATTTTCTTAACCCAACAAACCGGAGAAGAATTGCCCAAACAAAAGATGGGAAGAAGCCTTTTTTCAGCATTGGCTGTTTTCTGTGGTTTTGCATTAACCATTGTGCAGGTATTACAGCATTCTTTTAAAGGTGATACAACAGAAGCTATATCGCCAACTGTATTTAATATAGGTACCAAAATGTTGGAAGTAAATAACAGTGGTTATGCTTTGCCTTTTGAAGTTGTATCAATTTTATTATTGGCCGCATTGATTGGATGTATTGTAATTGCTATTCATAATAAACCAGTAACCAAATAATGGAACCAGGAATCTACCATTTATTGTTTATCAGCACTGCACTATTCTTTATTGGTGTATTTGGATTTTTTACCAGAAGAAATTTGATTACGATGTTGATGAGTATAGAATTGATTTTAAATAGTGTGAATTTGAATTTCATTGCTTTCAATAAATATGTGTGGCCAGGAAAAATGGATGGCTTGTTCTTTTCCATTTTTATTATTGCTATTGCAGCTGCAGAAGCTGCTGTTGCGATTGCTATCATTATTAATTTATACAGGAGTCATCAATCGATCAATGTGGAGACGGCCGAAGATTTAAAATTTTAAGAAGCTATGCCCAACGTTTTAAATATATTATTGATTCCTTTGTTGCCCTTTGTTAACTTTTTATTGCTAGGGCTTTTTGGAAAAACCTATCTGAAAAAATCGGCTCCAATAATTGGTACTGTATTGATGTTGGCGTCGGCATTTTTGGCTTTTCAAACTGCCTATGAATACTTTTTTGTTTATGGAAAAGTAGGGGAAGTTTACCAGCAATTAATGCCATTGAAATTAACCTGGCTTGTTTTTGCTCCGGGTATGCAAATAGATATGGGATTGATGATCGATCCTATTTCGGTGATGATGTTGATCGTGGTAACATTTATTTCTTTGATGGTACATCTGTATAGCTTGGGTTATATGAAAGGGGATGGTCGCATAGCCACCTATTATTCTTTTTTAGGTTTGTTTACTTTTTCGATGTTGGGATTGGTACTTGCTACTAATATCTTTCAGATGTATATTTTCTGGGAGTTGGTAGGGGTGTCGTCCTTTTTACTCATTGGTTATTATTATGATAAGCCTAGTGCCGTAGCTGCATGTAAGAAAGCATTTATTGTAACCCGTTTTGCAGACTTTGGATTTTTAATTGGGATTTTAACTTTTGCTTATTGTGGAGGAAGTTTTGATATTCCAACTTTAATTTCCGCATTAACTTCTCCTGATTCCAACGAATTAAAAACAGCCATTGGTTATTCTTTTGTTGGTGTCTCTGCTATTAGTTGGGGAGCCATATTGATTTTTATAGGAGGAGCCGGAAAAAGTGCCATGTTCCCTTTGCATATTTGGTTGCCCGATGCAATGGAAGGTCCTACGCCTGTTTCAGCATTGATCCATGCTGCCACAATGGTTGTGGCTGGGGTTTATTTGGTTGCTCGATTGTTTCCTATTTTTTCTATTGCTGCACCAGCTGTGCTTGAAATAGTTGGATGGGTGGGCGTTATCTCAGCAGTTATTGCTGCAATAATTGCCTGCACTCAAACTGATATAAAAAGGGTATTGGCCTATTCAACTATGTCGCAAATAGGCTTCATGATGTTTGCATTAGGGGTTGCAAAATATGGGGGAGAAGCAGGGCTTGGTTTTACTGCTTCTTTATTTCATTTGTTTACCCATGCTATATTCAAAGCCTTATTGTTTTTGGGTGCCGGTGCCGTTATACATTATGTGCATAGTAATGAAATGAAAGACATGGGCGGTCTTAGAAAAAACATGCCAATAACACATACCTGTTTTTTAATTGCTTGTTTGGCAATTGCAGGTGTTCCTCCATTTGCAGGTTTTTTTAGTAAGGAAGAAATATTGCTTGCTGCTTTCCATCACAATAGGGTAATTTATTACATTGCATTGTTTACTTCAGGTCTAACAGCATTTTATATGTTTAGACTCTATTTCAGTATTTTCTGGAATCGCGAACATAGTGCTCATGATTCTGCGCATCAGGATCATGCTCGCCATGGCGAAGGTGGATGGGTAATGATGTTGCCACTTGTTCTTTTGGCAATCGGGTCGGCTGTTGCAGGGTTTGTTCCTTTTGGTCATTTTATTAGTTCCGATAATCAAATATTGGAATTGCCTTTTCATCTTTTATTTTCGATAGCGCCCGTGCTCATTGGAATTACAGGAATTACCATTGCATTGATAATGTATAAAACCAGTAATGATCTTCCTGCTAAATGGAGTGCTCAATTGAATGGAATGTATCAGCTGGCTTATCATAAATTCTATATAGATGAGTTGTATTTATTGCTTACCAAAAAAGTTATTTTTAATTTAATAGGTAATGCTTCAGCATGGATCGATCAGCATATTGTAAATGCGATGATCAATGCTGCCGGTACAATTACACAGCAATTTTCTGAAGCCATCAAAAAATTACAGTCGGGTAAAGTGCAACAATATGGTATTTACTTTTTCACAAGCGTGATTATTATTGTTGTTGTATTGATATATGTATGGAACTAATTTTGATAAATAAAAATTGATGAATCTATTATTACTTTTGGGTATTCCTTTATTAACTGGATTGCTGGTGCTATTGGTGTCTACTAAAGTGCAAGTGCGATGGGTAAGTTTTGTGGGTGCTACAGCGCAACTGATTGCTTCGTTTTTATTGTTCTTTGCATTCAGAACTGAAATAGCTGATCAGAATACTGCACAATTTTTATTTGAAGTAGATTATACATTAATTGAATCATTTAATATTCATTTTCACCTTGGGGTAGATGGTATTTCGGTGGCCATGATATTGTTGACATCTTTTGTGGTGGTTGCGGGGATATTGGTTTCTTGGAATATCGAAAAAATGACCAAGGAGTTTTATTTTTTATTGATCTTATTGTCTTTGGGCGCTTATGGATTTTTTCTCTCCCTAGATTTATTTGTTTTATTCTTCTTTTTAGAAATGGCAGTGATTCCAAAGTATTTACTCATAGGTATTTGGGGTAGTGGTAAAAAAGACTACAGTGCCAATAAATTGGCGTTGATGTTAATGGGTGGATCCGCTTTGATTTTGGTAGGCATGCTCGGATTGTATTTTATTGGTGGACATGAGTTTAATATCGTTCATCTTTCCAAATTGACTATTTCAACCGACTACCAGCATCTGATATTTCCTTTTTTGTTTTTGGGTTTTGGCGTATTTACGGCGTTGTTTCCTTTTCATACATGGGTGCCCGACGGACATTCATCGGCTCCAACAGCTGGTTCTATGTTTTTAGCAGGCATCTCCATGAAATTGGGTGGTTATGGATGTTTACGTGTTGCCATTTATTTATTGCCTGAAGGCGCAAAAGAATATGCGCATATCATCATTGTTCTTTCCTCCATCGCTATTTTATATGGCGCCTTTGTTACGATGATGCAAAAAGATTTAAAATACATGAACGCCTATTCATCTATAAGCCATGTAGGTTTTAGTTTATTGGCGATGGCCATGCTTACGCAAACAGCAATAACTGGCGCCTTGATGCAAATGATTTCTCATGGATTAATGACGGCCCTATTTTTTGCCGTTATTGGAATGATCTATGATAGAACACATACAAGAATGGTGGATGAAATGGGGGGACTGATGAAGACAATGCCATTTATCACTACAGTATTTTTTTTGGTAGGATTCTGTTCTTTGGGATTGCCAGGTTTGTCGGGTTTTGTGGCTGAAATGACGGTGTTTGTAGGGTCTTGGCAGGTGGATGATTGGTTTCACAGAGCAGCAACGATTGCTGCAATTATGTCGATTGTTGTAACGGCAGTTTATATTTTGAGGGCAATAGGATCTACTGCAATGGGTCCTATAAAAAATCCATCTTTTGCAACTTTAAAAGATGCTACATGGAACGAAAAATTGGCTGCAGTAATTTTACTTATAGGAATCATTGGTATTGGGATAGCACCAAGTTGGTTAAGCAACTTGTTGAAGCCTGCTGCTGAAATTATCACCAATAGAATAATGGGTAAATAAAATCAAATAGGATGAATGAATTTTTTCACTTGATGAAGACTGAATTGATTGTAACCATCATTATTTTCTTACTGCTGTTTATTAAATTGGGTAAGGATATAAAGAATGAACAATTGTTGCCTTTTATCCAATTTGTTTTATTGGTGAATTTTATTGCCAGTTTTTTTTATAATGTTGATGGAAGTCTTTTTGGAGATATGTTTTACACCAATTCATTGATTGCTTTTGAAAAAAGCATATTGAGTTTAGGTGTTTATTTAATTTCACTGCTCTCTACAGATTGGTTAAAAAAAACAAGTCATCTCCCAGAATTTTTCATTTTGATGTTGTCTGCACTATTGGGTATGTGTTTACTCTTGTCGAGTGGTAATTTGCTCATCTTTTATTTGTCTTTAGAATTAGCCACTATCCCTATTGCTGCCATGTCCAATTTCGATTTGATAAAGAAGCGCTCTTCGGAAGCAGCCATGAAAATGATTCTTTCTTCTGCTTTTTCATCGGGCATTTTATTGTTTGGTATTTCCCTGATATATGGAATTACAGGCACTATTGTTTTTGCAGAATTGCCCAAATTAGCAGATGGATCTAGTTTGTTTATCATGGCATTTGTATTTTTGTTTAGTTCATTTGCCTTTAAGTTATCGATCGTTCCATTTCATTTATGGACGGCCGATGTATATGAAGGATCACCCATTGCCGTTACATCGTTTTTGTCGGTAGTGTCTAAAGCGGCCATTGCATTTGTTTTATTAACCGTTTTATCGGGCGTGTTTCAACCATTGCAAGATATTTGGTATGTATTGATTGTTGTTTTGTCGGTTGCCTCTATGTTGATTGGAAATCTTTTTGCATTAAGGCAAGAAAATATCAAAAGATTCTTGGCCTTTTCATCCATTGCTCAAGTAGGGTTTATTTTAGTAGGGGTGAGTGGAAATAGCAATATTGGTATTTCTTCTGTGGTTTATTTTATGCTTATCTATATGGTGTCTAATTTGGCAGCATTTGGCGTAGCATCGGTAATTAGTGAACAAACAGGCAAAGAAAATATCTCGGATTACAAAGGCTTGTACAAAAATAATCCATTGTTGGGTTGGGTGCTTGCATTGGCATTGTTCTCTTTGGCAGGCATTCCTCCAACTGCAGGATTTTTTGGTAAATTATATTTATTAACAACTGGAGGAGCTAAAGGAAGTTATTTGTTTATCAGTATTGCAGCTTTAAACATGATCATTTCCTTGTTTTATTATTTGCGGGTTGTGAGAGCAGTATTTATTGATAAAAACGATCAGCCGATTGAAAAACTTACTATTCAGCTACCTGTAAAATTGGCTTTATTTGTTTGTAGTGTTAGTATTGTTTTATTGGGCATTATGGGATGGATTTTTGACCATATAGAATCTTTACATTAATTCAAGTTATGGCTATTAATAAAAATCACGAGTTTGAAGAATTAGATGGCATCAAATGTGGCATTGTTGAAAAAAATGCCACTCAAGCAAGGGTTGATTTTTTAAAAAAATTATTGACCTTAAATGGTTTTGAAGTGATTGTTGTGCCTAGTCCAGCACCAAAAGTTGCGCCAGACGATGCACCTACTGTTGAAGCACCTGCTACCTTTACAATAGGGGTTACTGATTATACCTTTAATTCAACCAATGCCATTTTTGGACGTTTACTGAAGAACCCCAATGGACATGTAGTTACACAAGCTTATTGGTTACAGAAAGAAGGTACAACAATTGAAGAAATTCCTTACTTCGATTTCAAATACGTGGATAAATGATCGACTTAGTAGCTTTTGAATAATTGGCTCATCCTATTCCAATAATTTGTTGCATCCAAGTATAAAAAGCTTTGTTGAAACAGCTTTGAATTTTTTGTTGATGCTGGCAATAGATGGGATTAATGAGTTTGACTTTTAAAATAAATATGATTAGATATTGGTAAACAATTACCTTAGTGGTTTACAAAAAACACCAAAACAACTCAAAAAACTATAATTAAAATACATGAAAAAGTACATTTTACTAGTAGGTTTACAAACACTAATAATCGGATTGTTTGCACAAAAATCTTCGGATAGCATTGCAAGTGCTGGATTAGCAAAAGCGCCATGGTTTGTAGAAAGATTTAAGGTAGGAGTTGGTTTTTTTGGTCCAGTAAATAATACAGTAATTAGATTGGGAGGCTCAAATGGTACTCCTGGTACAAGTATAGATTTTGAAAATGATTTAGGATTCAATAAAACGGTTAGTACTTTTGCCGCTAATGTTGAATGGAGGAGTTCAAGAAGATCAAAGTTTACTTTGGATTATTATCAGCTAAATAGAAGTTCATCTAAAACTTTACAGAAGCAAATTAATTTTGGAGATGATGTTTATAATATCAATGCAACTGTTAGTAGTTTTTTTAATAATGCTGTATATCGTTTTTCTTGGGGATATGCTTTGTTGTCTAAACCAAAGGCAGAGTTGGGTTTACAAATCGGTATACACACCATGCAAACATCTATGGGAATAGGTTTGGCAGCAGGTGGAATAGGACTTTCAGCAAGTGAAAATTTTGGATTGACAGCACCCTTGCCCAATTTAGGGGTGTGGGGCGGATATGCACTAAGCAACCGTTTTGCATTTAAAGGTGAATTCAGTTATTTGTCTTTGAATACTGGAAATGTGAACGGAAAAATTGTTTCATATCAAGCTGCATTAACATATCGATTATTACCCAAGTTTGATGTTATTGTAGGATATTCTGGTTTCAATTTTGAAATTGATGCAAAAACAGAAAAGAGAGCAGCCGGTATCACTTGGGGATACAATGGCCCTTCTGTAACATTGAATTATAGTTTTGGAAAAAAACGTTGGGCAAATTAGTAGCAATAGCCTTAGATGAAGCATCCATTCAAGGAATTAGGAGCACGATTAACAGGTGAATTGTATTTTGATGATTCTCCACAACACCAAGTGCAATTGCTGGCCTATGCTACTGATGCATCCGTGTATCAAGAGAAGCCTATTGCAGTTGCATTGCCTAAGACGGTTGAAGATATTCAAGCATTGGTACATTTTGCCAATGAGCAATCCATAACACTAATACCAAGAGCCGCAGGCACATCATTGGCTGGGCAAGTGGTGGGCAATGGGCTTGTTGTAGATATCTCTAAATATTTCAATCAGATTATCGAAGTAAATGTTGAGGCGAAGTGGGTGCGTGTGCAAGTGGGTGTAATACGCGATGATCTAAATAGTTACCTGAAAGGTTTTGGTTTGATGTTTGGCCCCGAAACTTCTACGGCCAATCGAGCCATGATTGGTGGCATGGTGGGCAATAATTCTTGTGGATTGCACAGTATTGTTTGGGGAGCAGCCAGGGATCATTTACTAGAAGCCAATGTGGTTTGGAGTGATGGAAGTCTTTCTTTTATTGGATCGGAGTCTATACAAGAAAGTATAGCAGCCGGTGGAATAAAGGGTAAATTATTTTCGGCATTACATGAATTATTATCTGATGCGCATCATCAAACACTGATACACAATAATTTTCCAGCAGCCAATGTAGTGAGAAGAAATACCGGCTATGCTTTGGATAGCTTGTTGCAGATGCAGCCCTATACTGCAGATGGAGCTTCGTTTAATCTATGCAAATTGATTGCAGGGTCGGAAGGAACACTGGCATTTATTACCGAAGTAACACTTAATCTAATTGATCTGCCACCCAAAGAAGTAGGGGTGGTTTGTATACATTGTAATTCTATAGATGAATCGTTGAGGGCCAATATTATTGCGTTGAAACATGGGCCAATGGCATCGGAGCTGGTAGATCAATTCATCATGGATTTTACCATTGGTCATCCAGAATATCATAAGAACCGATTTTTTATAGAAGGCGATCCCAAAGCATTGTTGATGGTGGAGTTTATGGAACCCATCAAAGAACTACTGCAGCAAAAAATTGACAAACTCATTGCCGATTTAAAAGCGGCGGAAAGAGGATATGCTTATCCAGTGTTGTACAATGCTGATACCAAATTTGCCTGGGATATTCGCAAAGCAGGATTGGGCTTGCTCAGAAATTTAAAAGGAGATGCACAGCCCGTAAACTTAATAGAAGATTGTGCAGTGTCTACTGATGATTTGCCCGATTATATTGCAGACTTAGCGCAGTTATTAGAACGCTATGGAGTGCAGGCATCTTATTATGCGCATGCAGGAGCAGGAGAATTGCATGTAGAGCCTATTATCAATTTAAAAACAACAGAAGGGTTAGCACAGTTCAGGGGAATACTTGCCGAAACAGCAGCATTGGTAAAAAAATACAAAGGCTCCTTGTCGGGAGAACATGGAGATGGAAGATTGCGCGGAGAATTTATTGCCAGCATGGTAGGAGAGCAAACCAATGCATTGTTTAAGCAAGTAAAAAATATTTTTGACCCGAAAGGAATTTTCAATGCAGGAAAAATTACCAATACACCTGCAATGGATACTCATTTAAGGGTACAGGAAAAAAATAGAAGGGAATTAAGCAATAGTATTTTCGATTTTTCGCAGGATGGAGGAATTCTACGTTTGGCAGAAAAATGTTCGGGCTCGGGTGATTGCAGAAAATCGGAGATCAGTGGAGGATTGATGTGCCCCAGTTATATGGCTACTCGAAAAGAAAAAGATACTACAAGGGCAAGGGCCAATTTACTCAGGCAGTTTTTAAGCAATGAAAGTGATTTACATCCTTATAATCATGCCGAGATCAAAGAAGCCATGGACCTCTGTTTGAGCTGCAAGGGATGTAAGATAGAATGCCCATCGAGTATAGATATTACCAAGATGAAGGCAGAGTTTTTGCAACATTATTACGATGCCAATGGAACACCCATGCGTGCAAAAATGATTGGTGGATTTTCTGGACAGATGAAACTGGCTTCGCGATTTTCATGGGTGTATAATCTGGTTTTTGATACACCCTGGTTGCGCAGGCTCGCCAATAAGCTAGTGGGCTTTCATCCGGAAAGAACCATGCCATTGTTGTCTGCTATTACTTTAAAAAAATGGCATGCACAAAGAAGTAAAACAAAGCAGGGCAAAGTAAATTCGAGTAAAATTTCTGCTGGCAAAAAACAAGTGTATTTTTTCTGCGATGAGTTTAGCAATTATTTAGATGTTGCCATTGGTCAGAAAACTATTTTGTTATTAGAAGCACTCGGATATCAAGTACTTATTCCGAATCATGTGGAGAGTGGAAGAACTTATTTGTCTAAAGGTTTGGTAAGAAAAGCCAAAACGATTATCAATCAGAATATTG
>CANGTR010000032.1 GCA_947456855.1 Sphingobacteriia bacterium | reverse complement strand
TTCAAAGCAACACCTGCACAAGTAGAAGCTGCCATTACACCACGTACTAAAGTGTTTATGTTCTCTTCTCCATGTAATCCTTCAGGTGCTGTTTATAGCAAAGAAGAATTAGCAGGCTTGGTTGAAGTATTTAAAAAACATCCAAATATTATTATACTATCCGATGAAATTTATGAATACATCAATTTTGTTGGAAATCACGAGAGTATTGCACAGTTTGAAGCCATTAAAGATCGTGTTGTATTGATCAATGGATTGAGTAAAGGTTTTGCTATGACTGGTTGGAGATTAGGATATACTGCTTCCAATACTACCATTGCAAAAGCAATGGAAAAAATTCAAGGACAGTTTACGAGTGGTACATGCTCTATTACCCAAAAAGCAGCTGTAGTAGCACTTACAGGTGATTTACGCCCTTCTTTAGAAATGACAGAAGAATTTACCCGTAGAAGAAAACGCAGTTTAGAATTAGTAAAAACAATTCCTGGATTTAAATGCTTTGAACCGGAAGGCGCTTTCTATGTATTTCCAGATGTGAGTTATTATTATGGAAAATCAAATGGTACAGAAACAATAAAAAACGCTGCTGACTTTAGTATGTATTTATTGAATACAGCACATGTTTCTTCTGTAATGGGTGATGCATTTGGAGAGCCTTTATGTGTTCGTTTTTCTTTTGCCAATAGCATGGAAAATATTGAACGTGCATGGAAGCGCATTGCTGATGCATTGGCATTGTTGAAATAATTTGTTGTTCATAAAAAAAGAGGAGCGCTAGTAATAGGCTCCTCTTTTTATTTTAATGATTCGATGTTATTTATCTCCTTCTACTACTCCACCTTTCTTACTATCAATGGTAATGGTAAAAGGCCCCTTACCACTTACAATCCATTTAAGGGTTACTGTTCCTAATCCAGGAATATTGTTTACTTCTAAAACGCCAGGATTGTTTTTCTGTTCTGTTGTTAAATTGAGGTCGGCATTTTCAACCAACATTCCTGCAACTACTTTAGCCTTGGTATTTAAAGTAATATAATCGGGGCGTTCAATTTTATTCTTCACGTCCTGACTACTATGAGTTGGCATAATTCTGCTATTGGCAATAACTGCAGTTACTTCAGTTAAGCCATCTCCTAAATCTTTTTCAACCAAAGAGGTTACAGATAATTTCGGTGTATGATAACAGTGGTAAATAGAAAATGCCATATTTCTATGCGCATCCGATTCTAATAAAAATCCTGGATGTGCCCTGCCAAAATTCTTTTTAAATCCACCAATTTCTATTTTTCCATATTGAGGATGATCGTATTCTTTCCAAGGAACAAATGCATCTTGAAATAACAGATAGCGATCAAAACTATACGAGGTATTATCAAATGGATCACGAGTAGATTCTTTCATGAACATTAAATACGGCGTCCATAATTCGTTGGAATAAGTATAGATTCCTCTTCCTGCATAGAACCAATCCAATTCACCTCCATAAGCCGAATACAGATCTTTGTAAACCACTAAGTATTTATATCCTGGCATTAGTTCCTCTCCTTTTTTGGCAATGGCATCATATACTGCAACATCTTGTGCATTATAAGTTCCTACATCTTCAGCACCACCTGGGCCTCTCAAAATCATTCCACCTGCATTGTGAAAAGATTGCGCAGCTGCAATATTTGGATGCTTCATTACAAATTCCATCACCGCTCTATTTTCCGGAATAGAGAAAGGATATTTATAGGCCCCATTTTGAATATAATTCGGTTGCCATCCCCAACCCCAATCACGATTGGGGTCGTATTCAAATGCATATCCATCTTCATTTACCTTGCCATCTCCATCATTGTCTATTCCTTCGATGCCCAATAATTCATAATCACCTTTTTCATCAGGCCCTACTTGAATCATATTGCGTGGATCTCTGGGGTCAACTTTATACCTTCCGTTCGGATTTTTTCTGCGCATTAATGTAATATGGCTATCTCCATCTAAATCGTCGTAATTGTCTTCATTTACCAAACCATCACCATCGTTATCAATGGGCTTTACGCCAGAGCGCGGAGAAGATGAATTATTGGGTTTATGCATATAACTGTCTCGTGCATCCGGATTAATACTGGGAATGATATAGAATACTTTATCAGCTAATAATTCTTGAATAAATTTAGTATCTCCAAAAGCTTCCGTTAAATACCAAGCTGTGTACATAGCAAATTCAGCACCCTGTATTTCATTGGAGTGAATATTTCCATCAATGTACATTCCTGGTTTATTCGATTCTACACCCTTCTTGAAATCGGTAATGGTGAGGCACCACAAGTCTCTCCCATCATAAGATTTGCCAATGGATTGTAGTTTGGCTAGATCTGGATAAGCAGCAGCGATCTTTTTACAGATTTCTGTAATGCCACCATGATCGTAATACCTATTCCAGGTTACAATTACTTTTGGATTAGCAGGTGTACCTGATGCTTTAAAAATTTGTTCTGGACTTTGTGCATGTACTTGAATAGCTGAAGCACTTGCGAAAAATGCGATGGTATAAATGAATATTTTTTTCATGATCAATCAATTAATCGTTAAAGTGAAATGTCAATATTTTTAGTTCCAGCTGTAGGGCAACCAGCATCAATGGTGATTTTGCCTTTGCCTTTTATAATCCAACTAAAGCTTTGCTTAGTAGATGGTTCCATATTATTGAGTAACAATATTTTTTTACCACCAACCAAACTTTGTTTATCCGAAACTGTAACGGCCACTTTTATTTTTTTAACGAAATAATTTCTATCAGCAAATTTACTATGAGTGGCTAAAGCCCCTTTGTTTACTACATCTACGCTTACCCTGGTTAAACCATTTGCCAATGATTCTGTCTTTACATTCATTAGATCAATTTCAGGTTGAAATGCGGCCACTTTAATTAAAAACTCAGTATGTTTTTTTGATAGATCTGCAACCTGTTTATATGGTGGGTTGATCAATACAAATGGATCTACACCTCCTACTTCCACTTTTTGATCGGAAAAATTAGGATGTACAATTGTTTTCCATTCAGTAAAAACATCGGTAATTCCTTGTTGAGCACTCCATCTTAAATAATTGGCAATGGGATCTTCAACCGTAAATGCTTTTTCTTTTTTAGCGGTATCTGGTTTAGATTTTGGAACCCACCAGCCTGGTGTACTAAAACTATACCTTACATAATGCTGATAAGCCCATGATAAAAAATCTCCTCCAGTAACAGATGTTCTTGGAGCATCTTTTAATCCTGATACTTTATTGTATAAATCACTCACAATGCTGGTTGCTTTATCGTCGTTAGCGCTTAGATTATTATTAGATCCAAAACTAATTACCGCATAAACATTAAACGCATCGTATAAAAAATCATACAATGCCCTGGTTTCTTTTTCGCTAGCAGGATAGTCTCCAGCACCAGGGCTAAATGTTTTGTGCTTATAAGTACCATTTTTATTAAATGCAATTCCACCTTCACCATCTTCGTTGAATAAGCCATCCTTATCATTATCAATACCTTCAGACAGTAGTAGATATTTTCCTTTCTCTCCTTTTGAAGGATCTGCTTTTATCAACGCTCTTGCATCATCAGGATGTAATTTGTAATCACCAATTGGAGATTCGATACGCATCAAAGTTATTTTACCATTTCCATCTAAATCATCAAACGGGTCTTCGTTTAAACGCCCATCTCTATCATCATCTGTTGAAGTTGCATTGCCCGTTCTTTCATATTTTAATTTGGCAAAATATTGTTCAGAAGCATCTGGGCTCATATTAGGGAACAAATAGTAAGTAGTTTTTTGCAACAAATTTTTGATGGAATCTGTTCCACTAGCTTTTAATACATTTTCTGCGAAACCAATTACCAATTCGGCACCCAATAAATGATTGCCTTCCACTCCACCCACCACAGCAATAGCTGGTTTGGTTTCTGTTTTACCTGTTCCTATGGTAATCATCCAAATGTCTTTTCCTCCATTTGTTTTGATCATCGATGAAACAGTAGCCAATTGTGGATAGGCTTTAACGATGTTTTGAATTCTTGCCTGTTGCTCAGCAAGGGTAGAATAGTTTTGTGCAAAGGAGCTTAAAAAACAAAGCAATCCTATGGCAAAAAAAATTTGTTTTCTCATGAAGCATATTTAGAAAATAAATATAATTGAATTGTTGCTTGAAAAACTAAAAAAAGTATGAATGGGGCACAATTTTATGCTTAATTTTCGGCCATGATAGACCCCGCTAAGGCAGCAATGTTTAAAAACAGGCTGACCAAAGTATTTAAGCATAAAAGCAAATTGGCCAAGCGTCAAAACATTACTTGTTACCGCATCTACGACCATGATTTGCCGGAATTTCCATTTAGCATAGAATTGTACCAAAACAATATTTATATAGCAGAATACCTTAGAAGGCATGGCATGGAAGATGATGCCCATGAAGCCTGGTTAATGGCTTGCCTCGAAATCATCCAAGAAATTACAGCAGTGCCTACCGATCATATGTATTGCAAACAAAGAAAACGCCAATCACATAGAGAGGGGCAATATGAGAAATTAGCTACGGAACAGGAGTTTTATACGGTTAAAGAAAATGGCCAGCTTTTTTTAGTGAACCTAACCGATTATTTAGATACTGGTTTATTCCTTGATCATCGGATTACCAGGGAGAAAGTAAAACAGCTGAGTAAAGAAAAGCGGGTATTGAATTTATTCTGTTATACCGGATCGTTTTCGGTGTATGCAGCAGATGGTGGTGCAGCATCGGTTACTTCAGTAGATTTATCTAAAACCTATTTGTCATGGGCAGAAAAAAACATGGCGCTTAATCAAAATACTGATCCTAAAAAATTTCATTTTGTACATGCAGATGTAAAACAATATTTGAAAACATTGGAGTCCAATAGTTTTGATCTGGTCATTATGGATCCCCCCACATTCAGCAATAGCAAGCGAATGAAAGATATTTTAGATATCCAGCGTGATCATGCAGAATTAATCAATGATGTGTTGAAAGCAATGACTGCAGGTGGTATGCTTTTTTTTAGCACCAATTTTACCAGGTTTGAAATTGACAAAGAATCGATCAATGCATCGCATATTAAAGACATAACCAGAGCCACTACCCCATTTGATTTTGAAGGGAAATTAAAAAGATGGTGTTTTGAGATTATTAAATCTTGAGGCTGCTTTTTCCTAGAGCTAAATTCAAAAGCTTTTCATGTAATTGTATTACTTGAGGAATTAACAATTCCTGTTCATCGTTGTTAATTACCCAATCGCACAATTTCATTTTTAATGATTCGTCAATTTGATGGTTCATTCTTGCTATTACTTGTTCTCTGCTTATTGCGTCTCGGTGCATCACTCTTTGAATTCTTAATGCATTTGGAGCATTTACACCAATGATTCCATCAAGGCCTTTTGCAGAACCAGATTCAAAAAACAATGCAGCTTCTTTAATTACGTAAGGCGCATTTTGTTTTGAAGCCCATTCAATACTTGCAGCAATGGTTGCGGGGTGAACAATGGAATTAAGTACCGATAATTGAAAAGGATTGTTAAAAACAATCTTTGCAATGAAATCTTTATTGGGTAAATCATTGGAGTATGCGTCAATGCCAAAAGCTTCGATCAATTTTTGCTTTACTGATGCATCCTTTTGCATGATTTCTTTAGCCAATTGATCGGCATTCAAAATGGGCACTCCCAATTGTTTAAAAATTTCAGCAACAACTGATTTGCCACTTCCTATACCTCCCGTTAAACCAATTTTAAGTATCAACATAAAAAAAGCCGGCAACATCGTTACCGGCAATAAATTTACTGTTAAATCAAATACAGTTAGCTTTTCTCTGCTACTGGCTTGTTGATGGCCAATGTCCATTCCATACTGATAGAAGATTTTTCGATCTTCAAATAGCTACCAGGATTAACTTCCATCTGAATAGTATTGTCTTCATTGATTTTGTTGATGGTTCCATGAATACCAGCAATGGTTACAATTTTATCGCCCTTCTGCATATTGTCGATGAACTTTTTTTGTTCTTTTGCTTTTTTTGCTTGAGGACGAATCATGAATAACCAGAATACCAAAATAATGGCACCCATCATGATCAACTGAACTGTGCCACCCGATTTAGGGTCGGCAGATAAAATAATTGTTGCTAAAGAAAACATGTTATGGTGTTTTTAATTGTTGAATTTCTCCGTTAAAGGTAAGGGTATGTGTAATACCATTACTTGTATTTGATGTTACAAAAATATTTTTGGCCACCGTTCCTGGGTGAGATTTGTTGCTGTCGAAAGAAGCAGTAATATTTCCTTTACCCCCTGC
Source organism: Sphingobacteriia bacterium (assembly GCA_947456855.1). Taxonomy (GTDB): domain Bacteria; phylum Bacteroidota; class Bacteroidia; order Chitinophagales; family Chitinophagaceae; genus Sediminibacterium. The sequence goes on along the minus strand of CANGTR010000032.1, from coordinate 18,534 downwards.
TGGTATTGCGCCTTTGGTATAATCGGCTACAGTGCATCCACAGCCTGGTTTTACTTCTGTTAGGTATAAAGGATTGGTACCGGTATTGGTAAATTCAAAAAGAATATTGGTTTTTTCACCCATATTAATGGTGCCAAAATTGATAATGGTATCCTTAAAACTGATGGTAGTATACATGGCTGTATCCACTATTTTTTTTGCTCCTTCTACTTGTTCAGTACTGCTATTCTTGCAGGAGCTCAAAGCAATCATTAAAACACTACCGATCAAAAATAATTTCATCTTAAATAGCATTATTCTTAAAACTGATTTTATTGATTTTTCCTTCTGTGGTAAGCTCTTTGTGAATATTGTCTAAAATACCATTTACAAACTGTCCACTTTGTGCAGTGCTATAGTCTTTTGCTAAATCAATGTACTCGTTGATGGTAACTTTAGTGGGTATGGTTTCGAAATAGAGTAATTCGCAAATCCCCATTCGCATCAAAATCATATCCAATTGTGCAATTCTTTCAGCGTCCCAATTTTTTAGTTTGGGTTTAATCAGTTCTGCACAATATTCTTTTTTATCAATAGCCGTTTTTAATAAATTTCTTGCAAAATCCCATTTATCCTGATTCATCAATTGATCCAATTGAGTGGTGGCGGGCTTTTGTATGAATGTGATCATCATCTGATCCATCATTTCTCCATCGTCATCCCAATTATTAAAATGCTCTTCTATATGGTTGATGAAATTATCATTCGGCAACATGAGTTGCGTGAAAATCATTTTGATAATTTCACGTTCTTTTGCCTTGTCTCTACTTTGTTCTGTGATGTATTTTTTGTATTCAGGAGTCTCAATTAATTGATTATAAATTTGCTTCACCAAATCTACATCAATGTGTTTTTCGGGATGATCTGAGTCTATTGCTTTTTGGTAAGATTTGTTCTCCAATAAGGCCCAAATGAATTCATTTCCTGCGATTTTGATATTTACATTCATATCGCTGTGCGAAGGAAGGTTTTTCGAAGCTCTTTTAACTGCATTGGTTTCAGCGTACCTGGCCACTTCCGACAAAAAAAAGATCAAATAAATGAACAATTCCCTGCTTTTATCCAATTGTTTTTCTAATGTTTCAATAGGGTGTTTAAAAGTATTGATATTGTCTGCAGACTCAATCATGTAGAGCAATTGCATTACTTTAACCCGTATATTTCTTCTACTGATCATTCAACAAGAACTTTTTTGCTGCGCGAAGGTAAGGCATTATCAATACTTATAGGTCTAAAATGCAAATTTGGCACAAAATTTCACAATAGGAATACTATCTCTGTCAGCCTTAACCCAACAATATCCTCGATTTTTCAATTAACTGAAAAATTGGCTTAATACCTGATTTGGCATAATTATCGACAGATATCAAAAAAATTCACTTAAATAACCAAAATCAATAACGTATGGCTAAGAAAATCAACGTTACTCCTCTGCACGACAGAGTAATTGTTAAAGCTGCTGCTGCCGAAGAAAAAACGGCCGGTGGAATCATTATTCCTGATACTGCAAAAGAAAAACCACAACGTGGTGTAATTGTTGCTGCTGGAAAAGGTAAAATTGACGAACCAATGACTGTAAAAGTTGGTGATACTGTACTTTATGGCAAGTATGCAGGTACCGAAGTACAAATTGAAGGACAAGATTTGTTGATCATGAGAGAAAGTGATCTTTTGGCAATTATCTAACATCTAAAAATTAAACAATATGGCTAAGCAAATATTTTTTGATATTGAAGCAAGAAATAAAATGAAAAAAGGCGTTGACACTTTGGCCAACGCAGTAAAAGTAACTTTAGGACCTAAGGGTCGTAACGTGGTTATCGAGAAAAAATTCGGTGCTCCTCAAGTAACCAAAGATGGTGTTACGGTAGCTAAAGAAATCGAATTAGAAGATGCCATTGAAAACATGGGTGCTCAAATGGTAAAGGAAGTAGCTTCTAAAACAGCAGATATTGCTGGTGATGGAACTACAACTGCTACTGTTTTAGCTCAAGCAATTATTAGCGAAGGTTTAAAAAATGTAGCTGCAGGAGCTAATCCAATGGATTTAAAGCGTGGTATCGATAAAGCCGTTGCTAAAGTAATTGATAGCTTAAGAGCTCAATCACAAACTGTAGGTAACGATTCTAAGAAAATAGAGCAAGTAGCTACTATTTCTGCAAATAGCGATAGCGAAATTGGAAAGTTGATTGCAACTGCAATGGCTAAAGTAGGTAAAGAAGGGGTGATTACTGTTGAAGAAGCAAAAGGTACTGATACAACAGTTGATGTTGTAGAAGGAATGCAATTTGATCGTGGATATATCTCTCCATATTTCGTTACCAATAGCGAGAAAATGGAAGCTGAAATGCAAAATCCATACATCTTGATTTACGATAAGAAGATCAGTGCAATGAAAGACATTCTTCATATTTTGGAGAAAGTTGCTCAAACTGGTCGTCCATTGGTAATTATTGCGGAAGATTTAGAAGGAGAAGCATTGGCTACATTGGTAGTAAATAAATTACGTGGTACATTAAAAGTGGCTGCTGTTAAAGCACCAGGTTTTGGTGATCGTAGAAAAGAAATGTTAACTGATATTGCTATCCTAACTGCAGGAACTGTTGTAAGTGAAGAGCAAGGGTTTAAATTAGAAAATGCTGATCTTACTTATTTAGGTCAAGCTGCTTCTATTACCATCGATAAAGACAATACCATCGTTGTTGGTGGCAAAGGTAAAAAAGCAGATATCGTTGCAAGAGTTAATCAAATCAAAGCTCAAGTAGAAAACACCACTTCAGATTACGATCGTGAAAAATTACAGGAGCGTTTAGCTAAATTAAGCGGTGGCGTTGCAGTATTGTATGTAGGTGCTGCTACAGAAGTAGAAATGAAAGAAAAGAAAGATCGTGTAGACGATGCTTTACACGCTACAAGAGCAGCTGTTGAAGAAGGTATTGTTCCTGGTGGTGGTGTTGCTTATATCCGTGCTGTTGAAAGCTTGGAGAAATTAAAAGGCGCCAACGAAGATGAAACAACTGGTATTCAAATAGTAAAAAGAGCTATTGAAGAACCATTGCGTCAGATTGTTATCAACAGTGGAATCGAAGGTTCTATTGTTGTACAAAAAATCAAAGAGGGCAAAGGAGATTTTGGATTCAATGCTCGTACAGAAGTGTATGAAAACTTATTCAAAGCTGGTGTAATTGATCCTACTAAAGTAAGCCGTGTTGCATTGGAAAATGCTGCATCTATTGCTGCTATGTTGCTCACAACTGAGTGTGTAGTTGCCGATAAACCAAAACCCGAAGCTCCGCATACTCATGGTGGTGGTGCTCCTGATATGGGTGGAATGGGTTACTAAAATTGTATGAATGATATAAAAAAAGTCTCGAAAATTTCGAGACTTTTTTTATGAATATAATTGAATATTTAAGCTTTAAGGTATCGTGTAAATCCTTGCACCATCAGGCATTGCGCGTAACCATAACTGAACATCACAACAATATCTAAGAAATGATCTTTGTATAAAAAATGGTTGGCTGCTAAAACAGAGTCAGATAAAACAAATAATACAGCGCCAGGTATAAAATAAGTGGTTGCAATTACTTTTAATAGGCTATTGCTTAATAGATTGGCCGCAGAGGCAGTCATAATAGCGATAGCAGCCATATAAATTTTTACTGGCCAAATCATGTCTCCCAAATAAGGCTTTAGAAAATCCAATAATTTTACTGCAACTACAGTAACCAAAACTGCAGCAATAACAAATTCAGTGGCTTTGCTAAATCGAATATTACAGCACTTAAGAAAAAACGCTGTATAAGCTATATGGGTAATAATAAAAGCCAACATGCCTCCTATAAAAAAGCTTGTACCATTAAATATTAATAATAGATCTCCTATAAATGCCGCAAATAATCCTGTATATATAATTTTTTTGCTGGTTGGGTATGCATTTCTGCTCACATTCATAAACAAATAAACTATTAGTATTGGCATTAATAACAATTTGCTAAAATGTCTATAATCTGATCTGCCTAAATAGATAAATGCACAATGAATAAATAATACTATCCAAAAAATGAGAATTCCTTGTTTCTTTATAAAATGCATTGCTGTTCCTTATAATGGATGAGTGTAAAATAATGCGATTTTGTTAATAAGATAGATGCTAATTTTGCATAATGCAAATGGATGATAACCAATTTTTTAATTATTGGACTAAAAATCGAGAAAAAGCAAAGAGCAGTAAAAAAGCTTTTTTCTTGGGTCTTTCTTCGGGTTTTGCAATTGGTGGTGCGCTTTTGATTGCTATACTTTCTGGATGGTACCCAAGAGCTACCATGGTTGCGAACACCAAAATGAGTGCCTTCATTTTGTTTATGGCAATTCTAATTATATCCGTGTTTATTGCCTTTGTTTACCAGAAATTTAAATGGGAAATGCTAGAACAGCGTTATTTGGAAATTTTAGCCAAAAAAAATAAAAAGTCACAGCAGATGCAGCCATAATGCATAAATTTGCGTCTTAAAAAAAATTTGCAATGAGAAAAACTGTTTTTGCATTTATTGGATTGGTCTTATTGTCTATGTCTTGTGGAAAAACAGCCGATACGGGTTGTACTCCCGCTACTCCAGCAAGTGAAAAAGCTGCAATGGCGGCTTATTGTGCCGCTAACAATATCAATTATACCGAACATCCCAGCGGAATTTTGTACGAAATTGTTAGTCCGGGTACAGGAACAACTCCTAGCTTAGCATCTACTGTTTCTTGCTTGTATACTGGTAAATTATTAAATGGAACAACATTCGATGCTGCAACCAGTAATCCAGCTACATTCCCATTGGCAAATGTTATTGAAGGATGGAAAATTGGAATTCCTCTAATTAGAGCTGGAGGAAGAATCAAAATGGTGATTCCTTCGGCATTGGCTTATAGCTGTGTTGGAACCAATGGAATTGCACCCAATTCCCCCCTATTTTTTGATGTTACTTTGGTTCAAGTAAGGTAGATATATATTAATATAATTATATGTTGATTATTGGTGCTTAAAAGAGCTGACCAAAATTTACCTCATTCCCCTATCTTTGCCAACCTGAAAAATCAGGATTAAACAATACGTAAACCGTTACTAATATGCAACTGAAAGGTTTAGTGCGTTTTTTTGCAATAGCACTTACATTAATTTGTCTTTATCAATTATCGTTTACATGGTTTGTAAGAAGCCATGAGTCTGAAATGGATGTTAAAGCCTCCAACTGGCTAAAGTCTTATCCTTCTCCCGAAACCAAATATCCGGGTAATAAAGAGCTGCAATCTGCCTACGCAGATTCTTTGGCAGATATTAAAAAAGAAAGATTACAACGTTTATTGGATAGTACCAAAGATGTGAAATTGGCTTTTGGTTTAACCACCTATCGCAGTGCAAAAGAAAAAGAGTTAATGCTCGGATTGGATTTGCAAGGTGGTATGAGTGTTACCATGGAAGTTGGCTTAGATGCTTTAATCAAATCTTTGTCTAACTATACCAAAGATGTTAATCTAAATAAAGCATTGGATGCGGCTGTTGCTCGTAAGGCAAATAGTGGTGCTAATTTGATTGCTTTATTTTTAGAAGAATACAAGAAGGTTAGCCCTGATGGAAAATTAGCTCCTTTATTTGCTGCAAGAAGCAATGGTGCTTTAAAAATAGATGATTCTAATTCAAAGGTTGAAGACTATTTAACCAAACAAGCTGATGCGGCTTTTAGCAATACAACTAGAATTTTAAGAACGAGAATTGATCGTTTTGGTGTTGCATCAAATAATATTAATCCAGATGCTGCTAAAGGCAGAATTAATATTGAATTGGCTGGAGTAAGCGATAAAGAAAGAGTAAGATCTTATTTGCAATCTACTGCTAACTTGCAATTCTTTGAAGTGTATACTTTGGAGAACAATGATGTTCAAAGTGGAATTGTGGCTGCAGATAAATCTGTACAAGATTATTTGAATGGTGCAAAAACTTTAACAGCTGTTGATACTACAAATACAACAACTGCAGCTACTACTCAAAAAACTACAACAACTGATACTACTAAAACGGCAACCATTTCAACTTTGTCTGCTGATACCAATAAATCTGGTGCAGTAAAAGCAGATACGGCAAAAGCCAAGTTAAATGTTAATCCAATTGTTCGTTTAATTCAATTCTCTCAGCCTTATCGTGCAGACAATGGAAAAACCATCTTTCCTGCTGCGATTGGATATATTCAAACAAAAGATACCGGTACTTTGAATGATTATTTAAGAATGGAATCAGTTAAATCTAAATTCCCTTCCAATCTTCAATTTTTATATGGTAAAGCAGAATTAGATGATCCTAAATTAAAAGACATTTTAACGCTTTATGCTATTAAAACATTAGACAACGGTCAAGCAGAATTAGAAGGTGATCATATTTCTGGCGCATCTCAAGATTATGACGAGCGTGGAAGAATTGCTATTAAGATGAATATGGATAGAGTTGGTTCTGCAATCTGGGCTAAAATGACCACTCGCAATGTAGGCAAGCCAATTGCTATCGTGTTGGATAATTTTGTTTATTCGGCTCCAAATGTAAACGATCCTATTACTACTGGTAATTCTCAAATCAGTGGAAACTATACCATCAAAGAAGCGAAAGATCTTTCTGAAATATTAGAGAGTGGTAAATTACCAGCTCCTGCTAAAATTGTTCAGAGCCAAACTGTTGGGCCAACTTTGGGTAAAGAATCTATCAAAGGTGGTGCAATGTCTTTCTTGATATCATTTATTGTAATATTCGCATTGATGTTGTTGTATTTCAATACGGGTGGATGGGTTGCTAATATTGCATTGATTTTAAACTTACTCTTTACCATTGGTGTATTGAGTGCTTTAGGTTTTACATTAACAGCTCCAGGTATAGCCGGTTTGGTATTAACCATTGGTATGGCCGTAGATACCAACGTAATTATTTTTGAGCGTATCAAAGAAGAATTATCGAAGGGTAAAAACTATGCAAGTGCTGTGAGTGATGGATACAGAAGGTCGTTATCTCCTGTATTGGATGCACACGTTACTACTTTATTAACTGCAGTAATACTTGCGTATTTTGGTCTTGGCCCAGTTCTTGGGTTTGCTACTACACAAATCATCGGTATTCTATTGTCTTTATTCTGTGGAATTTTAGTGTCAAGATTAATTACTGATTGGTACACTAACAAGAACAGACATTTCGAATATTTCACCGGAATTTCTAGAAATATTTTTAAACATGCTTCTTATAAATTCATTGAATATAGAAAGTATGCATATGGTTTATCTGCCGTAATCTTAGTTTTAGGTATCGCTTCCTTCTTTAATGGCTTTGACGAAGGTGTTGAGTTTGCTGGAGGTCGTAGTTATACTATTAAGTTCGACAAAGCGGTTAATCCAGATGAAATTCGTGAAGAATTAAAAGCTGCATTTGGAGAAGCTCCAATAATCAAAACAGTAGATACCAAAAATCAAATCAATATTACCACTTCATACAAAATCAAAGAAAATGGCAGCAATATTGATTCTTTGGTAGAGAAAATTTTATTCACTGGTTTGAAAAAGCATTTACCTGAAGGAACGAGTTTCAATACATTTGAAACTACCTACAAGCAAAGCTCTCAAACAGTATTGCCAACAATCTCTGACGACTTAAAAGCTGGTGCAACCAAGGCAACCGTGTTTGCAATTTTTGCCATCTGCTTATACATTTTCATTCGATTCCGCGACTGGAGATATTCTTTAGGAACCATTGTTGCATTATTGCATGATGTATTGGTTACTTTAATTGTATTTAGTTTCTTAAGAAAAGTAGTTCCTTTTCCATTAGAAATTGATCAGCATTTTATTGCAGCCATACTTACTGTTATTGGTTTCTCTATGAATGATACGGTAATTGTTTATGATAGAATTAGAGAAGACAGCAAGATTATGATTGGCGTAGACAATGCTTCAATTATCAACAAAGCGATCAATCAAACTTTGAGCAGAACCATCATGACTTCATTAACCGTATTCTTAACCATTTTGATCTTATTCATCTTTGGTGGAGAAGTAACACGCGGATTTGCATTCGCTATGTTGGTTGGGGTTATTACAGGTACTTATTCTTCTATTTTTGTAGCAGCTCCTATCCTAGTTGATTTTGGTGGAGGAAGAGCCTTAGGAAAAGCAGAAGTAAAAAAATAATCACCTAATTGATACAACAAAAAACCCGTTCGATTGAACGGGTTTTTTTATGGAAAAAATTGAAATCGGAAAAGTTGAAATGAATGAACTAGTATTGATTTAATTTAAGCTATCGAATTAAATACGAAGCCAGTTAAAAAACCACTACACAGCAAATGAAGTTCCGCATCCACAGGTTTTGCTTGCATTGGGATTGGTAAAAGTAAAACCACGAGAGTTTAAACCACCCTGCCAATCTACTTCCATTCCAAATAAGTATAAACCATGGCTTTTATTCATGATACAAGGAACTCCTTCTATTTCAAATAATTCGTCTTCTGCTTCTGTTTTATCAAATCCCAATACATAAGTCATGCCACTGCAGCCACCTCCCTTAACACCTATTCTTAATCGTTGAGTAGTATCAAAATCGGGTTCACTCATCAGTCTTTTGATTTCTTCAATCGCTCCAATTGTAAGCGTTACTGGTGAATTAGCTATTATTGTGGCTTCCATAGTCGAATAATTGAAATATAAAGATACGATTTTGTACTCTTTGAACACGAAAGCCAATTTTCGAAACTAGAAAAATCACCCATCAATAACTAATATCCAATAGCCAGCAACCAATAACTAGTAACAGTTATGCCTTATCTTCGTTTAAATTGATTCTGAGCATGGATAATAGTACATTGTTAAGTATTGTATTAGGATTGGCTATTGTGGCTTACTTACTTTATGCATTGGTCATTCAGCCAAAAAAAACAGCCCCCGAGTCTAATGCCCCCAAACATCACAGTCCATTGCAATTACAAGCCTATGAACGACTCATTTTGCTGGTAGATAGAATCGCATTGCCCAATCTGATCAGCAGAACCCCAAGCCAAGGATTATCTGCAGGTGAGATGCAATTTGTTTTAACCAAAAATATTCGAGAAGAATTTGATTACAATGTTACTCAACAAATTTATGTAACTCCTGAAGCCTGGAATGCACTCAAAAATTTGAAAGAAAAAAACATATTATACATTAATCAAGTTGCTCAGGAATTGCCACCAAATGCAACAGGTATGGATTTACAGAAATATGTATTGAATTTTTTGGTAAACGAACCCAAGGCCAATTTACATGAATTGGTAAGTGAAGCATTGAGTTTTGAAGCAAAAAAATATCTATAAACATTCAAATAAATTAGGATGTCTTCAAAGAAAGTTTATACCGACAGTGGAATAGAAATCAAGGAATTATATACCAAAGAGGATATTCCTGTATCCGAATTTAATAATGAGATGCCCGGCGAGTTCCCTTATACAAGAGGTGTTCAGCCAGATATGTATCGTGGTAAGCTTTGGACAATGAGGCAATATGCAGGCTTCTCTACTGCAGAGCAAAGCAATAAACGATACCATTATTTATTATCCCAAGGCGTAATGGGTTTGAGTGTTGCCTTTGATTTGCCTACACAAATAGGTTATGATAGCGATCATGCATTGTCCGAAGGTGAAGTTGGAAAAGTAGGCGTTGCAATAGACAGTTTAGCCGATATGGAAATATTGTTTAAAGGGATTGAGTTAGAGAAGGTAAGTACTTCAATGACCATCAATGCTACCGGGTTTATTTTGCTGGCTTTTTATGTTGCTTTGGCTAAAAAACAAGGAGCTGATCTAACAAAAATAGCTGGTACAATCCAGAATGATATTTTAAAAGAATATGCTGCTAGAGGTACCTATATCTATCCTCCTAAACCATCCATGCGCATTATCACCGATATTTTTGAATGGTGCAGTTCTAATTTGCCAAAATGGAATACCATTTCGATTTCTGGTTATCATATCCGTGAAGCCGGTAGTACAGCAGTACAGGAAATTGCGTTTACATTGAGTAATGGTAAAGCTTATGTTCAAGCAGCCTTAGATAAAGGATTGGATATCAATATTTTTGGTAAGCGCCTCTCCTTCTTTTTTAATGCCCATAATAATTTATTCGAAGAAGTTGCTAAGTTTAGAGCAGCTCGCAAAATGTGGGCGCAGATCATGAAAGACCTGGGTGCTACCGATGAAAAAGCATTAATGCTGCGTTTTCATACACAAACTGGTGGTGCTACATTAACAGCTCAACAACCTCAAAACAATATTAGCAGGGTTACCATACAAACCTTGGCTGCTGTTTTAGGCGGAACCCAAAGTTTACATACCAATGGATATGACGAAGCTTTAAGCCTTCCTACTGAAGAAGCTGCAAGAATTGCTTTGAGAACACAACAGATTGTAGCTTTTGAATCTGGCGCTGCTGATACAGTGGATCCTTTGGCAGGCAGTTATTTTATTGAATCATTAACCAATGAGGTTGAAGCTAAAGCTTGGGAATTGATCCATAAAATAGATGCCATTGGGGGAAGTGTTGCTGCTATAGAAGAAGGATTTATGCAAGATCAGATTGCTCAAAGTGCGTATGAATACCAACGAAACATAGAAAATGGCCAAAAAATCATTGTTGGGGTAAATAAGTTTTTGGTTGATAAAGAGTTGGCAGTTCCTGGATTTAAGATAGATGATAGTATAAGAGCTATTCAATCAGAAAAATTGCTTCAATTAAGGGCTCAAAGAAATCAAGAAAAAGTAACTGCTTGTTTAGCAGCTATTTCTAGCACTGCAAAAGGCTCCGAAAATCTTATGCCTTTTGTAATTGATGCCGTTGAAAATAATTGCACGCTTGGGGAAATTGCTGATACCCTAAGATTGGTTTATGGTGAATTTAAGTAGAATCCTCAATAGATCATCAATGTGAAAAAATGATGTATCTTCCTTCTCATAAAATATCCAACATGAGAAAAATAATACTAGCCATTTTATTATTGGTAGTTACTGCAGTGGATGCTCAAAATACTACGTCCAATGTAGCTCAAATAATCAAAGATGAAACAGCTAAAGTAGTTGCATGGAGACGCTATTTTCATGAGTACCCAGAATTGGGAAATAGAGAATTTAATACCTGCAAAAAAGTAGAAGAAGCATTGAAAGGTTTTGGAATTAGTACGCGTATAGTTGCAAAAACCGGTGTGGTAGGTATTTTAAAAGGTGGAAAACCAGGGCCTGTTATTGCTTTAAGAGCCGATATGGATGGCTTGCCAGTAGAAGAAAGAAATGCTTTGTCTTTTGCCTCCAAAGCAAAGGGTGAATACAATGGTGCTACTGTACCGGTAATGCATGCCTGTGGCCATGATGCTCATATCGCAATGCTTTTGGGTGCTGCAGAAGTATTGAGTAAAATCAAGAATGAGATTAGTGGATCTGTTGTATTCTTATTTCAACCGGCAGAAGAAGGTCCTCCAGGATCCGAAGAAGGTGGTGCTCCTCTCATGATTAAAGAAGGTGCGATGGACAATCCTAAAGTAGATGCTGTATTTGGTATTCATATCAATTCAAAATTTGATCTTGGAAAAATTTATTACAAGCCTGGTTCTATTATGGCTTCTTCTGATTGGTTTACCATAAAAGTAAAAGGCAAACAAAGTCATGGGGCATATCCATGGAATTCCATAGATCCTATTGTAGTAAGTGCTGAAATCATTCAAGCATTACAAACCATAGTTAGCAGGAATATTGATATCACCAAGTCTCCCGTTGTAGTTTCTGTAGGCAAATTTCAATCAGGTGTTCGTTCCAATATTATTCCAGAAGAAGCTGTTATGGAAGGAACCATTAGAACCTTAGACGATCAGGTACAAAAAACTGTGCATGAAAAAATCAGGTTGATTGCAAAAAATATTGCAGAAGCCAATGAGGCAATTGCAGAAGTAAATATTGATACCAAAACATTGGTTACCTATAATAATCCAGAATTGGTTGCAAGCAGTATGCTCAGCTTACAAAAAGCAGCTGGAGGAGTTGACAATGTTCAATTAACCAATTGGGTTACAGGTGCAGAAGATTTCTCCTTTTACGGCACAAAAGCGCCTGCATTTTTTTTCTTTTTAGGAGCTAGAGATGAAAAGTTTCCAAATTTTGATGCTGCCCCCGATCATCATACACCTGGTTTTATGATAAGTGATTCTAGATTAGATGTGGGAGTAAGCGCATTTGTAAATCTTGTTTTGGATTATGCTAAAACAGTAAAAAAATAAACAAATGAAAAAAATATTTCTTTTATTGATTGTATTGGGGAGTATTCAATTACTACAAGCTCAATCCTATTTAACGCCCGAAAAATTATGGCAGGTACAACGTGTATCTGGTTTAGGCATTAGCAAAAACAATCAATCCATTGTATATTCGGTATCTACGCCAGATTTACTGTCTAACAAAAGCAGTAAAAAGAAATTTGCTATTCCTCTATCCGGTGGAAATGCTGTTGAATTAGTCAATAACGAAGAATTACTCATCAACAACCGTATTTCGCCGGATGGAAAATTTGAAATTAGTAGTGGAGAAGTAAAAATCAACAATGTGAATGGAGTAGATTTTTATCCTGAACTAGCTCAATCAAATGCTCAAATTTATACTTCTTTAAATTATCGTCATTGGGATACTTGGGAAGACGGCAAATACAGCCATGTATTTGTAACTCCAATTGTAAATGGTAAACGCGGACAGCCTAAAGACATCATGTTGGGCCAAGCTTTTGATTGTCCTCAAAAACCTTTTGGTGGAGATGAAGATTTTATTTGGAGCCCCGATAGTAAAAAAGTTTTGTATGTAGCAAAAAAAAGTTACGGTACTGCCTATGCTATTAGTACCAATACCGATTTGTATGAATACGATGTAGAAAACGGAACAACAAAAAACTTAACGGAATCCAATAAAGGATATGATCTTGCTCCACAATACAATACAATTGGCGAATTGGCTTATTTGCAAATGAAAAGAGATGGATTTGAAGCCGATAAACAAGACATTGTTGTTCTTTTGAAAAATGGTCAAAAAATTAATTTAACAGACAGTAGAGACGAAATACATGTAGAAGGATTTCAATGGAGTGAAGATGGGAAACAATTATTCTTCTGGGCTCCTATTAACGGAACACTCCAATTGTTTAGTGTAAATAATCCTGGTATTAATAAAATCAAGCCGATAATAAAACAAATTACAAATGGGGATTTTGATATTAATGGAATTGTTGGCGTATTAAAAACCGGGGTAATTGTTTCTCGTACCGACTTTAATCATGCTAGTGAATTGTATTCAGTAGAAATAACTTCTGGATCAATGACTCAATTAACACATGTAAACGATGGATTTTATAACAGCATCGGAAAAGTAAAATCGGAACGTAAATGGGTTACTACAACCGATAATAAAAAAATGTTGGTATGGGTAGTTTATCCACCCGACTTTGATTCTACTAAAAAATATCCTACCCTTTTGTATTGTCAAGGTGGGCCTCAAAGTCCACTAACACAGTTTTATTCTTTCAGGTGGAATTTTCAATTGATTGCTTCACAAGGTTATATTATTGTAGCACCCAATAGGCGAGGTATGCCAGGTCATGGTACCAAATGGAATGAACAGATTAGTAAAGACCATGGTGGGCAGGTAATGAATGATTATTTATCTGCTATTGATGCAGTTAGTAAATCGGTTTATGTAGATAAAAATCGTTTGGGATGTATTGGAGCCAGCTATGGCGGTTACTCTGCTTTTTATTTAGCAGGTATTCACAACAATCGATTCAAAACATTTATTGCACACGATGGAATCTTTGATACAAAGAGTATGTATGGCACCACTGAAGAGTTGTTCTTTGTTAACTGGGATTATGGTGGACCTTATTGGGATAAAAACAATACTGCCGCTCAAAAAACCTATAACCAATTCAATCCGAGCAACCTAGTAAGTAAATGGAACACCCCCATTTTTATCATTCAAGGTGGCAAAGATTATCGCGTACCGATTGAGCAAGGATTACAAGCTTTTCAAGCTGCACAATTAAAAGGAATAAAATCTAAGCTATTGTACTTGCCAGATGAAAACCATTGGGTAATTGGTGCTCAAAATGCAATAGTTTGGCAGCGAGAATTTTACAAATGGCTAGACGAAACACTTAAATAGTGCAGTAACAAATTGTCGTCCCGGCAGCTTTGGTTAGCCGGGATTTTTTTGCTTACATTTATTTGTTGTAATCTCTCGCTCCAAAAAGTAAACTGCCAATCCTTACCATGGTAGAACCACATTCGATGGCTAATTGATAATCGCCACTCATGCCCATAGAGAGTATGCTAATTCCATTGCTGGTTGCATCCATTGGATTTTGGTTGGTCCAGATTTTAAATAGATCAAACTCATTTTTTAAATGAATAAACTCTCTTTTTACTTTAACCATGTTCTCACTAAATGATGCCATACCCATAAAACCAAGTATTCGAATATTGTGTAAGGTGGGCAATATCAATTTGATTGCTTCTATTTCTGATTGATCTAATCCAAACTTGGTTTCTTCTTCTGCAATATGCAATTGCAACAAACAATCAATGGTTCGGTTATTTTTAAGCGCTTGCTTATTGATTTCTTGTAATAATTTTAAACTGTCCACTCCATGTATTAAATGAACAAATGGAGCTATGTATTTTACCTTATTGCTTTGCAAATGTCCGATAAAATGCCAGTGAATATCTTTAGGAAGCTTCGCTTCTTTATCTACCAATTCCTGCACATAGTTTTCGCCAAAATCTCTTTGCCCCAGTGCATACATTTCTTGAAGATCTTCAATAGGCTTGGTTTTACTTACAGCAATTAGTGTTGTATTACTGATTGAAAGTAATTGAATAATCTCATTATATTTAAGTGAGTTTACAGACATTGTCTTTTAATTATTGGTAAATTTTCTTTGCATAATTAGAGTGCAAAACCATATTTTCGATTAGTAATACATTGTTATATGCTGGACAATAGTAAGTAAATTTACCCACAGATATTGAGCCCAACATTTTCTTCATTTGATTGGGTAACATGGATGCCATATTGGCAATAAAAAAAGAAAATTCCTCCGCTTCAATTAATTCTCGAAGGGATTTGTTTTCATTTATTTGAATTGAAACAGGCATTTCACCCCAATTTAATAAAGCAGAAGATAATATTACTTGCTCCAAAAAATCTTGCTTTGTCTGTTGAAGTTGTTTTGCTTGTGCTATTAAATCTTGTCTAAACTTTTCTAACGATGGGATAGGTTTTAATGACATTAATCTTGATAGGTGATACAATATAATTTCAGTTTTACCATAATGTGGTGAAATATAATTGGCATCGGTTAAATGTTTTTTATCTTTTAATACACTTACAATTAATTGTAAACTAGCCGAATCAGCATTTGTCCATTTTAAATTATTTGCTTGAACAAAATAAAGAACATTGCTTAAAACAGAAATATCAAAATCAACAGGCATTTTTTCTCCAAACCAAACAGAATAAGCTGGTATATGCTTATACATGTCAAAAGTATTATTGATCCTTTTATCCTCTTTATTGATATACTGCTGCATTAATTGATGTACTTTCTCTGCTGTTGCTTGGTCTACATTTAATGCTAACAATAAAATAACTGTATCATCCAAATCATCTGGCAATGCTTGAGGTTTATCGAATAAGTTTAACCATCCTGCATTTGGAAAAATCATTGGGGTATCAGTTGGCCAAAAATTATAAGTATCTCTTCCGCCTTTATTTTTAAATTTATTGGCTGTTGGTTTTGCGTTTATTACAATCTGTTCAACCAATGATTGCTGGTAAGGACTAAGGTTGGATTTTATTTTTTCTAGTGTAAAAACAATCAAACCTGAATAAAATATATTAATATCAGCTTTTTGCCTCTCTTTATTTAAAGCATATGTTCTGTAAGATGGGAATAATCCTTTTGGGAAAACACCATTTTCTTTTGGTTGTAATTCTATTACACGCTTTAATAAAGCAGAAACTATTGTAGTATCAGAAGCTTTGATCTTACCCATGCAATTAATCAGAAGAAATAAGAGCAAACTTCGAAAAACCATATCATTTTATTTTAGAATACTTCTGCTAATCACAATTCTTTGTACTTCGCTGGTTCCCTCGTAAATCTGCGTAATTTTTGCATCGCGCATCAATCGTTCTACATGGTATTCTTTTACAAAACCGTAACCGCCATGCACCTGTACTGCCTCTGTACTAATCCACATGGCTGCTTCACTAGCAAATACTTTTGCCATGGAAGAACTCAAGGTATAATCCAGTCCATTGTCTTTTTCCCAAGCAGCTTTCAAGCACAATAAGCGAGCAGATTCAATTTTTGTAGCCATATCAGCTAATTTAAATTGAATGGCTTGATGGTGCATAATTTCTTTGCCAAAAGCCTTACGTTGTTTACTATAAGCCAATGCCAATTCATAAGCACCACTGGCAATTCCAAGTGCTTGTGCAGCAATACCAATTCTACCTCCAGCCAAGGTTTTCATTGCAAAAGTAAATCCAAAACCATCTGCTCCTATCCTATTTTCTTTTGGCACTTTCACATCTGTTAATAAAATGGAATGGGTATCGCTTCCTCTAATTCCTAATTTATTTTCCTTTGCGGCAACCGTTACACCTGGCCAATTTTTTTCAACTATAAATGCGTTAATTCCTTTGCTCTTTTTAGCTGGGTCTGTTTGTGCAATTACTAAATAAACGGATGCCGATGATCCATTGGTAATCCAGTTTTTAGTGCCACTCAATACATAATGGTCTCCTTTGTCTTCTGCAGTTGTTTGTTGACTGGTTGCATCGCTTCCGGCTTCAGGCTCACTCAACAAAAAAGCACCAATATACAATTCACCATCTTTTTTTCCCTGAGCCAAAGGAGTTAAATATTTTTGTTTTTGCTCTTCAGTGCCATAGGTTTCTAATCCCCAGCATACTAAACTATTGTTTACACTCATGCTGACACTTGTACTTGCATCAATTTTACTTACCTCTTCCATCGCCAAAACGTAACTTACAGTATCCATTCCAGCTCCACCATATTTAGGGTCTACCATCATTCCCATAAAGCCCAATTCAGCCAACTTCATGATCTGTTCACGGGGAAATTTTTGTAATTCATCTCTTTCAATAACACCCGGCAAACATTCTGTTTTTGCAAAATCTCTTGCTGCTTTTTGAATCATTAAATGTTCTTCGCTCAACTGAAAATTCATGGTTTGATTATTTTGAATTGCAAAAATAAGCTAACAACTGTTAGGATACAATTTTTGTTAACCATTTAAGGCAATCTTTATTGTTAATAATACTTTTTCTGTAAATTATAGAGCAATTCCTTTGAATAGTTGGTCATACCTCTTGTTGTATCTTGTAAAAAATGCCTTTTAAAAGCTACTATAGCTGCACTTGTATCTTTAATGTCGTATCCTACTATACGTAATCCAACTATATAATTAAAGGAAGTAGGAACAGTGTCCCTGATTTCATCATACCATAATCCAAACCCTTTTTCAGCCAACAATTTCCAAGGAAACCGCCAGTTTGGATCATTCTTACGAGTTGGTGCAATATCACCATGCCCAATAAAATTGGCAGTTGGAATATTATAATCTTTTTTGAGTTTAGACAAAACTACCAATAAGCTGTTGATCTGCAGACTGTCGAAATATTGATATCCATTATTGTCTAGTTCAATGCCTATACTTGCAGAATTCATATCCAATTGGTTTCCCCATCTGCTAACTCCAGCATGTTGGCCCCTAAAATAATCGTTCAACATTTGATACACTACTCCATCTTTCCCTATTACATAATGAGCGCTTACTGCTGTTCTTGGAAGTGTAAAAGTTTTAAGTGTTTCTTGTGTTGATCCCTGTGCCGTGTGATGAATGATTACATAGCTTGGTTTTCTTATACCAAAATTGGTAGTGCCTACCCAAAATGGAGATGGTTTTAATGAGTCTGAAATGATGGGCGTTTCAGGTTTTTTATTAATGATTGAGGTATATTTTTTAGCTTGTGCTTTATAAGATTTATTGGTTTCTTTATATGGATTGTTATTGCATGCAATGCATACTAAAATAAAGCAGCTAAAAAATGATACGATAGGTTTCATTGATAAGTTATTAGGTTAATGAGTTATTGGTTATTAGATTATTGGGGTTTAAAGAATTTGTATCTCTTATCTTTTATCTTTTATCTCTTATCTTTTATCTCTTATCTTTTATCTCTTATCTCTTATCTTTTAATTCTTATCTCTTAATCATATTTGGTTTTCTTTTCTTCCTTATACCCCAACTGTTCTATTAACGATTCTGGAGTTGGATTTTTGGTAATTGAAACTGCTACCTGAAACAAAACAACTGCCATAATGATAGACATT
>CANGTR010000031.1 GCA_947456855.1 Sphingobacteriia bacterium | reverse complement strand
TGCTAGAGATGCGCAATCAATAAAAATCAGGGGCACCAATACCATTGTTGAAGAAGATTACGACAAAGTATACACCCATGTTGATCTCACTGATCCAATTACAGGCAATAGAATAGTTGATGGCAGGATAATCGACAATAGAAATAATACACCAGTTCAAATCAGAAAAAACTTCAACGAAACAGCTTTTTTCTTTCCGCAATTGTATGCAGACAGCGCAGGCAAATATCGCTTTAGCTTTACGCTTCCTGATGCAGTTACCAAATGGAAATGGATGAGTTTAGCCCATACAAAAGACGTAGCGTTTGGATTAAACTCAGAAGAACTATACACACAAAAAACCTTGATGGTTCAACCCAATGCGCCTCGCTTTATGCGAGAGGGAGACAATATGGAATTCAGTTCAAAAATTGTGAACCTAAGTAATAAAGAATTAACGGGCACAGTTAGTTTAGCATTGATTGATGCAACAACCAATCGTTCTGTTGATGGTTGGTTTCAAAATGTATTTCCCAATCAATATTTTACTGCTGAAGCTGGGCAATCAGTAGTAGTGAAGTTTCCTATTCAAATTCCTTTCAGTTTCAACAAAGCACTTACTTGGAAAATTGTTGCTAGAGCCGGAGAATATAGTGATGGGGAGGAAAATACACTACCCGTAATTACCAATCGACAATTGGTTACAGAAAGCTTACCCATATTTTTAGAAAAAGATACCACCGTTCAACTAAGCTTTACCAAATTATTGAATAATAATAGTGCCAGTGCAACCAATCAATTACTCAGTGTAGAATATACCGCCAATCCTTTGTGGAATGTAGTGAAAGCATTACCCTATTTAATGGAATCTACCAATGAAAGTGCCGATCAATTATTCCATCGATTCTATGCCAATCAATTAGCTGCTTATATTGTTCAAAAAAATCCAATCATACAATCGGTTTTTGAAGCATGGCAAAAAGACAGTAGCTCACTCAAAAGCAATCTTGAAAAGAATACTGCACTCAATCAAATATTATTGGCTGAAACTCCCTGGGTATTGCAATCTGCCAATGAATCGGATCAACAAAAGCGAATAGCCCAATTATTTGACGCAGCAAATTTATCTGCTGAATCCAACGACTTAATAGAACAATTGAATCAATTACAATTAGAAGACGGTTCATTCCCTTGGTTCAAGGGTGGAAATTCGGACGAATTTATTACCAATACCATTCTAACTGGTTTGGGGAAATTGAAAAAAATGGGCGCGATTGATCCGGGAACAGCAACTCGATTAAGACCATTGATCGTGAAAGCATTGAACTATTCTGATAACAATATTGAAAGAGATTATCAGTATTTATTTACGCAGAAAATAGATCTCTCCAAACCAGTCCCTAATTATCGCCAATTGAATTATTTATTCATGCGTAGTTTTTTTGGTGATATTTCATTGAAATTTCCGAATGCGCAACAGTACTATTTTCAACAAAGCAAAACGAATTGGAATAAGTTAAATACCTATTCGCAAGGAATGATTGCATTAATTACCAGTAGAAACAATGAAAGGGCCTGGGCAGTAAAAAATATATTACCAGCACTTTTAGAAAACACCATTATCAATAGCAAACAAGGCATGTATTGGAAAAACCAAATGACCCAATATTGGTATTCCAATCCTATTGAATTCCAAAGCATGATGATTGATTGTTTTAGTGAAATCAATCAAGAAGAAAAAAATAATCGATACAGTTCATCTATCAATAGCATGAGAACTTGGTTGATACTGAACAAACAAACCAATCATTGGAACACTGGAATAGCAACAGCAGAAGCTTGTTATGCATTACTTGTAAATGGTTCATCTGGAATGAATTCGCTCAGCAACAATAAGCAAGTTCAAATTAAAATGGGCAACTTGATAATTAATAATGTGAATGAGAAATCAGTTGCCGGTACTGGCTATTTTCAAAAAACAATTGAAGGAGAAAAAATTCTTCCTGAAATGGGTAATATTCGATTAACTGTAACTGAACCTAACAAAATGGGTAACCAAAATCAACCGAGTTATGGAGCTGTTTATTGGCAATACATCGAAGACTTAGATAAAATCACCAAATCAAACGGCCCTCTTTCCCTAACTAAACAAATCTTTGTTGAACGCATCATAGAAAATAAAAAAACCTTAGTATTTATCAATGACAATGATGAAATTCAATTAGGCGAAAAATTAGTGGTTCAATTAAAAATACAATCAGATAGAGACATGGATTATATTCATGTAAAAGACCTAAGAGCTGCTGCAATGGAGCCTTTGAATGTATTGAGCGGATACAAATGGGAAAATAGATTGGCATATTATGAAAGCACAAAAGATGTAAGCAGCAATTTTTATATTTCCAATTTATCTAAAGGGTCCTACACATTGAGTTACGAAATGAATGCTACACAAATAGGCAT
Source organism: Sphingobacteriia bacterium (assembly GCA_947456855.1). Classification (GTDB taxonomy): domain Bacteria; phylum Bacteroidota; class Bacteroidia; order Chitinophagales; family Chitinophagaceae; genus Sediminibacterium. The sequence goes on along the minus strand of CANGTR010000031.1, from coordinate 22,658 downwards.
TTTTTCTGTTGGAATTGCTTCGATGCAAAGTATTTATGCACCTGAATTTAATAGTCATTCTAATGGCATTAAAATTAGAATCAAAGAATGATCAAGGTAGACTATATCATCGTTGGCCAAGGAATCAGTGGTAGCTTTCTCAGCTGGAATCTGATCAAAGCTGGCAAGCAAGTGTTAGTGATTGATCAATCTACAACCAATTCTGCTTCTAAAGTAGCAAGTGGAGTGATTAATCCTGTTACTGGGAGAAGAATTGTACAAACCTGGGAGATTGAAACCCTTATGCCCTTTGCAGTTGAAGCATATACTCAATTAGGTGATGAATTAGGGTCGCCGTTAATTAATCAATGTAATATTCTAGACTTTCATGCTACCCCTCAAATGAAATTGGCTTTCGATGATCGACTAGCTAATGATAATATTTATTTACGCAAACCAGTAAATCCCGACCAGTGGAACAACTATTTTCATCCAAGCTTTGGAATAGGAGAAATCGATCCTTGCTGGTTGGTTGATATTCATGCTTTGTTAAATGGATGGAGAAAAAAATTAGCCGAGAATCGTTCTTTGCTTGAAGAAAAGTTTGAATTTGCAAATTGTATTATTGGTGCTGATCATGTTGAATATCATAATTATCTAGCTCAGAAAATCATTTTCTGTGATGGAGTAGAAGGTTTTGAAAACCCCTATTTTCAAGCACTTCCTTTTTCGGCCAATAAAGGAGAAGCCATTATTGCGGCTATTCCTGGGCTTCCTAAAAATAATATTTTTAAACAAGGCATTAGTATTGTACCATGGCGAGATGGCTTGTTTTGGATTGGCTCTACTTATGAATGGAATTTTATCAATACTGAACCAACAGAGGCTTTTAAGTTGAAAGTAGAACAACAATTAACTGAATGGCTAAAATTACCTTATACCATTGTTGATCACTTGGCTTCGATTAGGCCAGCCAATTTGGAGAGGAGACCATTTATAGGATTACACCCGATTTACCAGTCTGTGGGCATTATGAATGGGATGGGAACCAAGGGATGTAGCCTTGCTCCCTTTTTTGCAGACGCCTTCACCAAACTGCTTCTAGAGAATAAATCTATCCCCCCCTTAGCAGATGTTCGTCGTTTGAATAAAATTTTAAGCCGAAATTGATTACAAAAATTTAATATTGTGGTCGAATTTCAAAATAAAAGAATGAGTAACACAACTATAGATACCCCCACAGACACAGATGCCAAGAATGAGCATCACTATCGAATTCTAGCTACCGATCAAACTAAGGATACTTATACCATTCCATTACAATATAGAAAAATGGAAAACCTCCATATTGTTTTTTGGTTGTTCAAGGATGTTGCCTGGTGCATGGGCTGGAGATGGCTGGGTGTTACCATGATTATTCCCACGCTGATCATTGCAATAGTAATTGCTTACCGTACGCGCAAATACATGTCGGAATTAACCCATAATTTGGCTATAACTGTTTGGATTTCAGCCAACTCCTATTGGATGATCAGTGAATTTTTCCATTTTGATACCATTGAAATTGCATCAGGATTTACTTTTAAACATTTAGCCTTGATACCTTTCACAACAGGTATCCTATTTCTTGCTTTCTACTATTTAATTTGGAAACCCAAACACCGAGATACCGATTTTTAGGTTTACCACTTATCACACATACTTTACCATTCTTCGCTAAGCAAGTTCCATTGGGCCCTATTCCTATTGTAGAATTGAACTGGTTAATGATATATTTACATCAGCAAAGACAATAAAGCCTCCTAGCTAACAAAACATGAACGCTTATTTGGAATTTCTTTTTGCACGTTTTCGTCAAAGAGTTAAGCCACCATCCACAGAGTACTGCTGAACCCCTCCGCATTTAACCCAGAACTACCAATCTATTTTTAAGGCATTTGCTTGATGCATAGTGGAATTGCTATCTTCGTTCGGGAAGGGAATTGATTACCTTTTTATAAAAACAATTGATTATGTATTTAAACATGAAACCTATTATTTTGGTTATTATTTGCTCCCTAATTATTTTATTGATCGCATCTTGTAAAGATGAAAAGAATGAAGACATCACGCAAGAAGTAAATAAAAACGGCGCAGTTGAAACTGCAGTAGAAATAAAACATTTAGATTCTTTAAATGATGTACTAATCACTACCCATAAAATCTGGGTAAAAAATATACTCACAAAAGAAATCTCTTATAAAGATACAATTGCATCATTGGGTAAAACATCTATAGATGCAGAGAACAAAGAGGGTGATACTAAAAAAGTTACCATCAATAAGGAATATGAAATTTTTATTACTGTAAAATAATTGATAAGTGAAAAAGACCAAAGCAATTAAATTGGTATTGATTTCAGCAACTTTGGCAGCTTGTAATCAACCCGAAAAAAAAGATTGGGAAACCAATGGCAAAAGCAAAGTGCATTTAAGAAGCGATACATCTGCTCCATATACAAGGGTGCATCATAACAGTTCGGGCATTGCTACTGCATTGCTTTGGTATTATGCATTCAGACCAATGGGCAATTTTAACAACAATCAATATCAAAGAGCAGGTTATTATTCAGGTGGAATAGCACCAAGTTCTAATATTGGAAAAAATAATTTTAAAGGAGCAGTTACAAGAGGCGGATTTGGTCGCAGTGCATATTCTGTAAGTAGTTAATCAAAACAATGCAAAGAAATACAATAGAACCAAGAAATAATTGGCAAGCAGCTGTAGAAAAATTAGGATTTGGTTTTCATACCAGCGATGTGCCCTATTGGGACGAATCGGTCTACTATTCATTCAGTGCAATAGAAATTAATGCCATTGAAAAAGCAACCAATGAGTTATGGGAAATGAGTTTAGCAGCAGTTCAACATGTAATTGACCATCAATTGTATAATCAATTTGCTATTCCTGCATTTATCGTTCCGTTAATTGAAAAAAGTTGGGAACAAGATCATCCAGCCATTTATGGAAGATTTGATTTATGTGTTAAAAATGAACAAATTAAACTTTTGGAATTTAATGCAGATACTCCCACAAGTTTATACGAAGCAGGGATTGTACAATGGTTTTGGTTACAAGATTTCAATGCATCCAAGGATCAGTTTAATAGCATCCATGAAAAACTCATTGCATACTGGAAATTTTTAAACCGATTTTTGCACAATAACTCATTGCATTTTACATGTTTAAAAGAGAGCTTAGAAGATTTAACCAACACAGAATACATGAGGGATTGTGCCATTCAGGCAGGGCTCAATACTCAACTTGTTTTTATCGATGATATTGGCTGGGATGAGATGAATCAACAATTTGTAGATTTAGAAGAAACAGCAATTCAAAATATTTTTAAGCTTTATCCTTGGGAATGGTTGGTGAATGAATCGTTTGGTGAAAATATATTGAAAGCCAAAAACGAACCCTATTGGATAGAACCTGCATGGAAAATGATTTTATCCAATAAATCTATCCTCCCCATTTTATGGCAATTGTATCCCAATCATCCATTGCTGTTACCGGCTTTTTTTGAACCTGGTTCGCTCACTAATTTTGTAAAAAAACCCAAGCTCAGCAGAGAGGGTGCCAATATAGAAATGATGCAATCTGGAATAGCTACCAATAAAACAGGAGGAGAATATGGAGAAGAAGGATTTATTTACCAAGCATTATTTTCTTTACCTGAATTTGATGGAAAATATCCGGTGATTGGCAGTTGGATAATCGGACAAGAAGCAGCAGGAATGGGTATTCGCGAGGCCGATGGTTTAATTACCGACAATAAAAGCAGATTTGTGCCTCACTTAATTAGTTAAACAAACGCCATTTATCTTCGAAAGAATCTTTTTGAAGAGTTAACCCAATTTGCTCCATTATTTACTTACAATTGGCAGGAACAGTAAGGGCTTTATCCATTTCGGATTAAGGGATACTTGATAAAAGAATTGAATTATTTCATTTCTAATTTCAAGTAACGAGCAGTATGGCTGGTTTTATGCTTAATCATTTCTTCGGGTATTCCTTCAAACAAAATTTGACCACCACCATCACCTCCTTCTGGACCAATATCAATCACGTGATCGGCTACTTTTACTACATCTAAATTATGCTCAATTACCAAAACAGTATTTCCCCTATTAACCAATTTACTCAAAACATCTAATAAATGCTGTATATCCTGAAAATGAAGCCCCGTAGTAGGTTCATCTAAAATATAAAAAGTTTTTCCAGTATCTTTTTTACCTAATTCTGTGGCTAATTTAACACGCTGTGCTTCACCACCACTTAATGTAACAGCAGATTGACCTAATGTTACATAGCCCAATCCCACTTCCTGCAACACGTTGATTTTTCTGAATAAAAATGGAACTGGTTGAAAAAAATCAACTGCTTCATCAACAGTCATATTCAATACATCACTGATGGACTTCCCTTTGTACCTAATTTCTAGCGTTTCCCGATTGTATCTTTTCCCATTGCATTTTTCGCAATTCACATATACATCCGGCAAGAAATTCATTTCAATCACTTTCATTCCACCGCCTTCGCAAACATCGCATCTGCCACCTTTTACATTGAACGAAAATCTTCCTGCATTATAACCACGGATTTTAGCTTCTGGCACAGAAGAGAACAAGGTTCTGATTTCAGTAAAGAAACCACAATAAGTTGCAGGGTTAGAACGCGGAGTTCTTCCAATGGGAGATTGATCTATTTCTATTACTTTATCAATATGCTCTAACCCTTTTATTGATTTAAAAGGCATTGGCGTTACCCTACTATTATAACAATGTTTGGACAGTATTGGATAAAGTGTTTCGTTAATTAAGGTTGATTTTCCACTTCCACTAACACCGCTTACTACAATTAATTTACCCAATGGAAAATTCACGTTTACATTTCGTAAATTATTACCAGAAGCACCATTCAATTGCAATGATTTTCCATTACCCGACCTTCTTTCAGAAGGAATAGCAATTGATTTTTTGCCACTTAGGTATTGAGCAGTTTCTGAGTTAGATCTTAATACTTCTTCTGGTGTTCCGGCAGATACGATATGCCCGCCATATTTTCCTGCTTTTGGGCCTATATCCACCAAATGGTCTGCAGCCATCATGATATCCTTATCGTGTTCTACCACCAAGATGCTGTTGCCAATATTTCTGAGGTTCTTTAATGCATGAATCAATTGTTGATTATCACGCTGGTGCAATCCAATTGAAGGTTCATCTAAAATATAAGTGATGCCTTGTAATTGAGAACCAATTTGTGTAGCCAAACGAATTCGTTGAGACTCTCCTCCACTCAAAGATCGAGATGGCCTGTTGAGTGATAAATAAGTTAACCCAACATCTAATAAAAATTGAACTCTTTCTCTAATTTCTTTTAAGATATCTTTTGCAATCAGGTTTTGCTTTTTATTCAATCGTTTTTCGATGTCATTAAACCAATGATGTAGTTTATCTAAATTTAAATTACTGAGTTCCGCAATATTTTTTTCATCAATCTTAAACCAACAACTTTCTTTTTTTAATCGTTGTCCGTTACATGCAGTGCAAGTTTTCAATTGCATGAACTGTTCTACCCATTCTCTCAATCCCTCACTATTTACACCAACAAACCATCTTTTAAGCATTGGAATAATTCCTTCGAATTCACCTTCATAAGGATTGGAAGCGATATCATCTTCAATATTTTCTAATTCCAATGAACTTCCTTCGGTATTGCCATATAACAATATATTCAAAGAAGCAGCAGGCAAATCTTTGATGGCTTTATCTAAATTGATTTTATGCTTTTTTGCTAAGACCTCCACATTTCTAAACATATAGGCATCTCGCTGAATACCCAAAGGCGCTATCCCTCCTTCTTTTACACTTAAGTTGGTATCAGGAATCACTGCTTCCATATCGATCGTGTAAACATTTCCCAACCCTTTACAAGTTGGGCAAGCCCCATAGGGGGAATTAAAAGAGAATGCATTAGGAGAAGGTTCTTCATAACTGATACCGGTGTCTTCGCACATTAACTGTTTAGAATACTGAATGGTTTTTCCAGAATCGTTAAGCAATAAAAAAAGTAAGCCTTTACCCATCTTCAGCGTTTGCTGAACACTTTGACTTAATCTAACTTTCATATCTGGTGTAACTTGCAAACGATCAATCACTACTTCAATATCATGAATCTTGTAACGATCAACTTGCAATTTTGGAGTGAGATCCATTATTTCTCCATCCACCCTAACTTTTAAAAAACCTTTTTTACGAATGTCCTCGAATAATTCTCTGTAATGGCCCTTACGGCCTCTAATCAATGGGGCCAATAAACTAATCTTTTGTTTGGCATGTTTGGTGAAAATATTTTCAACGATTTCTTCTTCGCTGAATTTGATCATTTTTTTTCCAGTATTGTAACTATATGCTTCGCCAATTCTTGCATAGAGTAAGCGCAAAAAATCATACAACTCTGTAACTGTACCAACAGTAGAACGAGGATTTTTATTGGTGGTTTTTTGTTCGATAGAAATAACAGGAGAAAGACCAGTTATTTTATCTACATCCGGCCTTTCCATATCACCCATGAATTGACGAGCATAGGCGCTAAAACTTTCCATATACCTGCGCTGGCCTTCATTGTAAATGGTATCGAAGGCCAATGAAGACTTTCCACTTCCACTAACCCCCGTAAAAACAACCAATTGATTTTTTGGGATCCGAATATCGAGGTTCTTTAGATTATGTTCTCTGGCACCAAATACTTCAATAAAAGCATCATCGTGGATCATTTCAGTTGGAATAGGAGATTTCTTCTTTGCCATAGTTAAGGGGTAAATATACAAACATGATTAGGCCTTTATAGTTCAATAATGGGTTTATTTAGTAAAATAATTTGATTCCCTATAAATTAAGTAGACTAATATTTGGCAAATTAAAAATCCCTTCTTAGATTTGCATTAGTTCTTTATATACTTATCAAGAAAGGCGGAGGGTTTTGGCCCTGTGAAGCCTTGGCAACCCATACATCTAACTCAGTTGTATGAAGGTGCCAATTCCATTTCTACTTAAATGTAGAAGAAGATAAGTCAGAGTAAGCTTGTACAAAATCTAAATGATTATAATATACTGCCCATCTGATTTATCAGATGGGTTTTTTTATGCCATTCCATAACGAATAACATAGAAGATAAGTAAAGGAACTGTTTTTTTAACCTTAAAAACAGCATATGAGTACAGCTACACAATTGATTCACAGCATACCAGTTGATCCATTAACTGGAGCAATCTCGGTACCAATTTATCAGACTTCAACATTTGTTCAAGAAGCTCCTGGATTAAATAAGGGCTATGACTATTCTAGAACCAATAATCCAACAAGGGAAACCTTGGAAAAATTGGTGGCTCAATTAGAACATGGTGCAACAGGTATTGCATTTGCCAGCGGATTGGCAGCCATTGATGCCATTATCAAATTATTGAATGCTGGAGATGAAATTGTAGCTGTAGATGATATTTATGGTGGCGCATATCGGCTGTTTACAGCAGTGTATGAAAAGTTTGGCATTAAAGTGCACTATACTGATGCATCGAATGCAGAAAATGTTTTTAATGCCATCACTCCAAAAACAAAATTGATCTGGATTGAAACGCCTACCAATCCTACATTAAAAATTGCTGATATTACGGCCATTGCCAAAATCGCAAAAGCGCAGAACTGTTTGCTATGTGTAGACAATACTTTTGCATCCCCAGTATTGCAACAACCGATCTTATTAGGTGCAGATATCATTGTACATAGTGCTACTAAATATTTAGGAGGACATAGTGATTTAATTGCCGGAGTGGTAGTTACTAAAACTGCAGAACTTGGAGCCAAAATTAAATTCTTACAAAATGCTTGTGGAGCTATTTTAGGGCCTTTCGATAGTTGGTTGGTAATTCGGGGTATAGAAACTTTGCATTTGAGAATGAAGCAACACTGCTCCAGTGCTCAATCCATTGCCGAGTTTCTTCAAAATCATCCAGCTGTTGATAAAGTATTTTACCCAGGTCTTAGAACACATACCAATCATGCTATTGCCAAAAAACAATCAAAGGGTCATGGAGGCATTATTTCATTCAACCTGAAAGAAGATACTGAAAATGCAGCATTGGCAATAGTAACAAATACAAAATTATTTAAGCTAGCTGAAAGTTTAGGAGGTATAAAAAGCTTGGTAGCTCATCCAATGAATATGACACATAAATCAATACCTGCTGAAAAAAGAAAAGCGGCAGGTGTTTCAGATAGTTTGATACGCTTATCCATAGGGTTAGAAGATGCTGAAGATTTAATCAATGACCTTGATCATGCATTGAATCTATTTCAACAAAACACCTTAAATCAATCAAAAAAAACAACAATAGAAGCATAAAATGGAAACACAGAAACAGTTAACAATCGGGTTATTTGGCTTTGGGGTTGTAGGTGAAGGCTTGTACAAAGTATTACAGCAAACGCCATCGCTGAAAGCAACTATCAAAAAAGTATGCATAAAAAATCCTACTAAAAAAAGAAATGCCCCAGCCGATTTATTTACATCAGATAAAAATGATTTATTAAACGATGCTGAAATCAATGTTATTGTAGAAGTAATTGATGATTCAATTGCAGCATTTGAAATTGTACAAACAGCTTTGTTAAATGGTAAAGCTGTGGTAAGCGCAAGCAAGAAAATGATTGCAGATAATTTACCTGCAATACTTGCTTTACAAGAACAAACAGGGCTCTCTTTCCTCTATGAATCGGCCGCTTGTGCTTCTATACCCGTAATTAGAAACTTGGAAGAATATTATGACAATGATTTATTGCATTCTATTAAAGCAATTGTGAATGGGTCTACTAATTTTATCTTAACTAAAATGTTCGAAGATAAATTGAGTTTTTCTGAAGCATTATTGCTTGCGCAACAATTGGGCTTTGCAGAAAGCAATCCAAAACTAGATGTTGAGGGATTTGACGCAGTTAATAAATGGGCCATTCTCATCAACCATGCTTATGGCATTGTTTCGCATCCAGATAATATATTGTTCACTGGTATACAAAATGTACAAGGTACAGATGCTGCGGTTGCTAAAGAAAAAGGATATGATATAAAGTTAATTGCACAGGCAAAAAAACTGAAAAATGGAAAAGTAGCTGCTTTTGTATTACCGCAATTTATTCCTGTGAATGAACCATTGTCTTTTGTAAAAAATGAATACAATGGAGTGGTAATTGAAAGTGGATTTGCAGATAAACAGTTTTTTTATGGTAAAGGTGCCGGAAGCTTTCCAACCGCTTCAGCAGTTTTAAGTGATATTGCTGCTTTGAGGTATAATTATAAATACGAATACAAGAAACTATATCATCACCAACCGCATATACTTACGAATGATTTCTATTTGAAAGTATACCTCAGTTTTGATGACTGGAAATATATACCAAGAGAACATTTTGAATGGATTGAAGAGTGGCATGCACAAGCCGAGCGAAAATATTTAATTGGGGTTATTCATTGTAATCAATTGGTAGAATCTGACTGGTGGAAAAGCAATAACACTTCATTGGTATTAACTCCTGAAGCCATAATAGACAATCTGGATATTGTACATTTAAAAAAGAGAAGTTTGGAGTTGGCGGGTTTAAATTAAGGTTTTTATTTGTTGGTTTTTTGTTCAAAACCCTGTTCTGTGGAGCAGGGTTTTGTTTATACAGACCTTGCTAAGATGTATATTTGTGCTTTATAATAAGCCTTTGAATAACCTCAACCTATCAAGCTTTTTAAAAGCAATTATCATTAGCTCCTTTACTGGAATGATGTTGATCTTCCTTTCTTTTTATTTGGGAAAAGATTCATTATTTCTGCTTTTAAATGGAAACGCGGGTTTTATTGGAGATTTTTTCTTTAGGTACTGTACCTATATCGGAGATGGTATAGTTTGGGTGCCCATTGGGTTGCTTTTTATTTTTTATAGAAAAAAGTTATTGCCCTTGGTTTTCAGTGCTATCATTATTTCAACAATATTGGTGCAATTCAGTAAAAACGTTGTTTTCCACAATGAAGCCAGGCCAACCAATGCTATTGGCCAAACAAATTTAATCCATACAGTAAAAGGAGTTGAGTTGCATAGCAATAACAGTTTTCCATCAGGCCATACAACAACTGTATTTTGTATTTATTTTATAGGTTGCTTGATAATCGGAGGCAACAAGATGGTTTATGGTGGATTCTTAATGGCCTTGCTTACAGGTTACTCCAGGATTTATTTAGCCCAACATTTTCCGTTGGATGTAGGCGCAGGAATGATTACAGCAGTTATAAGTATTTATTTGTCATTAAGGATCCAGCAATTATTCAACAAGAAACAAAACATGAGTTAAAGCAATAACTTTTATCTTTTATCTCTTATCTTTTATCTCTTATCTCTTATCTTTTATCTCTCATCTTTTATCTCTTAATCCTTCCACCTCCACTCCCCTGCAATTTGTAAAGGTTCTTTTAAATTATTTTTTAATAAAAAAACCTTGGTTTCTTCATCCGTAAAATGCTTTGCTTTAATTTCTTTTGCATCAGCAATTCCGTATAATAACATGGCACTGAATCTTACCGTATTTTTTATGCCTTTCTCGTCTACCAATTTAAAATTATCGCAGTCTGCATGATAGCATGGCCCGGCATTATTCGGCAAAGTTCCACCAGCTCCTCCACCAGTAGGCACCCCTTGCAACATAAATGGCTGATGATCGCTGTGAAGACCAGCACCTGCCCTAAATGTATTTTTATAACTGGTATCAAAGGTTTGAGCAATGGCTCCTATTGATTGAAACAATTCTTTGCTTTCCTCTGCAGTAGTAGAATACCCTTTGGGATCATTGGTCATATCATAATTGAGCATATAACGCAATTGATCAATCGATTTATTTTTAATAGCTGCATCAACATAGGCCCTAGAACCCAACAATCCTTCTTCCTCTCCCATGAATAAAATGAATTCAACTGTTCTTGCCGGCTGTAATTTCAATGCTTGAAAAGTTCTGGCCATATCAATTACAGCGAAAGAACCAATTCCATTATCTATCGCACCAGTTGCCAAATCCCAACTATCAAGGTGCCCTCCAACTACTACTTTTTCTTTAGGTATGGATTTTCCTTTAATGGTAGCTATCACATTTCTGGCTTTGATTAATCCTGAAAAATTGGTCATTTGTATAGAAGCAAAATGGTTTTTTGTGCCGATTGCTTGTTTTAATTGTAAACCATCTTCCTTTCCTATGCACACTGCAGGTATTGGAATTAATTTTCCTGTAACCGAAGCAGTTCCAGTTAATAGTATACCCCCATCAGCAGTGTTGATAATAATAATTCCTTTAGCACCATACTTGGTAGCTAGGGCAGTTTTTTCAGAACGATGCAAAGATTTTGTTCCAGGTTTTGAACCTGGCAAAACGCCTAAATAAACCAAGGCAATTTTTCCTGTCACTTTTCCTGGATTACTTGTATAATCTTCTTCTAAACCATTTCCCATATCTGCCAATTCCAATTTCACCGATGCATTAACTGGTGAATGTGCTAATGTTACAGATTTAATTGGCTGTAATTGATTTTGATCAGATCCAACCAAAACATTCAATGTTCCTCTACTCCAGCTTTCTACTTCAAAAGGTTGGTATCGCACATCCTTAAAACCATAGGACTTTAATAAATTATAAGCAAATTCTTCGGCCTTCTTTCCATTGGCAGAACCTGTAAGTCTATGCCCAACAGTTTCGGTAGCCGTTTTTAAACTAGTATATGCTTTTGAATTGTTTTGAACTTCGCTATTGATGGCACTGAATATGCTATTCCATTCTGGCTTAGCTTGCCCATAAACAACTGTTGAAACAATCAATAAAATTAAAAGCATGTAGTTTCTCATAAACTGAAATTATTGTATTATCTAAATAAATTATTTCCTATTCTTAAATAAACCAGCATCGTCCATTTTCTCTATCAATTCATTCACGTACGTTTTACTGAATTTTTCCAAAGAGGAAGGATTGTAAACAGAAGATTGAACTGAGAATAATAGATCAAGGGATTTTGTATCATAAAAATTACTCTGTAAGAAATACTCTTTTTCTTTATCATAATATCCAGGAGTGCTGGTTACAGATGACCAGTTGCTATAGTACCCGAAAAAATTTCCGCTCCAAGTTGTGTAAGGAGTTGGGGCATACACTTCTCTTCCTGGAGAATACTTTAAATTTTCTTCTTTGCGTGCCAATGTTACCAAAAAGATACCATCGCATCCAGCTGCTAATACTTTTGCCAATACTTCTTCCTTAGTAAGTTGTTTTCCACCATCAAAAACAGGTGGCATCACATCGATGCTTTTTACTACTTTAAACCCAATTTCAGTTGCACGCTTAGCAAGATCGTCTTCCACTATTTGTCGGGCTTGTATATTCTGTGTTTGAGCAATAACAAAAATACTAGGATAGGTTTTGCCTTCAACTTTTTCTTTATTAACCCAAACTCCAACTGCCTTTTTAGGCGCCGAACAGGATACTAAGATTGTAACAATAAAACCAAGTAAGAAAACAGTCAGAAATTTATTCATATTGTGGAATTTAATTGATACAATAATAAGCAATAATCATCAATTGAAGATAATAGAGCAGTCTCTGGTAGTAATTATATAAATAGTGTAATTTTGAATTGAAATAGATACTTTTAAAGTATGAATTCGGTTCAAGTAAAAAAAATGATTGCTAGTGGTTTTGTTGCCGGACTTGCGCTATCCTTACTTTCATATGGCGGATTGTTTGTAGCAGTTCAAATTCCTTTTTTAGCTCCATTTTTTGTTGAATACTTGAGTAGTGTATTTATATCAGATCAGTCAAGGGATGTATTTTTTTATTCGCATGCGATGCTCATTAGCTTTGCACTCTCTTTTTTCTGGGAAAAATTTAAATCATCGTTTAGCGGCTCTATGTTGTTAAGAGGTGTAGAATTTGGAATAGTATACACTATTACTGGTCTTTTCCCCATTCTTTGGTTAACCTATAGTCAGATTGAAGTGTCTGCTACAATGGTGCTATCATGGCTTATTTTTGGTTTATTTCAAGCAAGTGTTGCCGGAATCATCTTCGCTAAAATGAATCCTTAAGTGTTTAACCAATTGGCTTTAGATTCAATTTAAACACTACCAATAATTCATCTTTGGCTTTGATCATTCCACCTAATTTACTAGGAGGATTTAAATTGAAATCGGAAAAATAAATTTTTTGATCTCCTTTTAAATGCACTTGCTGTTTATCATCGGCAGTGAAATAATAATTGATTTCAAATTTCTTGCTAACTCCAGCAAGACCAATATCAACAATACCTGTTATTTTAATTGGATTTTTAAAATCAGGGAAGCTATTGATGGTGATGAACCTTACTGAAAGGATTGGAAAATCCTTGGCTTTAAGCGTTTTTCTAAGATCACTGGTCATCATTTTATTATGGCAATCAAATGCATCAATACTTAAATTGAGCTTGCCTGTCATTGGCAAAACAGCCCCTCGCTGTTGTAGTTTAAAACAAGTAACCGTATCAGGTAGATCATAATTGGCGATATCGCACTGAAATGTATTTATATTAGTGCTTCCATTCACCGTTAAACTACTCCCCTGCATAATTACCCAAGTAACTTTAGCATCAGGTAAATTAAATACAGGATTTACCAACAATAGTGCTATAACAACTAAATGTACACGCATGCTTCTTCGAAAATACAACTAAAAAAAAGCCGAGTAAAATAAATTCACCCGGCCATGATACACCATAAAACGATTTTTTAGAAACCTACTACTGCTTCGATTATATATCCGTTGAATTTTCCCAAAGAACGATAATCTGCAGAAGGGAAATCGACATATTGTTGATTTACCATTTCACCCTTTAACAATACATTTTTGGTTAGGAACCAACCAGCTGCAAAAGAAGATCTATTTAGTTTTACATCTGCAGTAAAACCTGCAAGTCTTGCTTTTACAGTATTGTATCTGTATCCAATAAATAAGTTTTCTTCTTTTCCAAATCTGTAAATACCTTCTATTGCAAACTGAGTAGCATTTCGCTTATCAGTTTCGGCTTTGGTTCTTCCATTTGCAAACTCATAAGTACCAAACGTTTCAAATCCTTTGTATTTGATAAAACCATTCAACATGGTTGCAGTTAAGGTTTTGGAGAAACCAGGATTAAATCTTCCAGATGTATAAAGGGCTGTTGAAGCAGGTAATGCACCTGGTACACCTTTTTCCATTACATTTTGATAATTGGAGCCTGTACGATCTCCACTAAAAAGGGTTAATCCACTGCCAGCATTACTACTATTGGTATAGAGGCTTGCAGATAAACGGAATCTTAAATCCTGATTTACTTGCTTATCTATTCCACCCTTAAAATAAATAGATGGGTTTCTAGCTGTATTGGGGTCTTGAGGAGTTACAGGAAATGAATCGATGCTGCCCTTGATCATACCACTGGTCATTCCAATCATTCCAAATAAACCATTTTTTTGCAAATACACTTCTCCGCCTATTTCTGTGGCAAATTGATCCATGATGTAATTCTCAATAAATGGATTGTACAATGTTTGCCCTCCATCTGATCTACGAAAGTGTTGGTCTCCATAATTCACTTCAAAATGCCCTATTTTGATAGTTGCTATTTTCATTAGGTTATTCCAAAATGCTCCGTTAAAAGGCAGTTTGTCGAATTGGATATATCCGCCTTTTACCCAAAACTCATTGTGATGACGCGCAGACATATAACTTGTTACGTTTAATTTAATACCATCGGCCAATTGCACATCCATAAATAAATTGGCTTGCGCTGTCATAAATCCATTTTTTATGGGATACAACCGATTGGCTCCTGTACCAGTGTTATTGACTGCCCCAGGATTTTCGTGTTTCAAATTTTGAAATTGTTGGGTAAATCCAGCTCCCCATCTTACTGCCAAGCCATTGAAAGGAACGGTATCAGATTTTAGTGTTTCAAACATGTGCATTCCAGTTTTATCATAGGGCCTAAAATTGGATAATTTGGGCTGTTGTGCTAAAACTGCCAAAGGCAAAACTGCCAATAAAAAGAAGGTAAATGTAATTTTGAATTTGTTGAGTTGAAGTTTCATACAATGTAGTTTTAGTGAATAATTGTATAGTTGCCATATTTATTTATTGATATTAAAATCGAATTTGAGTATTACCTCATTACCAGTTTTAATAGTACCCATCATAAAAGAAGGTGGTTCCATGGCATAATCTTTCATACTAATTTTTTTAGATGCCATTATATTGATTGATTTATCGGCATTCACTTTACAGGTTGCATGCATCTCTGTATCCAGTGTTTTACCTGCAAGAGTTAATTTTCCATTTGATTTTACTAGAAAATGATGTGCGTCAATTGCTGTAACAGAGCAATTGTTTGCTGAAAAATTAATGGTTGGGGCCTTATCGGTTTTTAAAGCTTTATAAGCGTTTTTGTCCATAGAACCTTTGCCGCTTTTTAAAGATTCTGCTACTGTAGAAAAGCTCACTCCAGACACTGCAGTGATAGCCCCTGCTGCATTTAAAGTAAATAACCCCTCGAAAGATCCAACACTGGATTTCATATCCCAGTCATGTAATGTAGATGTTCCACTTACAACAACCGATAAATTTCCTTTTGATGCATATTTTAATTGACCGAAAACATTTGTGGAGAATAAGAAACCGATTCCAAGTAGCAGAAGCAGTTGTTTTAAAAGATTAGCAGGCAATTTCATATAGTTGGTTTTTGGTGTATTATTAGCTGAATAGCAGCTTTCATATATCACAAAAATACCAACAATGCTATCACTTAAAAATGAATAACATCAATAGTTAATATGTTTTATTACAATGAATACCATGATTTTCATCATGGTATGTGATGCAGCTTTAAATGTCTAACGTTGCTTAATCAACACTGCACTCACTATAGAACGCTCTACCCCATTATCTCCTGGGCGATTGAGTAATTGACCTCCAGCAATCATTGAACTAGATCCACCCCCATCTAGATTGATGGCGTTGGAACAACCCAGTGATTTTAATGCTGCTGCTAGTTCGGCAAGATTCATTCCCAGATATCCTCCACTGGAATTATCGCCTTCTACTACTAGCAATATAATTAAGTTATTATCAGTATAGCCGATGGCAGTTCTTGATCGTGAAGTAGTATTATTAATGCTTATTAATTCCTGCACATCGGTAATATTGACTGCATTATTGCGCAATAACATAGGTGAGCCTCCAATAGCAGAGTGAATATTCCAAATTGAAGCACCGGTTGGAAAAGTTGCAGTAGGAATTGGTTGAGGACTTTGGCCTTCTGCATTGGCATTTGGAGAAGGATATTGATAAACAAGGTCATTTCCAGTTCCTACATGATAAATCCAAGCAACTGAAGGATCACCAGTTGCACTTATGCCAAAAGCCGCTCTTGTTGGATAATAAGTAGTTGCCACCCCATTAAAATTTCTGGACAAAGTTTTAATATTTGCTGAAGCAACTGGCAGTCCATTGTATTTAACCAAACTAAATGATTGATTGGATCCAAAATAGCCACCATTGATACATGCCAATACCTTACCAGATTCATCCTTATTAAAATCACTCAACTTTTTGGCGGTACTCGATAATACTGGCTTAAATTCAAACAAAGCATTCTTGGCATTATAGGCAACACAAAACATTTTTGTTTTTCTACCAGCATAAATACTATCAAAAAAATACAATTCCATACCATCAGGAAATCCTGAACTAATCAACGAGGAGTATTTCCATCCTGCTGGCAAATTCATCAGTTTTGCACCTGGAGTTACTACTGGCGGTGGTGTAGTATTTGTAGGAGTTGATGAAGCTGATTTTGAACATGCGTTGATTGTTATTAAAAACGCAAATAAACCAATAATTGAAATAATTTTTTTCATAATTTTTTATAATTCAATGACTAATAAATAAGTAGGTTGTTGTGGAAGTTTTTTTATTTCAGATATCCATTCAGCCTGAACACTGGATACCAGTTTTCCTTCTTCGTTCCAGATTTCGGGGCTACATAAGCAACCCAATGAAGGGGTACATGGAAAATATGGTTCCTTGGCATAAAACTCAGTAGGGATAGTGGTTCCATGAGCAATTATTTCTGAGCGACCAATCTTTCCTGCATCGTAACTTTGCCATAAGCCAGTAATAGAAGACAATGGGCTTAATAATGATTCATAGATTTTTTTGTTAGCCAATTGCGTTGAATCAGCAAAAAATCTTATACCATCAGCTTGTTCATATGGCATAACCATTTGCAAATTGGTAGTTGGACCAATCCAATTATTGTCTGAAGCGTCTAAACCCGTGATTCGAAATAAACCTTGTGGTGTATTTCCATTCGTTAGATAATACGGCATATTGGTAATTGATCTTGCCAATTGGGCAAACCTTAATGGCTCATTTTTTGTATCGGCAACCCATTTATTATCTGCTGCTCGAATCATTAAATAACCCGGACGATTTCTGTCTTTGTATTGAAAACTTACGAGCACATATTGGTTGGGCAAAAAATCTTCATTTAATACGGTCGATTCTTGGATTGATAATAAATTGGAAATGGGTTTTGTATTCTGCAAATACAATTGGTAATAGGGAGATTGATAAAATAAATCGCTTGAAGAAATAATTGGATCAATTTTACCCAAATGAAGGTATTCCAGTAGTAAGGCTTTGATTTTATCTGTTTTTGCACCTTGCAAAGTCTCCTTCATGTATGGTGCATAATCTCCAGGATACAATGTGTACAGAGCTTCCAGGAAGGACCATTGTAATGCTGCATTTAACTGATTAAACTGTTTGAGCAAAAGAGGTATATTTTTTTCAAAAGCTGCCGGCTTGTACAACATGATTTCCATTGCCCAAAATGCCGACTTCCATTTTTTATAATTGCTATCTACCAATGGAACCTGTATTGTAGCATCAACTAAATTGATTAATTCAAGTTTTGTTTTTGCTCGAACAGTTGCTTGTGTAAATGCAAAAAAAGTAGGCTTATTTTGAGCATTCAAAAAATTGACAAAAAATAAAAATCCAATAAATAAGCAACGACCCATTTTATTGATGTTATTACTGATACAGTGGTTCTTTAAAAGAATTAACAGATTCGTAATAAAAAAACACTTCTCCGTTATATCCATATTGTCTATTCAAGTTCATCATTTGTTTTAACAATACTGCATCAACCCTATAGCCATCTCCCAAGGAAGTAAGTATTCCAGGAAATATTTTATGTTTTAAACTATCAGGCACTTGAGTTGATAATTCCTTTACAATTTTTTCATAAGCAGCTATATTGTATCTGTATAATTGAGGAATGATTAAATCGGCATATCCCCCATTTAACCAAGCTGGCCAATCTTGTAAATATTGTTCTTTACTCCAAGGATAAATACTTGGAGCCCATGTTACCAAACAATTGGCCCTTTGCGCTTTAACACGTTGGTACAATTTTTTTCCAAATGCACTTATCTTATTGGCCTTCCATTGAAGAAAAGCGCTGTCTTTTGCATTTTGTGGAGGCAATTTTCCTGCAAATTCTTTTTTATACAAATCAATCGAAAATTGATCATACCCTCCTTCAGCTGGCATGGCTGGCAAACGATCGTCGCCCTGAACTCCATCTACATCATAATTGCCAACAACTTCAAGCATGAGTTTTTCTAAAAAGGTTTGCACATCTGGATGCATGGCATTCCACCAAAAAAAACCATTCTTTTTAAGTAATTCATTTTTATTATTTCTTCCAGCCCAAGAAGGATACTTTGCTAACCATCCATTAGCAACGCTGTCTTTATATGCGTAGGATGCACCAAATTCAAACCAAGCATGTACTCGCAATCCTGCCTTATGACCTTCTGTTACAAATGCTTTTAATGGATCGAAATTGTTATAAATAGGCGATTGCTTAATACCAATATAATTATGTAAAACTTCACTAGGGTAGGTTGTAACACCGCCATTCCAAACAACTACAAAAATATCTGTGAGTCCATTTTTTTTACAATTTATTACAGCTTTTTGTACATTCTCAGGGCTGAGCATAGCATCGCTTGCAACATTGGTGATCCAAGTTCCTCTTAATACTGGCTGCTTATTGGCTTGGGCTTTAGCAGAAAGAGAAAAAAAACAAATACATATAAGGGCTATATTTCTAATCATAGAACTATTTATTTTGTTTGTACTCCATGTACCGATTGTATAAATGATGAGCTTGTATATAAGATGACTGTGGACTCATAAAATGACTGAACTCAAAAGTGATGGCTTTGTCATAACCAGCTCTTTTTGCAGCTTCTAACTTAAGTTTTAGCTTTTCAAACTTAATGGGCAAAAATTTGATAGGCATATCTCTATCAAAAGATTCAGCATTTGTCCAGCACTGTAATTTATATTTATCTGCCAATAATTTATTCACACTAAAAAACTGATCCAATTCAGAATAATCTATATGTCCATCTTGAAAAGCAACCGCATCAATGGATTGATGAATGCCACTAAAAATCTCATCCCATTCTTGCTCATGCTCTTTTACAGAAATTGCATCCAATTTAGACAATGTACCAGAAGCAGCCATGACTGCTTTTTTTCCATCAATCCAAGGAGAAATCAATACGGGCAATTGATTGCTTATTTGTTTACACATATTACCTAAGCTACTAAAAGCTTCTACCGCACCTTTGGTTTTTCGACTTATCTCTGTACTAATATACCATCCTTTAAATGCTTTACGATGACCATAGCGTTTCCACACTTCTTCTATCACAAATTTATTGACATCTATTTCCACTTGCATGTTTCCAGTATCCCAATAAATACCACTATCATACAATCCAAAATATAGATTCATGGAATATTTCTCGGCCAATTGAAGGTATAAATCAATCAAATCAATTGGTGGCGGATAACATCCATATTCTTTAATTAAATAAACAGAGGGATAAGTAATAAACTTCCTATAACCACTTCTTATTACAATCACTGTATCTATGCCAGCCGCTTTCATATGCTGAAAGTCTTTGTCCCACTCAATGGGCCCCCAGTTTTGGTGAGGTATGTCATGGCTAATCTCATCTATAAAAGTTCCAGTAATCAACATGCTATATCAATTTCTTATTTAATAAAACTTGCTTCCACAAAAAATATCCTTGGCCATTCAAATGTAAACCATCACTTGTATATTGTTTACTCAATTTATTATTAGCATCTAAAAACAAAGGATACAAATTTACAAATGGTATTTTTTTTGTATCACAGTAATTAGCTATTTGTTGGTTTACCCATCTAATGTGTTCATCTTTATTTTGGTATCCTTTGAATTCAGTAAACTCATTATTGGTTGGCAAAATACTTTGAATGATTGTCAGGGTTTTGGGTGATTGCATTTGAACATATTGTATAATGCGTTGAATATTTTGCACAATGATGCTGTCAGGCGTTTTTTTTGCTATATCGTTTATACCAATCATTAATATGATTTTTGCTGGTTTAGATTCAACCACTTCATCTAGTCTTGCTAAAACACCAAAAGTATTATCCGTACTGATACCCCTGTTTTTAATATTTTTATTACCAAAGAGTTCTGCCCATTCGGCAATATCGGTAATACTATCCCCTAAAAAAATGATCTCGCCAGGTGTATTGGGCATCAACTTAAACTGCGTAACCTTATGCACATAATAAGAACTCATATAAGACGAGTCCATTCTTTGCTGCGCTTTTGAAGAAACAAATAGCAACATAAAAACACCTACCAATAATTTTGTCAAATACATAAGGTTTTATTAAACTTCGAGTGTTTGGGATTCCAATTCATTATCGGGTGCTTGCTTCAAAGGTACCAGCCAAGTAATTAAGAATGCAGGAATGGTAGCTATCAATACCCAAATAAAAAAAGCGGAGTATCCTAAATAGTCGCTTACAAATCCGCTGATCATTGAAGGAATCATAAATCCTAAATTCATTAACCCACTTCCAAAAGCATAATGCGCCATTTTATATTTACCTGGGGCAATATTTTGCATGATAAACAATATCAAGCCAACAAAACCAAATCCATATCCGAAATACTCAATTGCAACAGCCGATCCAATAATGTAAACACTCTCGGGTTGGGTTATTGCCAAAAATGCATATGCTAAAAAAGGAACATTAAAAAATGCACAAAGCATCATCAACGTTTTTCTATTCAACCCCTTATTCGACACAAAATAACCTGCAGTAATTGATCCTGCAACAAATGCCATAGCACCAAAAACTCCATATAAAACACCAATTTGAGAAGTAGTCAAACCCAAGCCTCCTTCTGATCTTGCCGCTTTAAAAAACAAGGGCGTTATTTTAATGGCTTGTCCTTCAGCAAATCGATAGAAAACAATAAAACAAAGACTGTACCATATGTTTTTCTTTTGAAAAAAAGTGATGATGACGTCTTGTAATGTGTTAATCCCTTCCTTGAAAGAATGAACTTCAGCTGCTTTGCCACCTGATGGCAGCATTTTCATATTATACAATCCAAGTACAATCATAATAACACCATAAATAAACATCACGGTCATCCATGCATTGGCAATACCATATTTTTTTTCCATTTCACCCGCCAAGTAAACCAACGCTCCTCCAGACAAAACTTTGGCAACATTGTAAAAAGCTCCTTGCCAACCTACATATTGAGCTTGTAATTTGGGTGTCAATTCATTGAGATAAACTCCATCTGCTGCGGTATCATGCGTTGCCCCACTAAATGCGATTATGGATAAAACAGCGATGGATAAACTAAAAAAATGATCTGCTTTTAAGGTTAAAGCCACCAGACCAAATAAACATCCAGTAAATATTTGTGTTGTGTAAACGAAAAATTTCTTCGTTTTAAACATCTCTAAAAAAGGCCCCCATAGTGGTTTTATGGTCCAGGGCAACATGATGAGTGAAGTCCAAAAGGCGATTTGAGAATCGGAAACTCCCAAGTTTTTATACATAATAGAACTAGCAGTAGCTAATGCTACAAAAGGCAATCCCATTGCAAACCAAGTACTTGGAATCCAATAAATGGGTGACCTTTGCAAAGTGGTAGGTGTTGACAAAATCGTTGCATTTTGAGGCCATTTGTTTAAAAAAAGGCCTTTAATTAAAAAATTTAATAACTTAGAGTGAATTTATAATTTTTTTAATTAAGTTAGTTAAATATTTAAGAAAAATCCTACTATCATGCTTGCCAGCCTGTTCAAATTAAAACAATTTTGGTTGTTTTCGTTGATACTATTAAGTGTAAATCTAGCATCTTGTTCGAAAGGGTCTAGCGGCGGATCACCAACTCCTACCCCAACTCCTACCCCAACCCCGCCTCCAACACCTTCTTGGGATCCCAATGCAGTTCGTGGAGCTTGGATCACTACAGCAGCAAGTACGGCTTTGGATAGCAGAGACAATGTAAAAGCGATGGTTACTACTTGCAAAAATGCTGGTATCAATAATATTTATGTAGTAGTATACAACAATGCAAGAACCATTTATCCTAGTGAAGTAATGCA
>CANGTR010000030.1 GCA_947456855.1 Sphingobacteriia bacterium | reverse complement strand
TTTGGCTCAAAAAAAAGCAGCCCTTCGAGATACGGTTATTACTGTAATTAAAGGATCTGAAAAAAGCCCCAACCTGCCTGCAAATAGTATAGATCTGGCTATCATGGTAGATGTATACCATGAGTTGGAATTTCCACATGAAATGTTGCAATCACTAAAAACTGCATTGAAAAAAGACGGTAAAATATTATTGATTGAATACCGCGGAGAAGACCCCACAATCCCCATCAAAGCATTACACAAAACAACGGTAGAGCAATTGAAAAAAGAATTGGGTGCAAATGGGTTTGATTTAAGTTATCGTGGAGATTTTTTACCCATTCAGCATTTTTTGTTGTTTGGGAAGAAGCAATGAATTATTTACTGCTAAGTAATCGCAAGCCCAATGATTGGTGTTGTTGAATTGATTAATCATTAGCATAAACATGTTATATTTAATACAGAAATTTTAAACATGATAGCTAATAAACCTCAACCGGCTTACCTGAAATTATACTTGATTACCACCGCTTTGTTTTTTGTACAATCCATTTTTTCGCAAAGTTTAGATATTGGTTATATGTCATCAGGAGGAAAATTAAAACCCTTACAGGCTATCATGGATATCAGGCATTATACCATTAACCTCAATGTAGATATTGCGAATAAATCGATTCAAGGTAATACCATTGTAACATTAAATCTATCTCAAACCACAGATACTATTTTATTAGACTTGGTGCATTTGTTGAAAGTAGAAAAAATCACAGTAGATAAAAAACCCGCATCATTCGAACAAAAAAACGACCTCATCTATATTACAGGAACCTCATTTAAAACCGGTAAGCATGATGTAGATATTATTTATGGTGGCAATCCTCCCATTGCTGTTAGGCCACCATGGTTGGGCGGATTTACATGGTCTAAAGACAAAAGTGGAAATGATTGGGTATCTATCAATGTACAAAAAGAAGGGGGCCGATTGTATTTTCCTTGCAAAGATCATCCAAGTGATGAGCCCAATGAGGGAGCAGATTTAAACATCAGCGTTCCAGCAGGTTTATCAGTTGCAGGACCCGGTTTGTTACAAAAAACAATTACTAAAAACAACAAAACAACTTTCTCCTGGAAAACCAATTATACCATTAGCAATTATTGCATTGTATTTAATATTGGAAAATACCATGTAGCAAAAGACAGTTATACAACTATTAATAATCATGTTGTACCGATTGAGTTTTATGTATTAATGGAAGACACCATGCATGCAAAAAAACTCATCGCTACTAAAATTCGCGATACCAAAATTTTAGAAAAATATTTTGGAGAGTATCCTTGGCATAAAGAAAAAATTGGCATTGCAGAAGTACCTAATTCGGGAATGGAACACCAAACCATGATCACATTCAATAATCAATTTAAATATGTTACGATAGGCGGGCAAGATTATTCCGATAATTTATTTCATGAATATGCACATGAATGGTGGGCCAATAAAGTAACCAATAAAGATTGGGCGCATATGTGGATTCAGGAAGGCATTGGCACTTATGCAGAAGCTTTGGCACATTTTGAATTAGGTGGGCAAGAAGCCTACAACGAAATTATTGCAAAACACAAAAGAGGCATCAAGCATAAAAAACCAATGGTGGGTGGAGAGGAATTATCGGAGGATGAAACTTATGCTGGAACTGACATTTATGCAAAAGGCTCTTTTTTCATGCACAGTTTAAGATATGTAATTGGGGATGAAATCTTTTTCCCAACCTTAAAAAAACTAGCCACCGACCCTGCTTACACCTATGATAATTTTGTAACCACAAAGGATGTAGAACAATTATTCAGCAATGCTGCAGGTTATTCACTCAAACCCTTTTTCGATTTTTATTTAAGAACCACCAATGTGTTGGAATTTACAGTTAAAGAGTTGGGCTATCAGCAATACCAAATTAAGCTCAACAACTATTTTATGGATTTACCAGTAGAATTAATCGTTAATGGAAAAGCTGAAAAAATGATGCTGGGCAAAGAAGGCATTAAAATCAAGTCTAGCCTGCCCCCAACAATAGATCCAATGGGATATTATTTAAAGAAAGTGGCTGTACAGTAAATTATTTTATGAATTAAATTTTGCTTTTACTTGCTTTAGGGGGGATGTTAGGAGGCTTTGTTTATTAAGCTACCATACAATATTGACAATAAACTAAAACCCTGCTTTAAAAGAGATGGATAAATTTCTGCCTGCACCGTTTATACCACTTCCATGTGTTCTATAATCGGTATTAAATAAATTACAAAAAGCCAATTGAACAGCATTTTTCTTAAATGAAAAACCTGCATAAGAATTAACAATATTCCAACCAGGTGTACCTCCAGTAGGTATGCGATTGTCGGATTTGTCTCCTTGTGCCAATCTTGTTTGGGAAGCTGCAGACAAATATTCTATTCTAAACTGAAAAGCATTTTTTTGATAAGTAAGCAGCATTCTACCATTGACTGGAGGAATCCTACGCATGGGCTCGTTCATGGTTGTATTTTGGCCATATGCATAAGCCAGGTTAGTAAAAAAATTAAATCGTTTAGAGATCTGCCAATCGATATCATATTCAAACCCATGTAAAAATGATTCTTGATTGTTCTCTTTTATAAATACATTGAACCCGTTGATTTGTTGACCTGGTAATTGTTTTCTGTTGATTAGGTCTTGCAAATGCATATAAAAATAGGCAATTGAAGATTTTACTTTTTTGGTTTGTATTCGAATGCCTATTTCGGTATTGTATGATTTTTCGGGCTTTAAATTATATGCTGGAATTTCATACCTAAAATCTACCAAACCCAATGTGCCCATATCATCAACATTCGGAACACGATAACCAGTACTAAAAGATCCATAAACACTATACTGCTTAGTTAACTTATACAACAAAGAAAAATTACCTACTAAAGATGATGGTTTTATTGTTACTTCTCCTAATTGAAAACTTGATCCAGCGGTATCTTTAATATTCATTGCGATTGCATTATATCGCAATCCGGTTTCAATAATAAATTGATTAAACTTTAGGTGATGTAAGGTATATAAAGAGAAATTTTTACTTGTAGCATTATCCGGATACAATCCACGCTGAAAAATATTGGTATTGGATGGAGTGGTTTGTGTTCTAGCACTGTTTACTTTATCAAAATAATATTCTACCCCAGAATTAGCTGTCCAGTTTGTGTTAAACTCAGATGATATATCTACAGTTAATCCCCAATTAGTTACTTTGTCTTTTTCAAAAAAACGATTGCTGGTTAAATTTCGCTGATAGGTTCTTTCTTCTAAACTATTTTGTAAAGATGTTGTAAAACTAATTTTATTGAGTAAAGGTGAATGGCCATTTAAATCAAATTTTACATAACTCAACTTTCGTTGCTGGGGCGAAAAAAAATAGTAATTAAATTTTTCTATTTTTACCCGATGATACAATGGAACATTTTCTTGAAGCACTTGCTGATGAAATGCAGTAACTTCTAATAGGTTATTAACTTTCCATTTTAATTTTAAATCAAGATCCTGTTCTGTATATCCGCTTGGTGATTGCCTGCCTGTTGTATCCCCTCCAACCAAATCGCCAAAATTTCTTTTAGTTAGTCCTCCAGATATTACCCACTTAGCAGTTTGATAAGCCATTTCTGCTCTACCCGAATATTCCATATCCTGTGATACCGCCCTTGCTTGAATACTACCACTAAGTATTTTATTATTCGAAAAAGGCAATTCTTTTGTGAAAACCTGTAACACTCCCCCCATCGCATCTGAACCGTACTGAACAGAACCCGAACCGCGTATGGCTTCAATTTTATCAATATTAAACACATCAATTGTATTAAAATATTGATTAGGGCCGAATCTGGTTGTTGAATTATTTAAACGAATACCATCAATCAATAATAGATTTTGATTTCCTGTAAGCCCTCTTATAAAAGGCGAGCCGCCTCCATGATTTGTTTTTTGTATAAAAATACCTGTGGAGCCAAAGAGCGATTCTGGAGAAGTACGAAACTGAAATTGTTGTAACAATTCATTGGTAACTACATTTACCGAATAAGGGATATTTAGTAAAGTGGTTTTTTGTTTAGTAGCAGTTACTATAACTTCAGACAATGTATTTATTGAATCTTTTTCGCTTGGTTTTAATTTGGTTTGAGCGATAACTATTACTGGAAATAGGAGGAATATTATGCTGAAAAATCTCATCGTGATTGTAAGCTATTAATTAACAAGATATTATTTTTAACTACATCAAAATTATTAACAACCTTACCATTTAAAAGGGCTCTTGGTATTTGTTTCTATTATATTACCAACAAAAAACCCCAACATTGCTGTTGAGGTTTTTGTGGTGTGGGCCGGGATCGAACCGGCGACACAAGGATTTTCAGTCCTTTGCTCTACCGACTGAGCTACCGCACCTTAGTCGATTTTACTGCTTACTTAGCGAGGTCGCCCCCACTAAATTCCCTTTCGGGAGTGCAAATATAGGGGTGGAGCGCTATATTCAGAAATTATCCACAAAAATACTTTCCCTATCAATAGGCCGCCCTTTTGGGGGCGCTCAGGTGAACTAAAACTCACAATTCTTCGGCGTTCTTGCAAAAGCAATCACATCTCTGATATTGGTCATGCCTGTTACAAACTGCACCATGCGCTCAAACCCAAGCCCAAAGCCAGCATGCGGCACTGTACCGAAACGGCGGGTATCCAAATACCAGCTCATTTCTTCCAAAGGAATATGCATTTCTTTCATGCGTGCCTCTAACTTTTCCAATCTTTCTTCACGCTGACTTCCACCAACAATCTCTCCAATACCTGGCGCTAAAATATCCATTGCTGCAACAGTTTCTTTACCTGGCTCACATCCATCATTCAGGCGCATATAAAACGCTTTAATTTTAGCAGGATAGCCAGTTACAATCACTGGTTTTTTAAAATGTTTTTCTACTAAATATCTTTCATGCTCACTTTGCATATCTATTCCCCAACTCACATCGTATTTGAATTTTTTCTTTTTATAATGCGGAGAATCTAATAAAATCTGAATGGCTTCTGTATAGGTAATGCGCTCAAATTGATTATTCAATAAAAAGTTTAATTTTTCCAACAAGCCCATTTCTGCGCGCTCGTTTTGGGGCTTTTGTTTTTCTTCTTCTGCCAAACGTTGATCTAAAAATTCAAGATCTTCTTTATTGTGCTCCATCGCATACCTAATCAAATATTGAATGAATTCTTCTGCCAAATTCATATTGTCTTCAATATCATGAAATGCCATTTCTGGTTCAATCATCCAAAACTCTGCTAAATGTCTTGTAGTGTTAGAATTCTCTGCACGAAAAGTTGGCCCGAAAGTATAAATCTCCGAAAAGGCCATGGCGCCTAGCTCTCCTTCTAATTGACCACTCACTGTTAGGTTGGTGCTCTTGCCAAAAAAATCTTCTGAATAATCGATATTACCTAAAGCATCTTTGGGTGCAGTTCCATCCATTGGTAAAGTAGTTACTCTAAACATTTCACCGGCACCTTCTGCATCACTTGCAGTGATTATTGGTGTATGTAAATACACAAATCCTTTTTGATTAAAAAACTGATGTACTGCAAATGCCAAGGAATGACGTACACGAAACACCGCACCAAAAGTGTTGGTTCTAAAACGCAAATGCGCTTTCTCTCTTAAAAATTCTAAGCTGTGTTTTTTAGGTTGAAGGGGGTATTTCTCCGCATCGCTATCTCCCAAAATTTCGAGGCTACTTGCTTTTACTTCAATCCTTTGACCCTTGCCTACCGACTCAACCACCTCACCTATTACTTTAATGGATGCACCAGTGGTTAAACGCTTAAGGGTATCCTCATTTATTAATCCCAAGGCTACAACTACCTGTACATTATTATTGGTACTGCCATCGTTCAATGCTATAAACTGATTGTTGCGAAAAGTACGCACCCAACCCATTACGATTACCTGCTCTCCGGGCTTACCCGAATCCAACAAGGTTTTTATTTTGATTCTATTGTTAAACATGGCGCGAAGATAACCAAACAATGCCTTTTGGCCCTTTTATGGGGCTTTTCGTACTAAAAAATGGCAAAAAAACTTGGATTTTACCAAAACTGCTGTAACATTGCAACGGAAAACATACTGATTTGATGCTTTTACCCCAAGCAAATCAGCTACTCTCTTTCCAACATCAATCAAAAATATAACCCGAACTGAGTTCACTTTTCCTTAGATCGGACCAACCAATTAGATAAATTGTATTCTCCCCAAATTGATATTATTATATGTACGACATCTTGCAATTAAACGACATGTTATTGCCCGAGCTGCTAGATATTGCTGAGCAGCAAAAAATTACCGGAGCCAAAAAGCTCGATAAACAAGGATTGATTTATAAAATCCTCGACAGCCAGGCAATCAAAGCCAGTGAAACCAAAGACGAACCAAAGAAAAAAGGCGCGCCGGCTGCTAAACCCAAAAAAGCGGTAAATGTAAAAACAGCCAATGTTACAGAAGAAGCTGAAGTGATGCAAGAGGCTCCAGCTACTACTCCTTCTAATAGACCTATCAAGAAAGCCATTGTTAAAAAAGGACCGCCGCCGCCAAGGGTAAAAAATGAACAAGCAACTGCAAATAAAACAGCGGATGCTGCGGGAGGCGAAAACAATCCAGACCCAACCGAAAAAATTGCTGCTGCTATTATTCAAACACTAGAAGCCAGCGAAAACAATGCTGATGGATCTCAGGCACCAGAAACCACAATGCCCGAGCGCCCACGCCACCAACACGTTAAAAAAGAACCTGTATTCAATATAGAATTTGAAGGTGTAATTCCGGGTGAAGGTGTATTGGAAATGATGCCTGATGGGTATGGTTTCTTGCGTTCATCTGATTACAATTATCTTTCTTCACCTGATGATGTATATGTTTCTCCTTCTCAAATAAAATTATTCGGATTAAAAACTGGTGATACGGTTCAAGGGTCTGTTCGTCCTCCTAAAGAAGGCGAGAAATATTTTGCTTTATTAAAAGTAGATTTTATCAATGGCAAGCGCCCCGATGAAGTGCGCGACCGAGTTCCATTCGATTATCTAACACCATTGTTCCCTAATCAAAAACTGAATTTATTTACTACTGCCAATAATTACAGCACCAGAATAGTTGATTTATTTACACCAATTGGTAAAGGGCAGCGTGGATTGATTGTGGCTCAACCAAAGACTGGTAAAACCATGTTGTTGAAAGAAGTGGCCAACGCCATTGCTGCCAATCATCCTGAGTGTTATTTGATGGTGGTGTTGATCGATGAACGTCCGGAGGAAGTTACCGATATGGAACGCAGTGTTAATGCAGAAGTTATTGCTTCTACATTCGACGAGCCTGCAGAAAAACATGTTAAAGTATCTAGCATTGCTTTACAGAAAGCAAAAAGATTGGTTGAGTGCGGCCACGATGTGGTAATCTTATTGGACTCTATTACGCGTTTAGCACGTGCACACAATACAGTTGCTCCGAGCAGTGGTAAAGTATTAAGTGGTGGTGTTGAAGCCAATGCATTATTAAAACCAAAACAATTTTTTGGAGCAGCACGTAAAATAGAAAACGGTGGATCATTAACCATTTTAGCAACAGCCTTAATTGATACAGGAAGCAAAATGGATGAGGTAATCTTTGAAGAATTCAAAGGTACCGGTAATATGGAATTACAATTAGAAAGAAAATTATCCAACAAGAGAATATTCCCTGCAATTGACTTAGTAGGTTCTTCTACACGTAGAGATGATTTATTATTAGACAAAGAAGTATTGGGCCGCATGAATATTTTGCGCCTCTTCTTAAACGATATGAATCCGGAAGAAGCAATGAACGAATTGCTCCGCAGAATGCGTGGTACCAAAGACAATGAAGAGTTTTTGGCAAGCATGAATAGATAAACTCCTGTTTTTTAAAAAATTAGATCCTCAATATAATTATTGGGGATTTTTTTATTCCACAAGCAACCTAGGTACTAATTTTTGCATTCTTTTGTATACGATGGAGTTAAAACAACTTATATCAGAATGTGCGAGTGGGAGTATTACAGCTCAACGATACTTGTTTGATTTATATGCCAATCGGTTCATGTTGGTTTGCTTAAGGTATTTAAAACAAAAAGAAGATGCTGAAGAAGCTTTAATGAATGGGTTTTTACAAATATATAAATCGCTCGATAGGTTTGATTGGAAAAGCGATATTGCTACCATTGCTTGGATGAAAAAGATCATGGTGAATGAATGTTTGATTGGCATTCGATCAAAACACCGTTTTTTAACCGTAGTTGAAGAACATGATGCTGAAAATGTTTCGATTGAGGAAACAATATTTGACAATTTTGAAGTTAAGTTAATTTTAAAATGCCTGGAACAGCTTCCAGTTGGTTACAGAACAGTATTTAATCTATATGTAATTGAATGTTTCAGTCATAAAGAAATTGCCGATTTATTAAAAATATCCGAGGGAACCAGTAAAAGCCAATTAAGTAAGGCAAGGGGGCTTTTACAAAAGATTATACTTCAACAAAATAATTATACTAACCATGCTGCAAAATAAAAATGGATTGAGTGAGCGCATTGCAGATTGGGAAACCAATCAAATGGGTTTGCCAGAAGACAGTGAAATTATTTGGGGAAAGGTGGAGCTAGTGCTTACCTCTTCTTCAAATAAAAAAACCAAATATTTTACTTATCAATATTTGGTTGCCGCATCTATTATTACACTATTTGTAAGCGGTATTTTTTTGTATAACAAGTTAGATAAAAAAAGCAATCAAGTTGTTTCAACAAAAAAACCATTAAGAATTAGCGGAGGGTTAGAGAATTCAAAAGAAGTAAAACAACCTACTAATATAGAAACAAACATATTGACTAAAAATAAAAAAGGAGGCTCTTTAAATCTTAATGATGATGTGAACAAACCAGTAGAAACAAAATCGGATCAATTAATGGCCATTAGTAATGAAACAGCGGTAGAATCAAATGAAAATATAGCTGCCTCCGTTTCTACCAATAAACCACCGGTGGTTAACAATATTGATATGCCAATTGAAAAAAACAATTCTTCAAAACCAAATACAATCTTTTGGAAGCCCAATACTATTGGATCAAAAAGCAAGTTTCATTTTCCGCTTGTTCATGCAAATGAATTGAATGGCTCATCAAAAAACGCTTTAGTACAGTATTTAACAGACGAAAAACCAATGCCAAATTTTGAAGTTCCGCCCCCAAACGATGTAAAGAATAAATGGAAAATCACCTTACATCCTTCAACAACACCAGTTGCATTAACCGACAATCAATAAAATATATATGAAAAAAACAGCACTTTTATTCCTGCTTTTTGTGGGAACCAGTTCCCTATTGTTTGCCCAGAATTTTGCTTCAAGCAGTTGGGTTTTAAATACCAACAAAACAGAAGTTCGTTTTAATCAACCTCGTCCTGGATTTAGTAGGATTCAGTTTGAATTTATTGCCACCCCTTCTAAAAACAGAATTATTATAGAACTAAACAAAATTCAGCAACTTAATGAGTTGCCAAATATTGATTCATTATTACAAATTTGTTTAACCGCTATTCGCCCATTGGTTGATTCTATTCCAACAGATATTTTTGCAAGAAGAATTGATGTAAGACCAATCAATAATAAAGTTGAGAT
Source organism: Sphingobacteriia bacterium (assembly GCA_947456855.1). Lineage (GTDB taxonomy): Bacteria > Bacteroidota > Bacteroidia > Chitinophagales > Chitinophagaceae > Sediminibacterium. The sequence continues at coordinate 15,454 of CANGTR010000030.1, read as the reverse complement.
TCGAACTGTATCACATGAATCTAATCAAAACACATTGGTATACCAGGCTGGGGCGTTAAATAATTTAAAGATTGAACAAGACACTTTAAGAATGTCTTTTCAAACCCCATCGAAAAATGAAAAGTTTCCAGCCATACCCGGATTTGTAACCATTTTAGTGAATAATTTATCTGATTTATTTAACCCTGGAATTAGTTCGGTTTCTGCTTGTATTGCTTTATTAGAAAAATACATTAGCCCATCAATGGTTGCTAATATGAGAGAAGATCTAGGCTATAATGCAAAATTTAATGGAATATTCAATTTAACAACACAACAAATTGTTTTTCCAACACAGGCTTTGTATAATAAAAGAGGGGTAAAGAGTTTCCCCGCGGCTGTATATAACAGTTCTATATTACCTGCTATTTATGGCAGCATGCAATTTGTTAGAGGTAGTTTTGCCCCTAGTTTTGCCGCGGGATTAAGTTATATTATTTCAGATAATAAATTTAACGACCACAGGCTTTACTTAATGTGGGAGCCGTACTTTTTTTTCTCAAACAATAATAATCAGTTTCAAACCTATAGAAATGATTTTGTTACTTTAAGAAAAATCGAATTTGATAAACCCGAAAAAGCCGGGTGGAGTTTTGTTCAAAACTTTTCGATTGGCTATTTAGTTGGAAGACGCGGTAATATGTTTGAAGAAAACACGTTTAAATTTAGTTTGCCCGGAATAAGAAATCACACACTTCAAATTGAGCCGGAGTTTTATTTTAATAATTTTTTCAAAAACTTTTCGCCAACCTTAAGACTTGGTTTGTATTTTGAGTAGTTAATGAATTTATACAAAGCTTTAATACTTAAAATACATGGTCAACATAAAACAAGGAGCCTTTTAAAAATTACAGTGGAAACAAATTTTTAAGTATAGCCTATTTTGTTTGCTTTAATTTTTAATCAGCGACGGTTTTATGTTGACCATAGATTTAATAGAACATTTTTAAACCTGCGAAGATGTACTGTTTAGATAAACCGTTTATTTCAACAATTTACTATTAAACAACTTCAATATCCTTTTGTATTCATCCGTCCAACTACTTGGTTCAACAAATCCATGATCTTCCACCGGATAAACCGCCAATTCCCAATTCTCTTTTTTCAATTCAATAAGTTTTTGACTGAGGCGAACCACATCTTGAAAATGAACATTCACATCCACCATTCCATGACAGATCAATAAATTATTTTTTAGTCCGCTTGCAAAATTGATGGGCGAAGATCTTGCATAAGCAATACTATCTTGAATTGGTTCATTTAAAATATTGGCCGTGTATCCATGGTTGTAATGTGCCCAATCAGTAACAGGACGCAATGCGGCACCCGCCTTAAATACATCTGGTGTTGTGAAAAGTGCCATCAATGTTATAAATCCACCATAAGATCCACCATACAAACCAATACGCGATGCATCTACTCCGTAATTTTTAACCAAATAATCTGCAACATCAACATGATCGGTTAAATCTTTTCCACCCATGTGGCGATAGATGCCCGTTCTCCAATCTCTTCCATAACCAGCGCTTCCTCTGTAATCTATATCAACAACCGTGTATCCTGCATCGGTCAATAAATTATTGAACATGTATTCGCGGAAATAAGTGCTCCACCAATAATGTGCATTCTGTAAATAGCCTGCACCATGCACAAAGAAAACAGCTGCGCCGTTTTTCTTATCTGCTGCTGGTTCGTAAATTCTGGTATAAATAGGTTGTCCGTCTCTTGCTGTGATGGCTGCAACTTTTGCTTCGCGCCATGCATAATTTCTAAATGCTTCTGTTGTTGCTTCATTGGTTACCTGAATTGGTTTTTTACCTGGTGCATTTTCTTGAATAAATAATTCCCATGGTTTGTTGATATAAGAGTATCTGTAAGCGATCCATTTTTCGTCGGGGCTCATACTCACTTCGTAGCCACCTTCCATTGCGGTAATTCTTTCTTTTGCGCTGCCATCAATTTTTAATCGATACCAATTGAGTTTTCCGGGATGTGTTTCGTTTGTGAGTAAATAAAAGTTTTGTTTGTTTTTGCTCAACGCCAAATCCTGCACTTCATATTTTCCGGGTGTGATGTCTTTGACGGTTCTTGTATTGATATCAAAAACATGTACATGAGAATAGCCGCTTGTTTCTGATTGAAAATAAAATTGATTGTTGTTGATCCATCCAATTTTTCCGCCGAAATTTCCGCTACCAATTCCCGGGCCTGCAATCCATGCTTCATCTCGTTGGCGTTCGATGGGTTGTAGTTTTCCAGTTGATGCATGCAACTGCATGATCCATCTGTCTTTATTATCTTGCGAACGAATATCTACTATTGCAAAAGTTCCTGCATCGTTCCAATAAGGTCCGTACATAATTACCGATCGATTACTTGGTTTTCTACCCGATTGTTTTTGGGGATAGTCTTTTGTATAATCAGGTAAATCCTGAATGCCGGGAATAGAATCGCTTGTAATCATCATTACCGTATCGCGGGTTTTGTCCCAAACATAAAAATCAGCTTTGCCCAAAGGATTGCCCACTTTGGTTCTCGCAGGTATATCTGTTGTGTATCCGCTCTCTGTAACATAATCTGGTACGATGGTGTTTTTTGCTGAAGCCGCTGCAGTGAACAGTCGATAGCTTACATATCTTCCATCAGGACTAATCGTTAACCCTTGTAATAATTTTTCGCCAATACCAATTTGTTTAATGGTATCTGTACCGGTGTATTTATTCATTTTGTTGAATGCATCACGTTGGTCTCTTTTTTCTTTTCTTTCTTTTAATACAGAAAATAAAGCCAGCTGTTCTTGTTGCAACCATCCGTCTTGTGTGTTTGCCGAAGCACCCGTAGTAGGTGTTGGTCTTGTAAATCCGACGCCTCCTCCTCCAAATCCGCCTCCTCCTATTGCACCACCACCTTGCCCTCCGGCACGACCAGCTCCAAATGCAGGCGCAGCAAATGTTTCAGCACCTCTTGTAATATTGGTTAATTGTTGAGTGATACCTGATTTGGTGTGCCATCCAAAAAGGTTTTGATTTTTATTGTACACAATCCACTCATCATTGATGATAAACTTAGGAGCGGATTCTGCTTCTTCGGTTTGAGTAATGCGAATGGTTTTATTGGTTTTAATATCTACCCAAAATAAATCTCCGCGAAACACATACACCATTTGTGTATTGGCACTATTGTATACTGCATTATTAACAGCATTGATTTTTTGTAGCTCTTGTGGATTTGTTTTTTGCGGAGCTCCACCTGCAATATTGTACATATATACAGAGTCGGAAATATTTTTTTGAGGGTTCCAATTAAAATAAACCGTTTTACTATCCGGCCCCCAAAATGCATTGGAAGGAGAGTTGCCGATCCATTTTGGATCTTGCATGATTTTATCTACAGTAAGTGTTTGTGCGTTGCTAAATTGTGCAACCAGCACTAGGCATAAAACGAAAATATTTCTCATAGCAGTATTTTGCACGATAAATCTATTACAAACTGCGCAGTAAATTAAAAAGAGGAGATTTTATTATTTATATGGATGAGCAGATACTTCAATCAAGCGAACAACCCAATAACCAATAACCATCAACTGTTACTTATAATAATTATTCTCCTCGATATAAATCCGCACTTTCTCTGGCACTAAATAACGAATTGATTTTCCTGATTGAATATTGGAGCGAATATGTGTTGCAGAAATAGTAAGTAATGGAGCATCTAAAATACGGAGGTTGGCTCCATAATTATTGGTAACCGCCGAACCTGGCCGGTTATAAACAATAAAACAATGATTGCGAATCAATAATTCGGCATTCTTCCATTTGGGTAAATTTTGAAAACTATCGCTTCCCATAATAATGGTAAACTCGTGTTGCGGATATTTTTCTTGCAAATAGATCAATGTGTCAATCGTATATGAAGGGCGGGGCATTTTAAACTCAATATCTGAAACCCTGAATCGGCTATCGTCTTCGATGGCCAGTTGTGCCAAATGGAGTCGGTGGTATTCGTTCAACAATCCACCTTCTTGCTTAAATGGATTTTGGGGAGATACAATTAACCAAACCTGCTGAATATCTGTTTCATTAATCACATGACTAGCTATGATCAAGTGGCCAGTATGGATGGGATTAAAAGAGCCAAAATACAATCCAATTTTCATGTAACTTATTGATAATCAATTAATTAATTCAGATCCTGCTCAACAAATATACTACTCGCTTCGCTGATTCTTAAGCTAAGTGTATAACCAGAAACTGCAATAGATATAGGATCTCCTAATGGAGCAACCTGTACCACTTGTACCAGCTCTCCTGGCACACAACCCATTTCCATTAACTTGATAAAAATATCGTCTTTCTCAAAAGAGTGAATAATTCCTTTCTCGCCCGCATGTAATTCCGACAATCGCTTCATTCATTATAGATTATTGGTAAAGGTAATGGGCGATGTATTGGTTTTGTTACGAATTTTGGAGTAATCAAATACCATGGCTAAAATCAATTTCAGATCTGGAGACCGGGCTTTCGCTTTTCCCAATAAAACAATAATAAAGGCTTTTATTGAAAAGCTGATCAAAAAAGAGGGAAGCGTTTTGTCTGACATCAATTATATCTTTTGTTCGGATCAATTCTTGCTCCAAATGAATCGAGATTTTTTACAACACGATTATTATACCGACATCATTACGTTTGGTTTATCTGAAAAAAACCAGCCCATCGAGGCAGAAATATATATTAGTATTGATCGGGTTAAAGACAATGCGCTTTCATTAGGGGTAGCATACAAGGAAGAAATGCTACGGGTAATTTTTCATGGAGCCTTACATTTATGTGGCTATAAAGACAAAACAAAAAGTGAAATTTCCGCCATGAGAGCCAAAGAGGATCAATATTTGCAACTATTTGCTAAAACCCAAAAATGACCCAAAAAGGCCTGTTTTTATCGATTTTTCTGGTTTTTTTTAGCTTTTTTCTAAATAGTCAGCCAATTAGCTCGGTTTTTCTAGAAGACAAGCCTTTTGTTCCTTTAGCAAAAATCAACCAATCACTGCTTCGTCAGCTAGAAGAAAGCGCGGTCTTTTTGAACTCTTCCAAACTCGAAAAAGACTTTATTTACTGGACCAATTTTGCACGCTTATTTCCGGTTTCGTTTTGTGACAGCGTATTAATGCCCTTTTTAAATGAACAACCTAGAACCAGAGGAACAGAAGCAAATGAATTAATCCGGGAGTTTAGAAAGAATAATCAACTATCCATTTTATTGCCCGTACAGACCCTAACTAAAGCCGCAAGTGAACACGCAATAGATTTATCCAAAAGAAAGGGGGAGATCTCTCATCAGTCTAATAACGGAAACAGTTTTAACCAAAGAATGATAAAAGCAGGGGTTACCTCTTGTGCAGCCGAAAATATTTCTCTCGGACAAGAAAATCAATTAGTTGCGCTTCTATTGTTGTACTTAGACATTGGACTGCCCAGTGCTGGACACAGAAAAAACCTAATGAACCCAAGTTTTACCAATATGGGCGTAAGTGTACAGAAACTTAAAAACTCAGATCAACACATCACAGTACAGGATTTTAGGTGTCCTCAATAGAAAAAGCAATGTTCCACGTGTCACATTTAACCTTGGATTTATTATAAAATATTTGATTTAAAGCAGAAATATCGTTTTTTAATGTTCCACGTGTCACATTGAGGAACCGGGGGAACCGGTCAGACCGCTTTGGTCAGACATTAGACTCAAAAAGTAATTCCGGTCAGACCAAAGTGGTCTGACCGGAATTAGAAAAAAATTCGGATAAGCCTTCCACTAAGTATCTTTGCGCCATGTTTCAAGAGTATGATGTAATAGTAGTAGGTGCCGGACATGCCGGTTGTGAAGCTGCAGCCGCGGCGGCCAACTTGGGCAGCAAGGTTTTATTGGTTACCATGAACATGCAAACCATTGCACAAATGAGTTGTAATCCGGCCATGGGCGGAATTGCCAAAGGCCAGATTGTGAGAGAGATTGATGCAATGGGAGGATACAGTGGAATTGTTACAGACCTAAGTACGATCCAATTCAGGATGTTGAACCTAAGCAAGGGTCCGGCCATGTGGAGCCCAAGAGCGCAGAACGATAGAATGTTGTTTGCTGCAACCTGGAGAGAGATGTTAGAGAAAACGCCCAATGTAGATTTCTATCAAGACATGGTAAAATCCATCATCATTGAAAAAGAAAAAGCCTGCGGTGTTTTTACTGGTATGGGCCATGAAATCAGGTCTAAATCTGTAGTGGTTACTAGTGGAACTTTTTTAAACGGGGTGATACATATTGGCGAGAAAAAATTCGGGGGAGGAAGGGTTGCCGAAAAAGCAGCAACAGGAATTACAGAACAATTGGTTGAATATGGTTTTGAAAGTGATCGACTAAAAACAGGAACTCCACCAAGAGTAGACGGCCGAAGCCTTGATTACTCCAAAATGGAAGAACAAAAAGGAGACGAACATATTGTAGGTTTTTCTTATATGAATATTCCTAGGGTTAAAGCGGAGGATCAACGAAGTTGCTTTATTACCTACACCAACCAAACGGTGCACGACTTGTTGAAAACCGGATTTGATAGAAGCCCAATGTATCAGGGCAGGATTGAAGGTGTTGGTCCTAGATATTGCCCAAGTATAGAAGACAAGATTAGCAGGTTTGCCGACAGAGATAGGCATCAATTATTTGTAGAACCAGAAGGCTGGAACACAGTAGAAATATATGTGAATGGGTTTTCTACTTCATTACCAGAGGAAGTACAAAACGAAGCCTTGCGCATGGTTCCTGGTTTTGAAAAATGTAAAATATTCAAGCCCGGATACGCTATAGAATATGATTATTTCATGCCCACCCAATTGTCTCATGCATTAGAAACTAAAATGGTGAGCAACTTGTTTTTTGCAGGTCAAATAAACGGAACTACTGGATATGAAGAGGCTGCCTGTCAAGGACTAATTGCCGGCATTAACGCACATCAAAAAGCAAAACACTTAGAACCATTTATATTAAAAAGAAGTGACGCCTATATTGGAGTTTTGGTAGACGACCTCATTAACAAAGGTACCGACGAACCATACAGAATGTTTACCAGTAGAGCAGAATTTAGAACCCTGCTGCGTCAAGACAATGCTGATATTCGATTAACCGAAAGAAGCCACCAACTCGGATTGGCTTCTGATGAAAGACTAGAACTGGTTAACAAAAAGATAGAAGAAGTAAAGAATATAAAAAATGTATTAAAAGAGCTTAGTATAGAGCCGGAAGACATCAATAATTATTTTGATGAAATTAATTCTGCTGCACTAACTGAAAAACAAAAAGCAAATAAAATAATATTACGACCCAACGTAACACTACCATCATTAATAGAAATAGTTCCTACACTAAAAGAAAAGTTAGCAAGTATTAGTAATGATTCAATTGAACAAGCTGAAATTCAAATAAAATACGAACGTTATATAGAAAAGGAACAGGCCCTTGTTGACAAAATGAGTGAACTCGAAAACATGAAAATTCCAGAAAATTTCGATTACAATAAACTATCTGCATTGTCTAACGAAGCTCTTCAAAAACTTAAAAAAATAAAACCAGCAACGCTTGGTCAGGCTAGCAGGGTAAGCGGAGTAAACCCAAGCGATGTACAGATTCTAATGGTTTATATGGGACGTTAAATTAACTAAATAAAAAAATACAAATGAACCGTTGGTTAAAATACGGCTTGGTTGCTTTTGGAACAGCCCTAACTCTATTATTGTTGTTATTTGCTGGAGTGGGTTTTTACATTAACACCAATAAAACAGAACTAATTAATAAGTTTAAAAAAGAGGTTGAAACAAAATACCATACACAGGTAACAATCGACAACTTATCGTTGTCGCTTTTCAAAAACTTTCCGTCACTTTCTTTACTTATAGAAAACGTGGATGCCAAGGGTCCAATGTATCAAATACATAAGCACAAGTTTTTTTCAGCATCTAAAATATATTTAAGATTAAACATGCTGTCTTTATTAACCGGCAAATTGTCAATCGGTAAAACATTAATCACCAATGGCAATGTGTATATATATACAGATAGTAGTGGGGTAAATAATTTAAGTGTTTTAAAATCGGGTGTAGAAAAAGACAAGAAAGCAAAAAAACCCTTAGCGCTTCCTTCAAATGTAGAATTCCAAAACTTTGATATTACCATCGAAGACAAAAGGAAAGAAAAGCTCTTTTCGTTTTTACTCAACAATTTCGAAGCAAAAACAAATGTAAAAGGAGATACTAGTTTTATCAATATCAATAAAAATATTTTGGTTAAAAGCTTGGGCTTTAACCTAGCTACAGGTGCATTTTTAATCAATCACGTATTAGAAGGAGATTATCAAGTAGCGCTCAACACCAAAACAAATGATTTAAGTTTTAGCAACATACGAATGAATATTTCCAAACAACCCTTTGACTTTACAGGAAAATTTGTTTTTGGAGACAGTGGTCATTTTAATCTTGATATTAAAACAAATCAAATCAACTATAAGTTTGCCCAAACACTCGTAACACAACATATAGCTAAGGCATTAAAAAATGTTGCCATGAACAAACCCGTTGATGTTCACACAACATTGGAGGGTTCGCTAAACGGTGGAGACCCGCTGGTAATTGCCCGATTTAATTTAAAAGAAACCGAATTGGCTACTCCACTTGTAACATTAAACAAAGCAAGTTTCAGTGGGTTTTTTTCTAATGAAATTGTTAAGGGTCTACCAAGAAAAGACCCTAACTCAACCATTCGAATAAACAAACTTTCTGCTAATTGGGAGGGAATTCCCATTAAATCTGATTCCATTGAAGTACTGAATTTATCCAAACCTTCCGTAAACGGAACCTTTGAATCAATCTTTCAATTATCGGCATTTAACAAAATTATCAACAGCGATAAAATTATTTTTTCAGATGGAGAAGGAAAACTAAAACTGTCTTATAGTGGTCCATTAAAAAACATCAATAACGAAAACGCTTTAATTGATATCGCTTTTTTGTTGAAGAAAGGAAACATTACCTATAACCCTTTAAAAATAGTCATTACCGAATGTGTATCGGACATGTCTATCAAAAATGCCAGTCTTAGCATCAATCGCCTTTCTGCAAAAAGCGCCAACGGTAGCACCATTAATATTAACGGGGTAGCTAAAAACACTTTTGCTCTTTTGGGTGGAAACCCAGGAAAAACAGATATCAATATCAATATATATAGTCCCTATTTAAACCTAGCTGGTATTACCAGTAAGGTTCAAAGAAACAAATCAACTGTAAAAAAGAAATCAACAAACAGTTTAAATAAAACAATGTATCAGTTTGATAACATTTTAGAGAAAGAAAAAATTACTGTAAATATTAAAGCAGATAAAATAATTAATAACAATTTACAGGCAAATAATTTTATTGCCGCAATCGATTTACAAGAAGGCGCATACAATATAAAAAATGTTCAATTTAACATTGCGGGGGGCTCTTTGCGTTTAACCTCTTCCATTCAAGAAACCGGAACCAATAAGCACCATTTAAAATCAACCGTAGACATCAACAATATTGATGCTAAAAAATTGTTTTATGCTTTTGATAATTTTGGCATCGAGGGGATTGGTTATAAAAACTTAACTGGACAATTGTCGGCCAAGGGCGCACTTTCAACCCAAATAAATGGTGCCGGTGTATTGGATAAAAAAACGCTCAATGGTAGTTTGCGTTTTTCCTTGAAAAACGGAAGCTTGATTAATTATGCCCCAATCATGAAAATTCAGGATATCATTTTCAAAAAAAGAGATTTTGCTGATATTCATTTTGTGGAGATAAAAAACAATCTAACCGTTAAAGACGGATTGGTTACTGTTCCAAGAATGCAAATAGAATCCACTGTTTTTAATTTATTTATAGAGGGTGTTTATGGCTTTGCTGGCAACACAGATTTAAGAATTCAGGTTCCGCTGAAAAATTTGAAAAAAGTAGATCCAGCTGATATGTCTAAGAAAGCCAACAACAAAGAAAGAGGTGGGGCCAGTGTTTATCTGAGAGCAAAATCGGGTTCAGACGGAAAAGTTGGAATTGGTTTAGACGCCCTAGGTGCTGTAAGAAAGAACAATGTGCAAGAGCCAGTAAAAAAATGACACGGTGTTGCAAACAAATAATTCACCCATTCATCCCTAATTTATACTTCGGTTGGTTGACCATTCAAGGAATTCAGTACATTTAGAATCCTTAATAAATCAACCAAATTATGAGAAAAATCAAGCTGTTGTTTTCTTGCTTGCTGTTTGCTTCTATGCTACAAGCACAAGAAACGTTTCCGGTTAATGGAATTGCAGACAAACGTGATGGCTGTTTCGCTTTCACGAATGCCACCATTGTTAAAGATGCACAAACAACCATAACCAATGCCACGTTAGTTATACGTGAAGGAAAAATTCTTGCTGTTGGGGCTGGTATAGCCATACCAAAAGACGCAACAGTGATAGACTGTAAAGACAAGTTTATCTATCCTTCGTTCATTGATATTTATACTGATTATGGCATTCCTCAGCCACAAAGAGCACAAGGACCAGGCTTAACCAATCCACAGGATTTTTTTAGGGCCCAACAATCTCAGTCGCTAGCATCTACTCAAAAAGGAGCGTATGGCTGGAATGCAGCATTAAAGGCAGATGTTGATGCGGTTAGAATTTTTACCGTGGACGAAGCAAGGGCAAAACCTTATCGTGAAACCGGTTTTGGTACTGTACTAACACACCAAAAAGATGGAATGGTTAGAGGAACGGGGGCTGTAGTTAGTTTGGCCAATGAAAAAGAAAATTTGGTAATCATCAAAGAAAAGGCAAGTGCCAACTATTCATTTAGTAAAGGAACATCAACGCAAAGCTATCCTTCTTCTATGATGGGCAATATTGCTTTATTGCGTCAAACTTATTTAGATGCTGCTTGGTATAAATCCAATCCTGCAGCAGCAAAAGAAGAGGGTATAAACCTTACATTAAAAAACTTCAACGACAATCAAGCGCTTCCGCAAATTTTTGATGCTCAAGATAGAGGTACCGATTTGTGGAATGTGATGAGAGCAGATCGAATTGGCGACGAAGCTGGTGTTCAGTATATCATTAAAGCAACAGGTAAAGAATACCAGCGTATAAAAGATGTTGCGGCTACAAAAGCGCCATTGATTGTAAATGTAAACTTTCCTCAAGCGCAAGATGTAGAAGATCCAAATGATGCAAGATTGGTATCACTTGCAGATATGAAAGCTTGGGAGTTAGCTCCTACAAACCCCGCCAGTATTGAGAAGGCGGGAATTCCATTTTGCTTAACCGCAGCCGATTTACGTGATCCAAAAACTTTTTTAACCAATTTGCGTAAAGCGATTGAATATGGCTTAACCGAAAAAGCTGCAATGGATGCGCTTACCAAAAATCCTGCAACCTGGTTGGGTGTGTATGATAAAGTAGGAAGCATTGATGCTGGTAAGATGGCCAATTTTGTAATTACTACAGCCCCAATTTTTTCTGATAGATCTACTATTTTACAAAACTGGATTCAAGGAGAAAAATATGCAGTGAGAGAAGATGCTTGGTATAGCGTTGCGGGAACTTATAATTTAGTAGTAAACAGCAATGCTGGAACGCAAACTTATACCCTAGATGTAAAATCGAATAGCCAGGCAAATATTATTGGCAAAGATACCGTCGCTGCAAGATTTAGTTTTGATGGCAAAGCTATTAAAATTGGATATGCTACTGGTCAAAGGCGCAGAACCCTTCCTGCCGGAATGGGTGGTGGATTTGCTGGTGGTGCTGGTGGATTTGGTGCTGCATCAGCTCCGGTAACATTACCCGCCAATGCAACAAGATTAACCGGCTTTAGTAATGGGAATACATGGAATGGTACTGGTGTAGATTCTACAGGATACGCAGTAACATGGAGTGCAAGCTTAATTTCATTAACTACAGCTAAAATAGACAGTGCGAAATCAAAGCCAATACCAAAAACGGGTGGTTCGTTTTATCCTTTCACCGCATTTGGAAACAGTGATAGCACAGTTCCAAAACAAGAAACTGTTTTATTTAAAAACGCAACCGTTTGGACCAGTGAAAAGGCTGGCAAAATAGAGGGTGGAGATGTATTGGTTAAAAACGGAAAAATTGTAAAAGTAGGAAAGGGTTTAAGTGATGCTTCTGCAAGAGTAATAGACGCAACCGGCAAACACTTAACTGCTGGTTTAATTGACGAACACTCACATATTGCATCAGCATCTACCAATGAGGGTGGTCAATCGGTCACCTCTGAAGTGCGTATTCAAGATAATTTAGATCCAGACGATATCAACATCTATCGCCAATTAAGTGGTGGTGTTACTACATCGCATATTCTACATGGTTCTGCAAACACCATTGGCGGTCAAACACAGTTGATCAAATTGCGCTGGGGTGTAAATGATGAAGAGTTGAAATTCAAAGGAGCGGATCCATTTATCAAATTTGCATTGGGTGAAAATGTAAAACGTTCTTCTTCTACACAAGGCAATACGCGATTCCCTGATACAAGAATGGGTGTTGAACAGGTTTTAATTGATGCGTTTAACAGAGCAAAGGCATACGATGCTGCAAGAAAAGCAGCGGGCGGAATAGCTGTTAGAAAAGATTTGGAATTAGAGGCCTTGGCAGAGATTATGAACAAGAAAAGATTCATTACTTGTCATAGTTATGTTGCAAGTGAGATTTTAACCACCATGCGCGTGGCTGAAAAATTTGGTTTCCGCATAAATACATTCACACATATTCTAGAAGGATATAAGGTTGCCGACAGAATGAAAGAACACGGTGCGGCAGCTTCTACATTCTCTGATTGGTGGGCTTACAAAAACGAAGTACAAGATGCAATTCCTTATAATGCAACCATCATGACCAAAGTGGGTTTGAATGTTGCCATTAATTCGGATGATGCAGAAATGGCGCGTAGATTAAATCAAGAAGCCGCTAAGTCGGTAAAATATGGTGGCCTTTCAGAAGAAGAAGCCTTGAGAATGGTTACCATTAATCCTGCAAAAATGTTGCATGTAGATGATAAGGTAGGAAGTATTAAAGAAGGTAAAGATGCAGACTTGGTTTTATGGAGCGACAATCCTTTAAGTATCTATGCAAAATCTTTGTATACCATGGTGGACGGTATCATTTATTTCGACAGAGAAAAAGATGCTGCAATGAGAAAACAAGTGAAAACCGAGCGTACCAGATTGATTGGTAAAATGGTGGGAGAAAAAAGAGGCGGTGCTCCTGTATCTCCATTTTCACCAAGCTATAAATACATCAGTACTTGTTTAGATCATGGTCATAAACTAGGAATGTTAGAAATAGATTTAGAAGACCTTGAATTAAATCATGCAAATCACTAAAACAAGAACAATGCAAAAATTAATCTATACAATCAGTAGTTTGTTGTTGCTTTCAGGTATTGCAACAGCGCAGGAAACAATTTATCCTGCAAAACAACAAAAGGGTTTACTGTTTATTACCAACGGAACGGTTCATGTAGGAAACGGAACGGTGATAGAAAACGCAACAGTAAAAATCAATAATGGAAAAATTGAAGAAGTGGGTACCAATATTGCCGTACCTGCCGACGATGTTCGTGTTTTTAATGTAAAAGGAAAACACGTTTATCCTGGATTGATATTACCAGCTTCATCATTGGGCTTGGTAGAAATAACCGGTGTAAGAAGTACAACCGATGTAAATGAAATTGGCGATGTAAACCCAAGCATTCGCTCTATTGCTGCTTACAATGCAGACTCTAAAATTACCAATACATTGCGCTCAAATGGTATTCTATTGGCACACACTGCTCCTCAGGGTTCTTTGGTTGGTGGACAATCCAGTGTAGTACAATTAGATGCTTGGAACGAAGAAGATGCGGCATACGCTGCCGACATGGGTGTGCAATTATACATGCCTAGCTTGCTTTCTCGTCAAGGGGGAAGAATTGGCGCACTTTTGGCACAGTTTGGGTTTGGAGCACAAGGCGATCCAACTAAAGATGCATTGGATAAAATTGAAGCTGTTAAACAATTCTTTCGCGAAGCAAAAACCTATATCGGTACAGATGTTAAAACGCCCAATTTGAAGTTTGAAGCAACAAGGGCCTTGTTTGCGAAAAAACAAAAACTCTTTATTCATTGCTCTCAAGTAAAGCAAATGTTGTTGGCAATTGATTTTGTAAAAGAGTTTGGGTTTGATGTAGTAGTAATTGGAGCATCTGAAAGCTATCAGATTGCTGATTTACTCAAAGCAAATAATATTGGTGTTATTCTTAGTCAAATGCACGACCTACCAACATTGGATGATGACGATGTTGATCAGCCATACAAAACTGCTGCTGCTCTACAAAAGGCCGGGGTATTGTTTTGCATAAACGACGATGATCCGCAAAACCGTGGACGCAATCTGGCTTTCAATGCAGGAACTGCAGCAGCTTATGGCCTAACCAAAGAAGAGGCCTTAAGTGCAATTACTTTAAATACTGCCAAGGTATTGGGTATAGATAATATGACGGGCTCCATCGAAAAAGGAAAAGACGCAAATATAGTTGTGAGTGAAGGCGATATACTCGACATGAAAAGCAGCGTCGTTTTGCATGCGTTTATTCAAGGTAGAAAAATTGAATTAAGCGATAAGCACAAACAGTTATTCGAACGCTATAAATACAAATACGGTATTAAATAATGAATTCAATAAAATGAGGTAAATAACGCTTCGTTTAAAAATTATCCCGGTTGCCATAGGTGGCCGGGATTTTTATTAATACCTTAGCCCCATGGCTAAAAAGCTTTTTTTATTAGATGCGTTGGCGCTCATTTATCGTGCTTATTATGGATTAATTAGAAATCCAAGAATTACATCAAAAGGAATTAATACCAATGCTCAATTTGGATTTACAAGCACCTTGTTTGATTTAATCAACAAGGAAAAACCAACACATTTGGCGGTTTGTTTTGATACACACGCTCCAACAGAAAGACATACCGATTTTACAGATTATAAAGCCAACAGACAAGAGGCCCCGGAAGATCTCTTGGCTTCTTTGCCAGATATACAAAGAATTATAAGGGGTTTCAATATACCGGTTGTTGAAATGGATGGTTATGAGGCAGATGATGTAATCGGCACATTGGCTTGGCAGGCAGCAGATACCGGATATGAAGTATACATGGTAACGCCAGACAAAGACTATGGACAACTCTTGATAAAACCAAATGTATATATCTACAAGCCGCCGTATATGGGCGGCGCAGAAGAAATTCTTACAGCAGAAAAAGTTTGTGCAAAATGGGATATTCAGCGAATAGAACAGGTGGTTGATATGCTTGG
>CANGTR010000029.1 GCA_947456855.1 Sphingobacteriia bacterium | reverse complement strand
GTCCAAACAGAAGGGTAACTAGTAATATTAGCAATAGGCTGTGCTGTAATTACTTCTGATGCTCTATCAACAACACCTTGCCAGTTTTTTGTATGCAAAGCTGCTCTAACTTGAAGCCCTATAACCGTATTTCTGGTAAATCTGCTAATGTTTACAAAAGTTGAAGGAATCAATGCTCTTGCTTCTGTTAAGTCTGCATTAATTAGGGTCATTGCTTCTGATTGAGCAACTCTTGCAGGCTTATATGATCCTGGAGCTTTTACAAACTCTCTTTGTACCACTATACCCAGAGCTGTTGGATTGTATTCGTTGGTAATACTGTACCAACGCAATAGTTCTAAATGCGCATAAGCTCTTGCAGCCAATAGCTCACCACGATATTGATTTTTCAACGCAATTTCCGCAGGGGTTGCAGCTGGAACAGGCACCATCAATTCCAAAATACGATTGGCTCTGTCTATAACTGCATATAAATTAGGCCATGCAGCACCTACATCTCCATTATCACTCACAAATATCCATTGAAAAAGAATATTACCCACATTACGGTATTCTGCGCCAGTTCCTAATCTAACTTCATCGGTCATGAATGAGCTTAGGTTAGCTGCATTTCTTCCACTCAATGATGCATAAACGCCATTTACGCCTAAATTCACATCAGCTAATGTTGAAATAGCTACTTGAGCGGGAATTTGATCAATGGGTTTTAAATCTGTCAATTGCTTTTCACAAGAAGCAAAGACTAAGGTCAACGCTAAACCTGCAAACAATTTTTGTATATTTTTCATACTAATATAATTATTTTTTTAGAAATTAATGTCTAAACCCATTGTATAGGTTCTTGGATTTGGAAATTCGTAGCTAGCAATGTTATTGCTTTCTTCAGGATCAAAACCTTGCCATTTAGTCCAAGTAAACAAGTTCTGCCCTTGTGCCCAAAAGCGGATACCCCTGATTCCAAGTTTTTCGTTTTTAATAACAAAATTATATCCAATTTGTAAATTTCTAAATCTAATGAAAGATGCATCTTGTACATCTCTACTGCTAAATTGACGAGCAGTACCAATACGTTGATAATTGGTAATATCGCCAGGCTTCTGCCAGCTGTTCAACAAATCCACTCTTTTATTAAATCCAATATTAGAGTTGGTTGTTTCATAGAAGAAAGCTTCGTTGTTAAAACGTTGAACATTCTGAGCGGTAGACAACAAAGCAGATATATTGAAATTCTTCCAAGTAATATCCATGGTTGCACCACCTGTAAATGCAGGAATAAATGTTCCAAACTCAGCTCTGTTGTTTGCAGCAGAATAAACATTAGTAGGGAAGCCATTGATATCCTGATAAACTGGGTTACCAGATTGAGGATCAACACCCATCCAACCAACTGTAAAATGTGTTCCAAGTGGATAGCCTACTCTAATAATACCAGTACCCTGAGGTATTTCAGATAAGCTACCAAGACTCATTACCCTGTTCTTCAAGAAACCACCATTAATTCCAAATGTTACCAAAAGGTCTTTCTTTCTAATCACATCAAAACTCAAAGAGAAATCTAAACCCGAATTTCTTACTTGTGCTGCATTAGTAGGCAATGAAGAAAAACCAGTAGTTCTAGAAAGTGGTTGACTTACAAATAGGTTTCTAGAATCTTTGATAAAATAATCAGCTGTAAACCTTGCTCTTCTATCCCAAAAAGTTAAATCAACTCCAATATTGGTAAGCACTTGGCTTTCTAATTTATAGTCTTCATTTCCTGGAGATGTAGGCACGATGCCTGGTATTCCTGCATAATTGGTACTTCCATAAGTAGAAATATAACCAAAGTCTGATGAGAATCCATTTACATTTCCTGTTTCGCCATAACTAGCTCTTACACGAGCATCTTGGAAAATGGTTTGCTTTTCCATGAATTTTTCTGCAATCAAGTTCCATGAAGCACCAGCAGACCAAAATATATTGTCTCTATTTTTCAAAGGAACCTGAGAAGGCGCATCCCTTCTTAAGCTTCCGGAAACAGTAAATCTTTTATCGTAAGTATAATCTGCTACTAAGAAAGTAGAAGAAAGACCATTAATGGTTTTTCCACCTCCAATTCCAGGAATTAAATTATTGGTTGCAGAACCAGGAGTAATACCAGCAGGTGTATTTGGTAACTGGGCATTAATTCCGAAACCAGCAGCACTAAAGCTTCTCGATTTATTTCTAATTGCTTCATACATAAGTGATGCATTAACCGCGTGTTTGGTTTTAAACACTTTATTAAAAACAAATCCGGTTGTAGAAATCAATTGTAAATTTTCAGAATTACCCTCACTGTAAGAACCCTGTGCTCCTTGAGCAACTAAAGATCCAGCAAATGATGTTGGATTAATAAATCTATTGGTATTATTATTTCTCCAGTCAACACCATTGGTGGTTTTGAATGAAATACCATTCCATATATTGTATTGAATAGTAACACCTAGTGTTCCTTTAAATTGATTCGTATTATTGGTAGTAGTGAATAATCGATCATAAGCATTTGCACCTGTTCTACCAGTACCTGTTGCAACTTGGCCCGCATCATTTCTAAAACGAGTATAAGGTAGTTCCAAATAAGCTGCAGCAACTGGGTTAGCCAATGCAACACCTGCTTCCGACTCAATATCAGCTCTACTGCTCCAACCAGCAGCAGAACGAACTGAAACAGTTAACCTTTCGGTTCTGTAATCAATATTTGCTCTAAATGTGTATCTATCTAAATTAGAGCGATGTATAATACCCTCTTGATTGAATACAGAAAGTGAAGTATAGAAACTTAAGTTATTTGCACCACCAGAAGCATTTAATTCATGTTGTCTGAATTTTGCATTTCTGGTCATGATATCAGGCCAAAAAGTATTGATTCCCCTTACTGAATCCAACAAACGTGCTTCAGTAGCTCTTTGAGCCGGTGTTAAAGTTTGAAAACGAGGGTTTGTGGGGCTATAATCCCAACCCGGATTTCCACTTAAAGTTGAAGGAGATAAAATGGCAGGTCCTAATACTCTTTCTTCATATTCCAATCTTTGTGCAGAATTCATCATTTGCAGATTTGAAAGTTGCATTGGTTGAGACATACCCATTAAGCCACGGTATCCCATTTGCACTTTACCTTGCCTACCTTTTTTTGAAGTAATAACAATTACACCATTTGCACCTCTTGATCCATACAAACCCGCACCAGCTGCGTCTTTCAATACATCTACACTTTCAAAATCATTTGGGTTCATCGTACGAAATACCCCTTCCTCAATAGGAATACCATCTAATACATATAAGGGTGAGTTGCCTCCAGAAATAGAACCAACACCACGGATATTTACTCTTGCGGATGAACCTGGTTGACCAGATCCTGATGCAATATATAAACCTGGAGCTCTACCTTGTAAAATTTGTTCGAAAGAAGCTATAGGAATTTGTTCGATTTGCTTTGAACTAACTCTAGATGTAGCCCCAGTAAATTCAGCTTTCTTTTTTGTTGAATAACCAGTTACAACCACTTCTTCTAAATTTTTATCGGAAGAAACCAATGTAACATTAACAACATTACCGGCTCCTACACTCATTTCTCTGGTTGTAAAACCAATACCCGTAACTACTAAAGTTTTAGTGGTTGTTGGAATTGAAATGGAGTACGCACCTTTTTCATCGGCAGAAACACCTTTAGTAGTTCCTTTAAGAAGTACAGATGCGCCAGCTACTGGCTTCCCATCTGTGTCTGTAATTTTTCCAGTGATAGTTCTATTTTGTGCATTGATTTGCAAAATAGACAATACCATACACAGAAATACTGTGACTAGTTTTCTCATAATTCAGATTTTAATTTTTGTGAGTACAATGTTAATTAAATTAACCTTAAAATAACATCTATTAACATTAAAATTTTTGAATTTTTTATTTTTCGAGCCAATTGTAGAATAAAAAAGGCTGTCTCCGGGGAGACAGCCTCAACAATTTGGTAATATAAAGCTTATGGAGTATCCCAAAATACCCTTACCAATAAATCTGGCTTTTGAGGTGGTGCATTTCTATTTGCATCGATCTCACTTTGAGGGTAAGGTAAACTCCTTGGAATAGCTGTTGTTACTGCATTAGCAACTCTAGCAATTGCAGGGAAGCCTGTTCTTCTCCAATCAGACCAGTTTTCTTGCATAACACCATAGTTAGCAACATATTTCTCCGACATAATTCTGCTTATACGCTGAGCTTCTGTTCCGGTCAACGTTCCATTAGCAGCAATATAAGTAGCAATATTTGCAGCAGATACCCCTGCAGATTGCATACTCGCTGTAATACCTGCTTGGAAAAATGCCTGAGCATCACCAGGAGCACCATATACAGCAGCTTCTGCTCTCATAAAATTATACTCTGCAAAAGTCAGCATCCTAACTACTTGATCGCCGGTGTATAAAATTCCACCCTGAGCAGGTAAAGGATTCAATGCTCCATTTGAGGTTGGCGTTCCACCTGTACCAGCTCCTCTTAAATAAGTATGAAAACGAGAGTAGTTTTGAGATTGAGGATCTCCAGATGCTGCTCCAACATAATTGGTTGAAGTGAAAGGAAAAGGCGTAAAATAAGTAGCTCTTCTCGGATCAGCAGATGTATTCATCATGTCTACCAAGAATTTATTTGGAAATAAATTATTGGTTCTTCTCATTTCAAACTGATCAATAGGATTCTGTCTGTCAGTTACATTAAAG
This sequence comes from Sphingobacteriia bacterium, assembly GCA_947456855.1. Lineage (GTDB taxonomy): Bacteria > Bacteroidota > Bacteroidia > Chitinophagales > Chitinophagaceae > Sediminibacterium. The sequence continues at coordinate 20,671 of CANGTR010000029.1, read as the reverse complement.
AAAGGCATTTCAAAATTATCGGTATTGGCAGCGAAGAATGAAACACCAGATTGATTTACCAATGCCGTGATTCTATTAACGCAATCCGCTTTATTAGACTTAGAATAACGCAATAGCAATCTAAGCTTAAGGGTATTTCCAAATCTTATCCAGTTGGCTCTTCTTGTAGTAAACGCACCAGTATAAATAGTGGAGTTATTACCCGGAACCAAGCCTGTAGCAGCTCCATTTAAATCTGCCAATGCTTCGTCTATCATCGTTATTAATGATGTATAAATAGCCGAACCATTATCAAATTTAGGAGAAGGATTTGCACCTGTTTGTTGTGCTTCACTAAAAGGCACATTACCAAATGCATCTACTAAATGATGATAGTTATATGCTTTTAACAATTTAGCAACGCCTCTGTAGTAAGGAGCATTTTGAGTGGTAGCTAAACGAATGATGATCTCTATATCATTGAGCATAGTTGCATAAAAAGCACTCCACAAATTATTTACATCAGCGGATTGTATTAGGTACTTTTCGTACTGTTGGGTTTGACTTTCCCCTCCGGTTGTTTGTCCGGAATACTGCTGCATAATAATATTTGAATAACGATTCAAATCACTACCTGAATGAAAACCAGTATTAACAGTTACATTGGTAAGCAGCAAATCAATAGGCGCAGCTGTTTCAGCAATCCTATCTGGATCTTTGTTTATATCAAGGTATTTTTTGCAAGAACTAAGCCCTACCAAAAAAACCAGTGATAATGCAATTATTGTTTTTTTCATTTTATAAAAATTTTATGATTGACAATTTTTTGTTAGAGTGTTAATCTTAAATTAAAGCCCATAGTTCTTGTTGCTGGATTTGCGTTAAACTCCAAACCTCCAATATTACTTGAACCCAATGCATTTTGCTCTGGATCCAAATGCGGATAGTCTCTAGCTTTTAAGAATAAGTTTCTTCCAAATACGCCAAATTCAATATTTCCAAATGGTGTTTTATCAACCAAGTTTCTAGGTAATTTCATGGTAAGATTCATCTCACGTACCCTGAACCAAGAAGTATTAACCATAAATCCTTCTGCAGCAACATACTTTCCTGCATTGCCCCAATACTGATCGGCACGGATTGGAATATTAACTGCATTACCACTAGCATCAACCCCATTAAATTGATAGTTACGCAATGGAGTTACATTGTCTTTATCAAATCTTGCCAACTCTGCAGTTTCTTTAACAGCACCATTTCTTCTCAAATCTGCTAAATTTCTACTGTATAAATCTCCACCTTCACGAATATCAAACAATACATCTAAAGTAAACATTTTGTAAGAGAAGGTATTGGTAATACCAATTGTGTATCTAGGATTTGAGTTACCCAATTTTACTACGCCAGATGTTGGTAAAGGCAAGCCGGCATTGGTTCCGGTAGTTTGTAAAATCATTCTGCCTTGTGCATCTCTTTGGTAAGCATTTCCAAAAATAGCACCGTACTCTTCACCCACAACCAATCTCACATTTGGCGTTGTAAATCCAGCCAAAGTAATTACTGATACGCCTGGTGCCAATTTAGTAACCATACTTCTAAATTGAGTATAGTTTGCATTGATGCTCCAAGTAAAGTTTCTGCTTTTAACAGGAACCAATCCTAAAGTTAATTCAGTTCCTTTTGTTTCAATTTCACCTGCGTTTTGGAACAACGATGTTACTCCCGAAGCAGGAGAAACAGGAACACCAAATAATCCGTCGGTTAATTTACGAACATAATAATTAGCCTGAATAGTTACTCTATTATCAAATAAAGAAACGTCGGTTCCAATTTCCCACTCTGTGGTAAACTCTGGTTTTAACTTTGGATTACCAGCAGAATTAGAAATGGTATATCCAGAAAGTCCGTTAAAAGGATAAGCAATATTTGGACCAAATCCATCGGCTGCACTACCAAGAGCAGCATAGTTATCTGTATTGTATGCAGGAGCTGCACGACCTACTATACCATAGTTGGCCCTTAATTTCCATGAATTCAATACTTTATTCTTCAACGTAGGAATTGCTTCGGTCATATTTGCACTCAAAGCTGCAGCTGGATAAAAGATAGACTGACTACCTGGGGCCAATGTTGAAGCAAAATCATTTCTTGCTTTAACGTTTAAGGATAACCATTTTTTATAGTCTACAACCACATCAGCAAAAACACCTACAGTTCTAACTTGACCTGTACCAACTGATGGTGCATTGTGCACTGTTGCATTGCTAATTTGGTCAAAACCTCTGATAGCCAACCCTGTACTTCTTACAGAAAGGCTATTGGAGAAATTATCAAAAATCTCATTTCCCAAAGTTGCAGCAACATTAAAATTACCAAATTGCTTTTGTGCATTTAATGTAAAATAAGAATTGATATTTCTTAGGTTATTTCTAACATCAGATACACCGCCGGTTCCATTGGCAGAGGTATTTCCACCACCTCTTGCACCAACTTCATCAAAACCATGCGATCTGAAAGTTTGAATGTCTGCGCCTAATTTAAAATCGGCATTTAACCAATCATTAAATTTATACCTAGCGCCTACATTACCGATAAACCTGTTTACTTCATCATTGTAACGTACATTGTCTAAAGACCAATAAGGATTGTCTTCTCCGCCATAAAACAATTGATTTCCAGCAGCATCATAATAGGGGCTGCCTGTTAAATCGTAACTACGAGGAATAAATAATCCACGGAAGAAAGGATTCGACAATTGATTACCCTGTTGTGATCTAATAGATGATGTATTGTTGATGCTTAAATAAGAAGATACAGATAATTTATTGGTAACTTCTGAGTTTAAATTAAGAGACAATACATTTTTATTCAATTCATTGGCGCGCAACACATAGGTTTCTTTGGTATTGTTGAATGAAACACGATAAGTTGTTTTATCGGATCCTCCACTTATTCCAATTGTATTTTGGCGGTTAAATCCATTTTGAACAATGTCGGCAACATTATTAGGGTATGCTCTCAAACTTTCTGGACGTCCAAAAAAGTTAGTCACTGTTTGTCCAAGAATTCTAGGCCCCCATGAAGTTGCAGCATTAAAGTTGTAAACTCCAACTGTAGAAACTGCAGTTGCAGCTCCAGATGAAGTTCCTTGTGCATATTCATTTTGATATTCAGGTAATCTGTTTACAGAAACAACAGCATAAGAAGAATTAAAATCTACATTGTTCTTGGTTCTTTTCTTTCCTTTTTTTGTAGTAATTAAAATTACACCAGCAGCACCCCTTGAACCATACAAAGAAGTTGCAGCAGCACCTTTTAATACAGTAAGGTCTTCGATATCGTCTGGATTAATATCAACTGCACGATTGGAGTTGGTTACACCACCTTGTAGCGCAACACCACCACCTCCATTATCGATAGGCACACCATCTAACACAAATAAAGGAGCACTGCTACCAGTCATAGAGGTATAACCTCTGATTAGTATAGCGGATCCTGCAAATGAACCTCCAGTTCCTGAAGTTCTTACACCGGCAACTTTACCAACTACCGCATTGGTAATATTGGTATTGCGAACTTGTGTTAAATCTTCGGAAGAAATTTTAGGAGTTGAATAACCCAAGGTTTTTGCATCTCTTTTAATTCCAAAAGAGGTAACTACAACCTCAGAAAGATTGTCATCAGCGCTAGATAAAGAAGCGGAAACTGAATTAGAAGCGCCTAAACTGATTTCTTTGCTGCCAAAATTTAAGGCAGAAATAACCAATGTTTTTGCAGAAGAAGGCATGGTTAATTTAAAATTACCTTCCGCATCGGCGGTAGTTCCAACTTGGGAACCTTTAACTAAGACAGTTGCACCAGCGATAGCGGCACCCTTGTCATCTGTGATTTTTCCTGTGATGGTTCTGCTATTCTGAGCCGAAACTACAGATAAAGCCCCAATCAAAAGAAAGCACAAAAAAAGGAGTTTTCTCATGTTTAATAATTTTTAGTTTAGAAGATGTCAAAAATAGACAGTAAAAGTTAAACTATTGTTGCATTTAAAGAAAAAATATTCCATTTAGGTATAAACTCGCCTCTTTTCACAAGAACAATCCAAGAAAGCATAAAAAATCCCGCCCCGATATATCGGGGCGGGATTCAATATTGACAATTTAAAATAAAAATTAATACCCTGGATTCTGTACACAAGTTTTGTTAACCAATAGTTCTGCAATAGAAATTGGCCAAATATACTGTGCCGCACTTGGTGCTAAACTACCAACTACTCCTTTTGCAGGAAAAGTTTGTCCACGACGCATTATATCTGAACTTCTAAATCCTTCACCCATTAACTCTATCCTTCTTTCGGTTAGAATTAAATCGATTAAAGCTGCTTTATCAGCAGGCGCAAATGGGGTAATTGTAGGATCAGACCTTAAACGGATGGCGTTTACAATGGCCAAAGCCCTAGCATCTACAGATGTTCCAGTTGCTTGATTAGCCAAAGCCTCCGCCAGATTTAACATCACTTCTGCATATCTGCTAACAATATTCCAATCAGCTGCATTATTCGGATTAGGCCATTTACGCAAATACGTTAGAGCACCTGAAACAACATTGAAACTTCTACGCGCATCTGTAGTTCTCCAATTGGTATTTGCTGCAATTCCACTCCCTGTTGTATTTATAACAAACTCTCCGCCGCCATTAGGGCCAGGATTATAGTACCAACCCAATCCATTTTGGGTACCCGGAACATCTAGAGCGGTGAAAGGCATAGAGAAAATAGCTTCATTAGAAGTATTGTTTGCAAAAACTGCAGCTACAGAAGCATTCAATCCATGAACAACACCTGATGTAGACGCCCATTGAGTAAGCGGCAAAGCTGTAGTACTTGTTGGAACCAACTTGTTTCCTTCTGTAATAACATTAGCCCATTGTCCCATATTTAAATAAACACGTGTTTTTAATGCAATTGCTGTATTTCTATGAGCACGAGTTGTATTTGAAGTAGCATTACCATAAGTTAATGGCAAATCTGCTTCTGCTTCATTTAAGTCTTTTATTATTTGAGCATAAACCTGGGCAGTGGTATTCCTCACTTGATCGTTAGCTCCGCTTGAAGTTTCAGGCGTTAATTTCAAAATAACTCCCAATCCAGCTCCATTGCCATCAGTAAAAGGTTTTGCATATAGTTGCTGAAGCATAAAATAGGCTGTTGCCCTTACCAATTTTGCTTCGGCAATTAGGTTTCTTTTTAATCCTGCACTCACTGGAGAATTAGCCAAACCTGCAATTACAACATTACATCTATTGATACAAGCATATCCTGCAGCCCAAAGGTTTTGAACTTCATTGGCGCTGGCTGTAAGATTAAATTGCCAAGTTAACCATGCAGTAACTGCATTATTGGTTTGATTTAAAAATTCTTCTCCTCTAACATCTTGATATACCTGGTATCTTCCAGCATACATCTGACCAGCTTTAAGTGCCGAATACAATCCAAAAACTTGCTGAACAGATCTGGCAGAATCGCTAAATGCAACAGCATCGGAAAGTGCTGTTTGAGGAATGGGCTCCAATTTTTCTTTACTGCAACTGAAAGCCAAAGAAGCAATCAATGCGAGTGATAGTATTTTATATTTCATATTATATTTTTATAAGTTAAAATCCAATATTCAATCCAACATTGATACTTCTTGCCATCGGCACAGAGTTTCTATCCACACTAGGATTTCCATTACCGTTTCCGTTTGAAGAAATTTCAGGATCGAATCCAGAATATTTGGTTAGCATGAAAAGGTTCTGTCCTTGAACATAAAATCTTGCACTTGAAATACCGATTTTATCCAATGTAGATTTTGGTAAACTAAATCCAATGGCTAGATTTCTAAGTTTCATGAAATCTCCTTTTTCTACATTCTCAGAAATAACTACACCAGATCCATTAGAAATATTGTCTCCAAATACTACTCGAGGAATGTTTGTTTGATCACCCGGTTTCTGCCAACGAGTTAGCATTTCTTCAGCATTATTCCAGCTTCTCATATCTCTCAAACCAGCTTTAGATCCATTGTAAACATAGTTGCCTCCAGAGTAGAAAATCAAGAAATTAATATCAAAATTTCCAACTCTAAATGTATTGTCCCAACCTCCAGTATAGGTTGGTAATGCTGGCCCAATAATTACACCATCATTTGCTTGATCTGCAACACGTGGTGCAACTGCACCTGATGAAACCAAGGTCCATCTAGAAGCAACAGGAGCTGCGTGATTGTATTGTACCGCAGTTCCATCTCTATAAAGAAATATTCTTTGTCCGTTTGCCGGATTTACTCCAGCAGTTCTTACTGCATAAAAACTTCCAAGCGATTCTCCAACTCTAATCATGCTCGGTCTTTCCAATCCTGATGTTGATGGTTGAATATCTGCATTTCCTGCAGCCAAGGCAGTTACAACATTTTTTAAAGTAGTAATATTGAAACTGGTGTTCCAACTAAAATCATTTTTTTGCATTACAAGCGCATTGATGGTAAACTCAAAACCCTTGTTACTCATGCTACCAACATTGGTTAAAATAGAGTTACCAGGAATACCTCTTGATGGTGATTGTGGTTCGTTTAGAATTAAGTTATTAATGTCACTTGTATAATAAGTTGCTTCAACATTAATTCTATTTTTCAAGAAGCCCATCTCTACTCCGATGTCGGTTTTATTACTTGTTTCCCAACGAAGGTTGGCGTTTCCGGCCTGCGAGAAAGCAAGTGTAGGATTAACACCGTATAAACCACTGCTATAAAAACTCCAAAACGCGAAGTCTCCAATACCTTGGTTATTTCCAACCAATCCATAACTACCTCTCAATTTTAAATTGCTGAATATTTTGGATAAGCCGCTGTTTTCAAAAAATTTCTCATTACTTACAACCCATCCTGCTGATGCTCCCCAGAAATTACCATATTTATTATCAGGAGAAAATGCAGAATAACCATCTCTTCTTGCATTTACTGAGAGTAAATACTTTTTATCATAATTGTAATTTACTCTACCAAAAGTAGAAGTAAGATAATTCTCTCCTAAAAAGTTGCCAGCAGGAATGATGGTATTCCATCCACCTTGAAACTCATTGAAAAACGGATCGGCTACACCTTGACGTGTTGCACCCCATCCTTCTTGAAAACTATACTGTTGTTCGCTACCAACCAATACATTCAAATTGTGTTTCCCAAAAGCTTTATCATAATTAAGCGTGTTCTGGAAATTCCACCTTCTATAACTCTGTAAAGTATTGGTTATGGTTCCTTGATTGGCTACACCATCACCATGTACTGCAGATTGAAAAGATTTATTGGTAACATTTAAATTATCAATGCCAAAATTGGTACGGAAAGTTAACCCATCCATTATTTTAACAGTAGCATAGGCATTGGCTAATACGCGGTCGTTTGCTGAAGAAAAAATATTATTATCCAATAAAAACTGCGCATTGGTAAATTGCAAAGCTGTTATGTTTGCCCCTTGACCAATGGTATTGGTTGCAGCGTTCAAATTGTATTGTCCGTTATTTAAGAATACAGGAACATTGGGCATTAAGTTAAATGCCAAACGACCGATACCTGAAGTTCCAAATGCTTGGCCATCTAAAGAGCCAGAATTGGGTCCAAAATTTTCTGAAGAAGAATATTGAAATTTACCACCAATTGTTAACCATTTGTATACTTTATGGTCTAAACTCATTAAAGCATTCAGTCTTTCGAATGTGTTGGTTCTTACCATACCATTTTGATTGGTATAGCCTACAGAAAAATAATAATTGGTTTTATCATTTGCGCCAGAAATATTCAAATTATGATTCTGTGAGTTTCCTGTTCTAAAAATCACATCATACCAATTAGTACTTACTGGTTGTCCATTATTATCTAAATACGGATAAAAACCACGTGTTGTACCATTTGGAGCAGTTCCAGCATTTACCAACCCTTCATTTTTAATGGTCTCGTAGCCACGACCATTTAAAACTGGCACCAAATTAAATGGTGAATTGAACCCTACCCAAGTATCAAAGCTAACTCTAGCCTTACCTTGTTTTCCTTTTTTAGTTGTAACCAACATTACACCGGCAGAAGCCCTAGATCCATAAATAGCTGCGGCAGCAGCATCTTTCAATACTTCAACGCTTTCTATATCTGTAGGATTAATATCAGAAAGTATATTATTAGATGCATTATTTCCAACACTACCAGTAAAAACAGGAACTCCATCCACTACAACCAACGGAAATGAGCTCAATCCAATTGAGTTAACACCTCTCACCCTGATTACTGGTGGCGCATTTAAAACACCGTTTGGCATTGTTACACTTACACCTGCAGCTCTACCGGTAAGGGCCTGATCAAAACTCTGAACTGGTGCATTTTTAATTTTATCGCCATTAATTGTTGCAACAGCACCTGTTAAATCCTTTCTTTTTGCTGTGCCATAACCCACTACTACTACTTCATTTAAAGCAGCATCTTCTTGGGATAAACTAACTGTTAAAGAAGCATTGTTTCCAATTTGAGCTTCTTGTGCTTCATAACCCACATAACTAAATCTGAGTGATTTTACTTTATCACTCAATTGAATTGAAAAAGCACCATTGTTATCTGTCAATGCATTTTTTGATGCCCCAATAGCTGTAACTGTTACACCAGCAAGTGGGATGCCTTTTACATCTGTTACTTTACCGGTAACAGTTCGATTAGTTTGAGCGAAGGTCTGTACAAAACAGAACAAGACCATCGCCAAAAAAACTGCGAGTTTTCTCATGAACTTATTTTTTAGTTTAACAATAAATAATATAGTCAAACTAAAATATAAAATAGCTGCATTATAAGTAGATCGGATTTATAGCTATTAGCTATAAGACATACCCTATCGCTTTGAAGTACTGATAATCAACACCGGAAGCAGCACCAAATTGGTAATGGTTCCTACCACCAAGGTTAATGAAGTAAGCCATCCAAGTGCATTTGTTCCTCCAAATTCACTAAAACAGAAGATGATAAACCCAGCTATAAGTACTAAAGAAGTATAAATGATACTTATACCAGTATGTTTTATGGTTTGCACCAAGGTAGGACCTACTTTACCATGATAAGTAGGTAGCTCTTGTTTATAATTGATTAAAAATCGGATGGTTACATCAATAACAATACCCAATGCCACACTAAAAACCAACACAGTGGAGGGCTTTAGTGCAATTCCTGCCCAACCCATTACACCAGCGGTAACTATTAATGGTATCAAATTGGGGATTAGCGAGCAGATTAAAATCCGCACCGACCTAAATAAATAGAACATACAAAGGGTAATGAGTAAAAAAGCCCAGAAAATACTTTCTTGTAACCCTTTGATAATAAAACTAGAACCTTCTAAAAAGCTTACACTACTGCCTGTAAAACTTACTTTGTAATTGGCAGTATCAAAAATTTCGCGAGATTTTGCTTCAAATTGATTGAGCAATACAGGTAGTTTAGCACTCCCGATATCTTTCATGTTTACACTAATTCTGGCTTTTTGTTTATTGCTATCAATAAAATTATTAAGCAATTGGGTGAGTGGTGTTGATTGTTTTTGTCCGCTATCTTTCTTGCTTTTTAAGTAGGGGCCAATAAATGCCAGATCTGATTCATACGGAATTGCATAACTCAAGCTATCCCCATCATAGAAAGCCTGCTTGGCAAATTTTAATCCATCTACAAAAGACAATGGTCTTCCTGCGGAAGAATCGGCTGCTAGATAAGCAGCAAACTCATCGATCTTTGCGATGGGATTTGTTGATCTTATTAAACCATTTTTTTTCTTTGTATCAATTACAATTTCGAGTGGCATTACTCCACCAAAATTTTCTTCAAACCATTTAAGGTCGGTATAAATCACATCGGCTTTTGGCAAATCATCTACAATGAATCCTTCGCTTTTAATTCTGAATATTCCAATGATAGCAACCAAGGTTAACACAACAGTTACGCCATACACCATTCGTTTATGGTTAAATGCCCAATGCTCTACTTTAACCAACAGTTTTGCTAAAAATACATTGTCGAGATAATGGGTGTGCTTTTCTTTTGGAGCAGGTAAAAAACTTAATACAGGTGGAATAAAAATCAATGAGATAAAAAACAACATCAAGATATTGATTCCTGCAACTTCACCAAATTCTTTCAATAAATCACTTTTGGTGAGTGCAAACACCGCAAAACCAATGGCAGCAGCTATATTACAGAATAGCGTTACGATACCCATTTTGCCCACCATATGTATCAGTGCTTCATTTTTTTGGCCAATTTCTCTGTAAGAAGTATGGTATTTATTTAAAAAATAAATGCAATTGGGAATACCAATTACCACTACCAAAGGCGGAATTAATGCAGTTAGTAAAGTGATTTTATATCCCAATAATACCAATGTGCCCACACTCCAAACAACGCCCATACCAACCACCAACAAACTCATGAGCATGGCACTGATTGATCTGAAGAAAATAAACAAAGTAATCGCCGACAACAACAATGAGCCAATCAAAAACCAATTCATTTCATGCTTTATTCTATCTCCTATAACAGTGCGGATATAAGGCAAGCCACTTAGATGCAGCGTCGTTTTATTACTCTTTTCAAAAGTTTTGGTAACATCAATGATATTGTTAATCATCGTGGTTCTGTATTTTGAATTGATGGTGTCTTTATCTACTGTTACAGCCATCAAATATGCCCCAGTGGAAGGATTGTATAAAAGTGATTGATAAAATGGGAGATTTTGAAAAACAACTTTATCACTATCTAGTGATGCTTGATTGGTATAAGGAGGATGAAATATTTTGGCTGGAACTAACTTTTGATTAATGGTATCGTTGATTAAGTTAATAGCCAATGGCACACTCAACACATCTTTAACACCTGGTACTTTTTTCAAATCATTTTGCATGGCAGCAACGGCATTAAAAAAAGAAACCTTGTAAAAGTCTTTTGAATCTATTCCAATAACCAATGTATTGCCATCAGCACCAAACTGTTTTAAAAAATCTTGATACGCAATGTATTTAGGATTATCAGTGGGTAGGGCCCTGGTAAAATCGTAACTTAGTTGAACTTTGCTTGCATGCCAGCCCATAAATAAAGTAGCTGCAAAAAGAAACAACAATAAATACACTCTATACTTTAGAATTAACCTGCCTGTTTGATACCACATTTATATAAAAATTGAATTGCAAAGAAACTAAAAACAGTTTGCATTTAAATAAATAAAAACAAACCCAAATTGCATTACACTACAACCAGATAAGCCAATACCTGACATGCAATTCCAACCAATAATCCTATATAGATTTCTTTTAGAGAATGATCGCTTACAATGATTCTAGCCGTACAAACAATTGCAGCTATTAGCACAGCGATACTAATAGGAATTCCGTTTGCAGTTTCGTAAAAAAAAGAAGTTAGTACAATAGCTGCCGCAGCGCCGCCTACTCCCATTGCATGCATGCTTATTTTAAAATAATTATTGAGAATAAGCCCAAAAACAGTTGCAATGAAAATTCCCATAAAAAAGAATTTTAACGCTTCTGGTTGATCGGTAAAGTTTCTACTTAAGTAATACATCCACCAATAAAAAAACATGGTAATGATATAAGGAACAATTCTTTCTTTTTGGGTTCTCAGATAAATACTATCGCTAAACTTTAATCTCCACAATAAGAAAACCGCAAAAGATGGAAAAAAAGCGGTGAGCCAAAAAACACCAAACAATCGCATTTGCAATTGCCATTCTGTTATGCCAGCAAATCCATAAGGAAACTGCCACATTAAATAAACAAAAAAATAGGTAGGGATAAAGATGGGATGAACTAAATAAGAAACTAGTTTGGCTAAAACCGGAAGAGCCCCACTGGTTGTTTTCGATGAACTTTCTTTATAATTTGACTCTATCATTATACGTTTAACAGCTGCTTAAATAATCAACTATAGTTCCTTTCTTAATCTAGCTACAGGAACATTCAATTGCTCTCTGTACTTGGCAACAGTTCTTCTAGCAATATTATAACCTTTTTCTTGAAGCATTTCTGTTAATACTTCATCACTCAAAGGCTTTCGTTTATCTTCTGCTTCTATAATATCACTTAAAATCTTTTTAACTTCTCTGGTACTCACTTCTTCTCCACTATCTGTACTTAAAGATTCACTAAAGAAAAATTTTAATCGATAAGTTCCAAATTCTGTTTGAACAAATTTGCTATTCGCCACCCTACTTACTGTTGAAATATCCAATGAAGTAAGTTCAGCAATATCTTTTAAAATCATGGGCCGCATGGTAGTTTCGTCTCCTGAAAGAAAAAAAGCTTGCTGGTGTTTCATGATGGCACCCATTGTTCCAATCAAAGTGTCTTGCCTTTGCTTGATCATATCAATGAACCATTTTGCTGCATCAATTTTTTGCTTGATAAACAATACCGCTTCTTTTTGCCTTTTATCTTTTTTGCTGCCTTTTTCATAATCTTTTAGCATGTCTTTATAGCCATCGGATATTCTAAGATCAGGAGCATTTTTTGAATTTAGCGTAAGCTCTAAAAGTCCATTGTTATTGATCACAAAAAAATCTGGAATAATATAACTTTCTGCTTTATTCATCTCACCCATATTGCCTCCGGGCTTAGGGTTGAGCTTGATAATTTGATTGATTACCTCTTTAATTTGATCGTCGGTTAAATTCAAACTTCGCTGAATTTTTTCATAATGTTTCTTGGTAAATTCATCAAAATATTTACTCAAGATTTGAACCGCAAGTTGAACCGACTGACCCTCTGCTGTTTTTCTTTTTAATTGAAGCAATAAACATTCCTGCAAATCTCTTGCTGCAATCCCTGCTGGATCAAATTGTTGAATTTGCTGAATGATGGATTCAATTTCTTTTTCTTCAACAATAAGACTTTGCCGAAATGCCAGGTCATCTGCAATAGAAGACAGTTCTCTTCTTAGGTATCCATCATCATCTAAACTTCCAACGACTTGCTCAGCAATTTTATAATTCCTTTCATCCAATTCAAGCATTCCTAATTGATTCAACACCAATTCATGAAAACTAACTTCTACCCTTATTGGAATTACTTTTTGATCATCCATTTCTGGATAATTGTCGTCCCTGGTTTTATAATCAGCTATTTCACCATCATCATCTACTACATATTCACTGATATCTACATTATCGTAATCATCTTCGCTTCCATCTGGCTCAGGGTCTTCTTCCCCAACACTATCAAACTCATCCTTGAGTTCATCGGTATATTCATCTTCATGACCCTCATCGCTTTGCTCTAGAGCCGGATTTTCCTCCAACTCCTCTTTAATCCTTTCTTCTAAATTAGCGGTGGGCACTTGCAATAACTTCATTAACTGTATCTGCTGAGGAGACAGTTTCTGTAATAATTTTTGTTGAAGTGATTGACTTAACGACATTTGATATACAATAACAATGTAAATTTACATAGATTTCAAATGATGCATCAAAGTAAACTAATTTGTTTGTTTGTAATTTTATTACTAATAGTTGCTCCTAAAGCAGAAGCCCAACTATTGAAGCCTTCTGTAATTCAGTCGCAGCAAAGAATTGATAGTTTAAGAAACCTACCCATCCAAATCATTCCTGCTAATTATTACACCAAAAATTTAGCATTTTTTTGTAAGAAAGAATTGCAATTAGAAAAAATCACCAAAGTCCCTTTTCGATTCAGGTTAGGCAGTACAGATTATGTAGACCAACTCGAGGGCAAGAAAATTAAAACTCAGCAATAAGCCCTCTTATCTCTCATTAAGTACTTTGCGAATAGCAGCCACCATCTTCTCTCCTTTTTCTTTAATTTGTTCATCAGTCCAAATCAAGCTAATGGCTGTTGAAATACAACGTCCCATAATGGCATCACTTGCTGCAAATGAAGTAGACTTTAGATGCAATAAAGCTGCTTCTTGCTCAGGGCTAATTCTGCCAAGTGTTGTGCTATTTTTTAGATGATCCCATTTGCTGATATAATGCCAATTATTGGCAAACCAGTAAAAATTACCCGCTAAGATTCCTTGTTCCTTCATTTCTGCAACTACTGATTGAGTCAATTCTGTAGTAGGCAAAAACCAACTTAAAAAACTACAACTATCTTCTCCACCTTCTGGAATAACGCGAAAGCTTATTTCAGGAATTTGTTCTAAATAAGTTCTTAAAGCTTTATTGTTTTTTTTCTGCAAAGCAAGAAAACTATCCAACTTTCTAATCTGAGCCAAACCAACAGCAGCATGTAGTTCGCTAATTCTAAAATTATACCCAATGAAAGGATGCAAATCAGCTCCTCTATCTACGCCCAAATGATCATGTCCATGATCTGTATAGCCATCCGACTTTTCATATACATCTTTGTTATTGGTCATCACAACACCACCCTCTGCGCACGTAATCATTTTTACAAAGTCGAAAGAAAAAGTACCGGCATGCCCAATTGTTCCAAGTAATTTGCCTTTGTATGTTCCACCAATACTCTGACATGCATCTTCTAATAATATCAGATTATGCTCAGCACAGATTGCTGATAATGCATCTAAATCAGCCATGCTACCACACATATGCACGGGCATAACACATTTGGTTTTGGCATTGATGGCTTTTCTAACCGCATGTGGATTGAGCGTTAATGTTTCATCAATATCAACCAATACCGGAATAGCTCCCACACTCAATACAGCCTCAAAACTAGCAACAAAAGTAAAAGCTGGCATAATCACTTCATCGCCATAGCCAACTCCTAGAGCCAACATAGCCGTTGTAAGTGCTGCAGTTCCGCTGGAGGTTAACTGCGCATATTTGCATCCAAAAGTTGTTGTAATGGCTTTTTCCAATTCCTGGGCTTTCCAGATACCTTTTCTGGGTCCATCAAACCCATAACGCATAAGAATTCCTGTTTCCAGCACATCATTTACTTCTTTTCTTTCTTCTGCTCCAAAAAATTCAAATCCAGGCATTTTAATTAGTTATAAGGTTATTAAACAGTTTGTAAGATATAAAGTTGAAAAATTCACATACAAATAAACTGCAATGCAGTTAGCAAAGCTATATAAACTTTGAGAATCCACATACGAATCAAATAATTCAAACCAGTGTTTATTCGTTCATTTTCTAATCCTCCAATATATTTGCAACATGAACCCAATTCTATTTTACTGTTATGATGCTTATTGTGGCTGGTGTTTTGGTTTTAGCCCAATAATGAAAAAAATTGCTGCTGATTTCCCAAACTTACAAATCGAAGTACTTTCAGGTGGAATGGTATTGCCAGAATCGCCTGTGCACATAAGCAATACAGCAGGTTATATACAAAAAGCATATAAAACGGTTGAAGAATATGCAGGGGTTGAATTTGGCAAAGATTATTTATGGCATATCAATAATCCAGATTTAAGCGATTGGTACCCAAATTCGGAGAAGCCCGCCATCGCTTTGTCTATTTTCAAGGAAATCTATCCTGAAAAACAAGTAGCTTTTGCAGCAGATTTACAGGAAGCTTTACACGTAGAAGGGCGAGATTTAACAGACGATGAATCTTATAGACATCTTTTAGAAAAATACAGCATTCAACCAGCATTATTCTATGAAAAATTAAAGCGTGAAGATTATAAAGAACAGGCGTATTATGAGTTTTCATTGGTTAAACAGCTGCAAGTAAATGGCTTCCCTTCTTTATTGGTTCAAACCAGTGAAACCAAGTTTCATTTATTGGCTAGGGGATTCACTACTTATGATGATTTAAAGCCCAGATTAGATAACCTATTATCTACATTGAGTTAAAAGGTTCTCGCTTAACACATTTTCCTTTACTTTGCACCTCAATAACTTGAATATGGAGTACAATAAATTAATATCAGTAACCGGAATGAGCGGTTTGTTTGAATTAGTGAGCAGTAAGAATGACGGAGCCATCCTTAGATCTTTGGAAGATAAAACAACCAAATTTGTTAGTAGTAGAGTGCACAATTTCTCTCATCTAGAGAGTATAGAAATATTTACTATTCGTGAAAATGTAAATCTAGTAGACATTTTTAAAGCGATGTCTGAAAGCAAAGAAACTGTTCCATCGGAAAAAAATCCAGCTGAAGTAAAAGCTTATTTTCAAAAAGTATACCCAGATATGGATTTTGATCGCGTATATGCTAGTGATATGAAGAAAATGGTAAAATGGTTTGGCGTTTTAAAAGCCAATAATATCGAAGCCAAACTAGCTGAAGAAACAGAAGAAGCTCCTGCTGAATAAACCATACAGTCTACTAAATCCTTAACTTGTGCCTCCTAATTGCACAAGTATGATTAAAAAGATTATTTGCCTATTATTTCTGGTGTTGAGTATTCAATATTTGAATGCGCAACAATTCTATGAGCAAACCCCTGAAGCAAAAAAATGGGTTAAAAAGCAGTTTCGTAAACTCAACAAAAATCAACGAATTGCTCAATTAATGATTGTTAGAGCCCATAGCAATCTGGGGGCCGAGCATATTCAGGAAGTAACCCATTTGATTCAAAAATACAATGTAGGTGGGCTTTGTTTTTTTCAAGGTGGCCCAGTGCGTCAGGCAATTCTTACCAATCGATACCAACAAATTGCTAAAACACCATTGATGATTAGCATTGATGGTGAATGGGGATTGGGCATGAGGTTGGACAGTGTTATTAATTTCCCTCGTCAATTAATGATGGGTGCCGTGAATGATGCTTCATTGATTCATTCCTTTGGCAAAGCAGTTGGTGAACAATGCAAAAGACTGGGCATTCAAGTAAACTATGCTCCAGATATTGACATTAATAATAACCCTATGAATCCTGTAATTAACGACAGGAGTTTTGGCGAAGACAAATACAAAGTGGCATTGTATGGAACTGCCTATATGAAAGGAATGCAAGAAGTTGGTGTAATGGCCACTGGCAAGCACTTCCCTGGTCATGGAGATGTTGCCGTTGATAGTCATTATGATCTTCCGATAATTAATAAATCCAGAGCAGATTTAGACTCACTAGAATTATACCCTTTCAAAGAATTAATAAAAGCTGGAATTGGAAGTATGATGATTGCGCATTTATACATCCCATCCATTGATACTACTGCTAATTTGGCTTCAACACTTTCGAGAAAAAACGTAACCGACTTATTAAAAACAGAATTGGGTTTCAAAGGGCTAACATTTACAGATGCCTTAGAAATGAAAGGCATTACCAAATTTTTTCCGGCTGGGGAAGCTTCTGTGCAAGCGCTTATTGCAGGAAACGATATGCTTTGCTTGCCAGGAGATGTGCCTGGAACCATTAAAAAAATAAGAGATGCCATTAAAGAAGGTAGATTGTCCTGGGATGAGATTAATGATCGTGTAAAAAAAGTATTATTGGCTAAATACCATTTAGGATTGAACAAACTTCAACCTATAGATACGAGCAATTTGATAAATGACCTGAATGTGCAAACCAACTTTATTAGGGCTGCACTAAGTAAAAATGCAATTACCCTATTACGCAAAAAAAACAATGATGCATTTCCAATCAATAAAACAAAACGCATAGCTTATGTATCAATTGGAGCAGCAGGGAAAAATACCATTGCAACAAAATTGGAACAAGATCAAAAAGCAGATATTTATCAGTTTGCCACAAAAGCAATGATTGGTAAACAATTGATGGATGATCAAACTGCCAATGTAATTCCCGTTGAAAAAGCAGATAGCAATGCTGCTGTTAAACTCTTTGAACTTATCCAATCAAAAAATTACGACGCAATTGTTGTAGGATTGCATAATTATAGTAGAAGACCAGCCAATAATTTTGGATTGGGCAAATCATCGATTTTTTTATTAAATCAACTTCAATCGAACAAAACCACTACTGTATTTTTTGGAAACCCTTATGCAATTTCAAATTGCAACTATGCACCTAATTTATTGGCTTCTTATGAAGATGATGATTTAACGCAGTTGGCAACTTATGATGTATTAATAGGAACAAATCAAGCAAAAGGAACTTTGCCAGTTACTGTATCACCCGATTTATTGTTTGGATCAGGCATACAATACAATAACTATTTAGGAATTACCCAACCTGAAGATGCAGGATTAAACAGCAATAAGCTTTTAAAAATTGATGAGATTGTAAACGATGCAATGAACAAAGGGGCTTTTCCTGGATGTGTTGTATTGGTAGCTAGAAAAGGTAAGATAGCCTATGAGAAAGCATTTGGGTATACCAATTTTGATCAGAAAGAACCTGTTCATTCCAAAATGATTTACGACTTGGCTTCTGTAACCAAAGTTTCAGCAACTACTGTATCTATCATGAAATTGTATGAAGAAGGGAGATTGTCACTGGATAAAACGTTGGGCGATTACCTACCATGGGTAAAAGGAACAGATAAAGCTGGTTTATTAATTAAAGATATATTACTGCATCAGGCTGGTTTAAATCCATTCATTCCATTTTATAAAGAAATTATAGACTCAACTTCTGGAAAGCCTTTGCCTGCCTATTTTTCAACTGTTTCATCTGCCAATTTTTCAAGCAGGGTTGCCGAAGATTTATTCTTAAGAAATGATTGGCAAGACAGCTTGCAAAAAAGAATCTTACAAAGCAAATTAACTGCAACCGGAAAATATGTTTATAGCGATAACGATTTTATTTTTTTAGGAAAAATTGTAGAAGCCTTAAGTGGGTTACCATTAGACATCTATGTTCAAAAAAATATTTATGCGCCATTGCAGATGACAACTACAGGATTTAAACCAAGAGATCGGTTCACACTCAATTCAATTGTACCAACAGAAGAAGAAAAGCATTTTAGAGGTCAATTAATACGTGGGGATGTACATGATGAAGGTGCTTCGTTATTTGGTGGCGTTGCAGGCCATGCAGGTTTGTTTAGCAATGCTTACGACTTGGCACAATTGTATCAATTGTTGTTGAATGGGGGAACTTTAAATGGTGTTCAATTATTTAAAAAAGAAACCATCGGCTTATTCACAGCCTACAATAGCGATATCAGCAGAAGAGGCCTTGGATTTGATAAACCCGAAAAAGACAATTCAACCAGAAAAGAGCCCTATCCTTCTAAATCAGTTTCTGTCAACACTTTTGGTCATACAGGATTCACGGGCACTTGCGTTTGGGTAGATCCAGATAAAGAATTGGTGTATATATTTTTGTCCAATAGGGTTACTCCAACTCGCAATAACAATAAATTAAGCCAGTTGAATGTTCGCTCAAACATACAGGAAGCCATTTATCAGGCATTATTATAAGGATATCCTTTAAAAACTGTTTTAACAGCGCAAAGATTTAACTTCACCCTATTAATCTTAGTTATGAAGCAGCATCTACAAAAACTTGCATTTGTGTTTTTTCTTTCAGGCAGTTTAATTGCTTGTAAAAACAATGCCCCTGAAGAAACAAAACTAATTCCAAAAGATGCATTGGCAGTTGTTTCATTGAATGCCCATTCACTAAAAGAAAAGTTAGAAGCCGATGGCATAACCATAGATACTCTTTTATCAAAAATATTTGAGAAAGATTCATCCGGCAAAAAAGACAGAAAAACCATAGCCGATTTAAGGGCCAATGCTGGTATTAACTGGAAAGAAAAAATTCACTTTTTCATTGTAAAGAAAAAAGCTGCTGATAATTCAGAAATAACAATTATGAATGTATTGGCCAGCATCAGCGATAAAGAAAAGTTGGCTTCCTTTATTAATACAAACAACTACGCTTCCAATAAAAATATACAAGAATCAAAAACATTTAACTATTTAGACAGCAAAGAAAATTCAATGCTTGCCTGGGATAAAGACCATCTGTTAGCCATGTTCTATACTAGATCAGTTAAACCATATTACGATTCAGTAAATATGAAATTTGTAATCCCAGAAAAAAACAATAGCAGTAAAGAAATGATTGAAGAAGCTACCAGACTTTTTACGCAAAAAGAAGATGCTTCTATGATGTCTGTTAAAGGATTTGGAGAAATGTTTAAAACAAATGCAGAAGGATATTTCTTTAGTTCTACCAACAACTTACTTGGGAGTTTATCAACAATACCATTACAACTTCCTAAACTAGAAGAATTAACCAAAGACAATTATACAACAGCAACACTTGCTTTTGAAGAAGGAAAAATTGTTGTAAAATCAACCACTTATACCAATCCATTTTTAGGCAGCATATTATCTAAGTTTGCAGGACCTACTGTGAATCTCTCCTTATTAGAAAAATATCCTTCCAATAACATCAATGCCATTGTAATGGCCTCTTTTAATCCAGCAATTTTTGGAGGAATCCTTCAACAATTAGAGGTAGAAGGAATTGTGAATGAATTTTTAAAACAATCTGGTATTAGCAGTAGCGATTTATACGGCGCCATGAAAGGCGATATAGCAGTAATAGTTTCGGATCTAGGTATTGGCACTGCTGATCCAATGAAAAGAAAAGATGAATTGTTTTTAACCAAAGGGAAACAAATGGGAAAGATGATTGTGAATATCCCGGTTGGCAACAAAGATAATTTTAATAAAATCATGAATAAAGCCTTAGAGATGGGCACAGTTCAGAAAAATGGCAAGGAGTACAAAGGGGCAGATTTATTAAGAACAATGGGATTGTATTTAATTGC